>JAXDFO010000335.1:0-10835 GCA_034665545.1 Blastocatellia bacterium
CTTCCGTATGTAAATAAAAAAAGCGGGGGTGGGCCAACTTTTGGCGGGCGAGCTTTCAAACGGTGCGAGGGATAGCAAGATATACTGCAACAGCCTCAATGGTTGCCGGAGACCTCACCCGCATTTCATAACATTACCCTGTTTGCCGCGTGTGAGAGTATAGGTGTCCGATCTCTTTGTAGATTCGGCGAGCGTGACGGTGAGGGTCATCAAATCACCGCTCAGCGAGCCCTTGTAGCGCGCTGACGTGGCATCCGCTTCGACGCCTTCACGAGTCGGCCCATGGCCTTCCGCCACGTAAGTGCCCTGTACGTTAAAGCCTCCCCTGGCGTCCAGGATGATAGGTTGGTTAATCATTCCGTGCGCGCAGTCAAACTCCACACTCGCGCCTTCATTCGTGACTTCCAGATTGACATGCTTGCCGCCCCACACTCCCCCGGCCAAGCGATTTGCTTTTTTTTGATCCATATCAGCTATTTTGACGCTCCGGCAAGACTCGCCCTGTATCAGAACCAGTAACAGCCAGGGGACCACAAACAGGGCCGCGAAGTTAAGAAGGTTTTTCATCTTTCATTATTTTAGACTGACACCGTGCGGGTGGCAATGCTCCCCTTCTCTGGCCTGAATTGACGGGCCATTCAAATCAAGTTATAAGCCTCTTGCTATAAAATTTTAATCCGGCACTGAAGGAAACTCATCTCATGAGAATGCTGAACATTACTATCATGATATCGCTCGCGCTCGCGTCTACCATCATAGCGCAACAGGCCCAATGGAAGAACGCTCCGGCAACCTCTCAATCTCGTGCGGATAAAAAGCTGGAGCGAGAAGTCCTCAGTGCCGAGAATCAATTCAAACAGGCGATAGTGAAACGCGATGTTACTCTGCTAGAGCGCATCCTGGCTGATTACTATGCAGATTCATATGAGGGTAGTGATCGGGCTGTCAGCAAGAAACTGGCGGTCACTCGCTATCAGAATGGCGTCCTCCCATACTACTCGATTGACGAGAACCGAAAAATCAGTGTTCGAGCAGATATAGTTGTCATCGAAGGAATTTCCCATACTCACAAAAGCGTTACTAATGATGTCACTACCGATGTCGCGTCCGGTCGGCAAACATATGTGAAACGACTCTGGACAAAGAAGCAAGGGAGTTGGCAATTGATAGCACAAACTCTGGAGCCGCTAGAGAAAGGATCGAATCGAGAGGAACAGGAATAGCCGTGTAGCATCTTCCGGCCATCACTTTCACTGTTGAGTTTTACGCAAGTGAAAAGAGCATGTTCTCATGCATATTAAAATAGATGATCTGAAAGGTTCCGAGATATACGAACTCCTGCAAGAACATCTTCGGCATATGAGGCTGCACTCGCCGCCTGAGAGTGTGCATGCCCTCGATATAGAGGCATTACGCAAGCCGGAAATTACGTTTTGGACCGTCTGGGAAAATGGTGAACTACTCGGCTGCGGCGCGCTCAAGGAACTGGACGCTCAACATGGTGAAATCAAATCTATGCGGACATCTTCGTCACATCTGAGAAAGGGCGTGGCGAAAAATCTTCTTCATCACATGCTTGAAGAAGCCAGGCGGCGCGGCTACAACCGCTTAAGTTTAGAAACAGGATCAATGGAAGCCTTCGAGCCTGCCCGTCAACTCTACGCGAATTTTGGCTTCACCTATTGCGCACCCTTTGCCGATTACGTGGAAGACCCGTATAGCGTATTTATGACAAGAGAGCTTTGACTGGCATGTCAGAGTTCGCCCGATGAAGTTGACAGCCCGAAAGGAGATGTGTTGCGTTGACAACTACATCTATTCTTAATAGCACTCTTAGACACTTGCAATGGTTACTCTTTCTTTCACTTCTTTTCCTCCCTTCGATTCTGCATGCACAGGTCAACACGCCACGGCAGTTAATCTCACCCAACCCGGACGAAGGCGCGGAGACGCTCGCCGCACGCGCCCAAGCGCAGGGCAAGACGCTCTCGCTCTTCAAGGTCTTCTATCAGTTCCATTTCACAGACCAATTGAAAGAGAGCGGCATCACCTTTCGCCATCATCCCGCCGCCAGCGCGCTACAGAACTTCGCGCCGACTCACTATGACCACGGAAATGCGGTCGCGGTCGCAGACGTTGACGGCGATGGACTCTACGACATTCTGTTCATCAACCAACTCGGCGGCAATGAACTGTGGCGCAATACGGGCGCGGGCAAGTTTAAGAACATCACGGCGGAAGCGGGCATCGCCCTGCCCACCACAGTGAGCATCGGCGCGGCCTTCGCAGATATTGATAATGATGGCGACCAGGACTTGCTCATCACGACTGTGCGCGGCGGCGACCACCTCTTCAGAAATGAGGGGCGCGGTCGCTTCAGCGACATCACGGAGGACGCGGGAATTAATGTCGTCGCACATTCGGTCGGGGCCGCGTTCTTAGACTATGACCGCGACGGACTGGTTGACCTTGTGATATGTAACGTGGGTCGCTTTACTTCGGATAAGAGATGGCCCGACGGAACATACGTCGGACTCAACGACGCTTTTTCCGGCCACCTCTTCCCGGACAGATACGAGCATAGCGTGCTCTACAAGAACATGGGCCGCGATAAGTTCAAAGATATGACTGCCGAACTCGGCCTGCGCGCGGAGATGTGGAACGGCGATGTCAACTTCGCGGATGTCAACAATGATGGCTGGCCCGATTTGTACTTCACGAACATGCAGGGCGACGACCACTATTTTGAGAACGAGGGCGGCAAGAGGTTCGTGGACAAGACCGCGCAGTACTTTCCCGCAACGCCGTGGGGAAGCATGGGCGTCAAGTTTTTTGATTATGATAATGACGGGCGCATGGACCTCTTCGTCACAGACATGCACTCGGACATGACAGAGGATATAGGCATCTTGAAGGAGAAACTCAAAGCGGCCATGCACATGGAGGATGAGTTTCTCATGACCGAGGGCAAGAGCATCTTCGGCAACGCCCTCTATCATCAGCTTGAGAATGGAAAGTTTGAGGAAGTCTCGGACAGGCTCGGCGCGGAGACCTACTGGCCCTGGGGAATCAGTGTCGCGGATGTCAACGCGGATGGATGGGACGACGCTTTCGTGACGGGCGGGATGGGCTTCCCTTTCCGCTATGGTATCAACTCCATGCTCCTGAACAATCGCGGGGAGAAGTTTCTCGACTCGGAATTCATCCTCGGCATAGAGCCTCGCCGCGACGGGCGCACGCACGCCTTCTCTTTCGATTTGGATTGCTCAAGCCCGCCCGAAGGCGTCGTCGGTAAACTGTGTCTCAAGCAGTCCGGCACACTGCGCATCATGGGCGCGCTCTCCTCGCGTTCGTCCGCCGTCTTCGATATAGATGGCGATGGAGACCTTGACATCGTGACCAATGATTTCAACTCGGAGCCGATGGTGTTGATGAGCGACCTGGCCGCGAAGAGGTCAATCCACTGGTTGAAGATTGTGCTGCAAGGAAGCAAGGCCAACCGCAACGGGCTTGGAGCGGTCGTCCGCCTTTATGCGGGGAAGCAGATCTACATGCGATACAACGACGGCAAGAGCGGCTATCTGGCGCAGAGCGTTCTGCCGATGTACTTCGGACTCGGCGAGGCCGCCACCATCAATCGCATAGAAGTTGACTGGCCTTCCGGGCGTAAACAGGTATTGACCAAAAAGCTGGCCGCAAATCAGACCCTCTTGATTGCCGAACCGCAATAGCCCGCGAACCGCACTCGCTCACAACCCGACGCGGACGATTCTTTTGAGTCCGGCGTCCGCGCTCGAAGCCGTAACACTCTTCGATCCGGCCCCAGCGCGGGTCACGGCCCAAGTCCGCGTTGGGAGACCTGACGACGATACCGCCCTGATGATATTTCGCGCTCTGAAAGACGTACCGCGCCTCATAGCCTTCGACCTCACCGATCCTTTTCAGAATGTCAGCGTTCCAGGTCTCTGCCGTCCGATGCCCTGCGGAAAGGTGGTCGTCGAGACGGTCACTTGCCCGCCCCATTTCGCAGGGCCGCCCTGCGTCAATCCCTGTCTGCCTTCGACGTGCCCGCTCGCCCTGATGCCCAGTCGCGGGACGCCCGGATTCGTGCCCAGGCAATCAATCTTCTCGTCCAGTGTCAGAAGAGAGATGATATTGACGACCCGCTCTTCTTCGGGCAGGTCCGGGTTTTGTATGCGCGGGCTCATCATCGCGTCCGTACTTGAATTCCACGCCAAGCTCTTCTTCCGCGAATCGCTGCATGCCCGGTAACTCATGCTTGTTGATAGTGACCGCGACAGACTTAAGCTTGAGCGGCAATCCGCGTTCGCGCAAGAGGCGTATCCCGTTGAGACAACGCGCGTATGAGCCGGGAATGCCCGTCAGTCGCGCGTATGTCTCCGGCGTGTGGCCGCAGAGGGTTAATAGAGCCTGTGTCTACTGCCAAATCGTCTTGCGGTCAACGTTTTGAAATTCTCTAGACGCGAAACTCTCACTGTGAACAGTCGCGGTTGGTGTGCGTGCTGACGGGGCTGAAGCGTTGTTGATACTCCACCGAAGTGAGGAACGAGCAGACCATCCCGCGAAAATTGTTCGGCTCTTTATTGTTCAGAACGTTGAGCCAGAAATCATAGCCGCCCTGGTCCGCGTCGCGCCGTAGATAGCCGAAGTACTGCATGGTGACGAACGCGGGGTTGTACTCGCGCTGCCTGAACAATGCGTTCTCCGCCACCTGCCTGAGCACGGACGCGCGCACTTCCGTGCCGCCTTTCAAACCGTTCACTAAGGCATCACGCTCCGCCTGTGTCAGCGAAGTTCCCGTCTTCGCGTTGAGCGCGTCCACGTACTGCTCAGGCGACATGCTGGTCGGAAACTGCGACAGGAAGGCAGGACGCGAGACGAAATCTGCGGCGAGCGTTTGCTTGCTCGCGTTGATGTCCGTGCTGGCGACCATGCGCGTGCGGTCGGCTGTGAACTCGTCGAAGAGAGGTCTCCGGCCATAAGCCGCCTTGTACAAACGATAGACGTAATAGCCCGTCTCTTGAAACTCAGATTCGACGAAGAAGGCCGCGCTCACGCTGTTATACCTCGACCTCAAACAGACAGGGTCCACGCCGCATTGTGTAATCTGCCCGCTCCAATAACCGATGCCGCCCGCGTCAGGGTCGCGGTTCAGGAAATCAAGATAGTGCTGGCGCACGAAGAACTGCGCGTTATCGAGCGGGTTCGTCGTCGGCTGGACCAGGTCATTATCAACGATGCTGACGATCGCGTTGCTCTGAACGCCGAGGGCCGCGCCGCCCGTCGGATTGCTCAAAGAGAGATTGACCGTCTCCGCGCCTTCAACGTAAAGGTCGTCCGTGATGAGCAGGTTGAAAGACTTGCTAATCTCCCCTGCGGCGAAGCGCAGCGTCCCCGAAGTCACGGTGTAATCGGAACGGGCCAGGGCCGTGCCGTTGCTCACGGCATAATCAACAGTGACATCGCTGGAAGTATCGCCCGTGCGCGTGACGTTGACGGTCGCGCTGCCCGCGCCCTCGTTCACCGGATAGGTCGCCGCAGCGAACTGGATAGTCGCGGGCGTCGTCACGTTGAAGAGACAGCCTGAGTTAGATGTTAAGTACGAGTTCATCTGGTCCAGTGAAAACTGGCAGAAGCTGAGCGTAGAGCTAACCGTGCTGTTCATGATGGAAGAGGCGCACGCGGCGACGGGCGTCGGTTCCTGGTCCGGGTGCGTCGCGCCGAAGTTATGACCGATTTCATGAGCCGCAATCGCATACTTGACGCCGTCCAGAACGCGCAGCGAGACTCCGTAAGAATAAGTGGGACTGCTACAGAGAATGCCCGTCCAGGCGATGCCAGCCGTGCGCCCGCCGTCCATCAGCTTGTCCGTCCAGAGATGCGCGAGGTCGCGCGAGTGTGTGATGTTGCCGTTCCAGTAGTTGGTAAACTCGTTGAGGATTCCTTCGGAGTCGGTCGCGCTGTAAGGGTCCGCGCTGGTCGTCCAGGTGTGCTGGTAAACGACCCTGAACGAAACGCCCATCTGTTGCTGATAGACGCCGTCAACCTGATTCATGATGTTGAGAATCTCCGCGTTGGCGGCTGCCGAACTGCCGAAGTAAGTGACGTACTCATAGTCTGCTTCCGTCGCCATCTCAACCTGCCGCACGGCTGTCGCCTGCGGCTGCCCCGCGCTCGCCTTCGGCGCGAGACGCGCGAGTTCGCCCGTCAGCTTGCCTTCCATCGTCGCGGCGCACGCGCCGTGCGCGCCCTCTATGACATCCGACGCCTTGTAAAAAAGATAATCAACCGCCCTCGCGCCCTGCGTGTAATTGCTCACAGGCTCCACGTAATATCTCTCGGCGGGAGTGATAATCACGCCCTCGATTTTCTCATCCTCAATGTTAAAGCGAGCCTCCGCGCTCTCCATCCCCCGGACCTTTCCCCTGAACGTGTGCATCGGTCCCATCAAGACTGGATGCGCCGCGCCGTCCTCTCCCACCTCTTCTGCCTGGTAGCCTTCGCCGCGCATGTCCTGGGGCGTCAAATCAAGCTCAAAGTCCTGGCCCTGTGTTGAGAGCGACAGATGCCCGCTCTCGCGCACGCGTTGCGCCGCCAATGCCGGGTCCAGTTCCATCATCTCGTGATGTTTGAGAACTCTTTCGATGCCCTGCTGCTGGCGCACGTTGAGGGGTCTCGAAGCGGCGGCCCCCGGCATGAACAGCGAGATGAGAAATCCGGCCAGCACGACGGCGGCGAAAACGTTTCGTAGAGTTTTAAAGGAAAGCATAGAGTTAGAACAATCCAGAATTTGGAGAGAGAGTGAATCTGATGATTAATTATCGAGAGGATAACTAAGGCAAGATATTGAACTGTGCGCGCGGATGTGCGCTGCTTCCAGAATAAAAAAATCCGCGCTTAAATGTCAACTGAATTTTACTTTCCGGGAATCAGCCACAGAGGCACCGCAGACACAGAGCCGGACCAGAAAAGATTCGACTAATGCGCATTGACGTTTCCATCATGTCTAGCGGTGCCTCTGTGGCTAATGTGGGTTGTGGCGATGACTTTCTTCCGCAGGCATCGCTTCAAGGCTGCCCACGAGCGGGTCGCCGCCCACCCAGATGATGCTGACCGTGATGATGACGGCGAGGCAGCATAAGATTAGAAGTCGGACCTTTAGCCCATCGTCCAAACAGAGACGCGGAGTTGTTAAGCCAAACTAATTTTGCTTATGCGTGTATATCAGATTCGCTAAAGCCGTTTGAGCGCGTTCCGGGCCAACGCCTTCGACTTGCTGATCTTCTCATCCTCATTCCCAGGACCACCCACGCTGATTCTGATGAATGAATTCTTCTTCAACACGTAGAGCGCGCCGCCCACCCTGCTCCCCATCCAGTAGGCTTCCTCGCCCACTCCCGTTACCTTCTTCGGCGGCGTCCCCTCTCCCTCTTCCTCTTCCTCTCTCCCGCTCGACTGCGCCGTCTCCTTCACTCCCTTCTTCTTCTCTCGCTCGCGTTCCCCCTCTCGCTCCTTCTCCTTCTCACCTGCTCTGCCCTTCTCATCATCACGATGAAAGGTGCGCTGCCAGAAATCTCTCGCTCCGCTTTTAGAAGAATTGTCCGGGTCACTCTGAGTGACGGCGAGGCTCACGGATTTGCTAAAGCTTGCGACCGAATAGAAACATTGAGAGACGAGCAAGCCGCCATCGCTACGAGAGTCGCTCTTGGTCTCCTTGACCGAATCACCCTGGACGGACTCTATCTCGGCCCTGGTAATCAATGAGCAGGCATCGAACTTCGGCTTATCCGAAGCGGGACTCGCAGTTGAAGCGGGCTGCGCCGGTTGTTCGCCCACAACTGGAGCGACGACCGCAGGGCTGCTCACAGGTGGCGCAGTAGTAGCACTAACAGCGGCCTGTGAATCGTTTGATGGTTGAGTAGTATTACTGGACCTCTCGCAGCCGTATAAACTTAATAGCAAGCAAGAGACCAAAGAGATATAAACCAATCCCCGCATTAAGATTATTCCTCCATTCAACAACGAGTCTATCAAATGAACCTATCAAGAGAAACTATGAATTGACGGCGCGGATTCACTCACACCGTATACCGTTAAGAATATCCGTGGAGATAGCGGACATGTTACTTGCGCGCCCGCCTCTCCGTCGCGATGAACCCTTCCGCCACCGCTCTCCCTGACTCTCTCAAGATCCTCGCCACTCGCCTTGCCTGTACCGGCTCTTCCGTTGATGACGGTGGAGGTGCACGCGCTCAACGAGGCGTACATGATATTGAGGAGACGAGGCCGAGAGAGTGTTGGGGAGAGTAGAGGGAGAGAAATTTTATTTGGGATCAGTTGCATAGTATCGTTCCAGTGCTGCTCATGATGTTCGGCTGCGCCGAACTTGTCAGGCAAATTAAAACGGATGCCTTGAGGAATTCTTGAGCCGTCCCGCTCCTCTGCGGTCTTTGACGTTTGACTGGCGTGTGAGTACATTATTGGGCGAAACACACACGGAGAGTATTTCTTGATGTTCAATCCTATAGTTTTGGAGTTGAAAGGAACTCATGCGATTCGTACACAGATTAATCCTACCCATTGCCATTCCGGTCCTGCTCGCGGGATGCGGTAACAGGCCAGAGACAACGCAGACCCCCGGCCCGCCTGCCCCGGCTGCGGCGACACAACCAAGCGCAGCGACACCGTCACAACTTAACGAGAATGAGGTCGCCTTGTTGGAGTCCGCCGCCAGCGGCGACACTGCGAAGGTCAAGTCATTATTGGACCAGGGCGTGAACGTCAACATCAGAGGCAGCGACGGACGCACGCCTCTCACGGAGGCCGCCTACGCGGGGCGCGTTGAAGTGGTCAAGCTGTTGCTCGATAAGGGCGGCGACCCCAGTCTCAAAAAAGCGGACGGCGCAGACGCGTTCGCGCTCGGACAGGGCCACAAGGAAGTGGCGGACATCTTTAGAGGCATCACTTCGTTGATAGAAGCGGCAAGCAGCGGCGACACCAAGACCGTCAAGACCCTGCTCGACAGAGGCATCAGCCCCAACGCTAAGGACGCGGGCGGTCGCACCGCATTGACGGAGGCTGCTTGGAATGGTCATACAGAGACTGTCAAGTTATTACTGGAAAGAGGCGCGGACCCGAATATTAAAAAATCGGACGGGGCTTCTCCAGCCGACCTCGCAAAAGGACAGGGCCATAAGGATATAGAAGAGATGCTCAACAAAGCTGCAACCGGGGTCAAACCCTCGACCGAAGCCAACGCTTCACCTGCCACCAACGCGAATCAGAAGGGCGCGCAGCCCACACCACCCGCTCCTGCTAAGGGAAAGAGATAGCTCTCGTAAAGAGCCTCATTGAGCAGCGCCCTGGATCTCCCGCAGGTCCAGGGCGGGGGCTTTTGAGTCAAGTTGCAGGGATTAGACCCTGTTTGATTCAGAAACCCCTTTCAGTACAAAGCTCCTTCAACTTTTCAATTAATTCTAGAAAGGAGCATTTCTGGAATTAATAGTATCCCTTCCTGTAATTATAAGTATTTAATATGACTCCCTTTATATCCCTTTCATTAAATTGGCAGATTCCCTGTATGTAAGGGACATAATATATGAGATAAAAACTCCCAAGACGCTTTAAAATTGGCCTATCGTGGTTAATTTCCCTCCCCCTCCCCCTTATTTATTGTTGACTCTTTGGTCAATCAGATGTATAAGGCGTAATTATGACTGCCTATAAATATTTTGGCCTGCGCGAAAACTGTTTTTCGCCAGGCCCGAATCCGCGTTACTTGTATCTCACAGATCAGACCAACGCCTGCCTTTTTAAGTGTAAATTCGTGATTGACGAGCGCCAGGGATTAAGCCTTATCGTAGGTAAAATCGGCTATGGTAAGACTTCCATGCTGAGGGAGTTGGTGAATGGTTACATAGACAATACTGACTATAAAATAGCCATGTTGCCTAACGGCAGTTTCCCTTCGGAGATGCAATTAGCCAAAGCTATCTCGGATGAGCTTGGGCTTCCGGCCCGCCGCTCACTGGTGGCGCAGACCAATGAAATTCGCGCTCACGCAATGCAGGTCTATTCGGAAGGCGGAAATATCATCCTGATTATTGATGAGGCGCAGAATCTGAAAGGTGCGCAGTTCGACTTCCTACGTTCGCTCTTAAACTTCGAGACCAACGAATCCAAAACCATCCAAATCATCATTGCGGGACAGCCGGAAATAGAGACCAAATTAGCGACCAAACAAGCACTCGTCTCCCGTATTATTCTGACTAACTACCTTGACACCTTCACCTATGAGGATATGGTCTCTGCCCTTGAGCATAGGATTCGCCTGGCTAACGGTAAATCCGTTGGCACGATTATCAGCGAAGATGGATTAAAGGCCCTATATGTGGCCTCAAGGGGTGTACCCCGAGAGATTATCAAGATAGCCAACGCAGCGATGCTCCTGGCTGCCGTCAACCAAACTAAACCTATCAATGAAGAGATTATCAAGGTAGCAATAACCAACATTCTCTCAACGGAGCGCAACGGCGATGAGCAGCAATAAGACAAACGTGATGAACTTCGCACAGGCACTCCGCATGAAGCCAGGTGAGAAAAAGCCAGCCCCTGCGGAATCCGAACCCCCTGCGAAATCCGCAGCCCCTCCGAAATCCGTAGCCCCTGCGGAAAAGGCTCAACAGCCCCTTCAAATTGGAGGGGCTCCGAAATCCGTAGCCCCTGCGGAATCCACAGCCCCTGCGGAATTCGCACTGGCTGCCGAGACCCCACACACAAGAGTGCCGAATGAAATATTTGAAACGATAATGCCC
>JAXDFO010000336.1:0-10888 GCA_034665545.1 Blastocatellia bacterium
TCAAAGCGACTATTAAGAGCCTAAACTCCGAATTTTCAGATACACATCCAAGTTTTTGGACATCTCCCATGTGGGCCCACTCCGCCAGAGGCCACGCGCTGGCCCACAAACGGGAGGGTCGCATGCCCTTGCGGAAAAGGGCGAGGGGCGAGGGCGCGGAAACGTGCTGAACGGACGTTTCCGCGCCCTCGCCCCTCGCGGGCATTGGGAGAGATTCCCCCTTTGAATTAGAAGGTGAAGCGCGCGCCGATCTGCGCCTGAAACGGGATGCCTATAGGCTCTGAGAATCCCGTCGCGCCGAAGAAGTTGACCGGCTTGCCGAAGTCCGGCGACCCCTTAACGTTCTGGAAAGAGTTGCCGAAGTTTGATGTATTGAAAAGGTTAAAGGTCTCGAAGAAGAGACCCAGTTTCTTGCGCTCGCCGAAGTTGAAGAACTTCGAGACGCGCAGATTCATCTGCGAGAACATGTCGCCACGCTGCGTGGCGGGCGGCAGTTTGTGCTGGTCGTTGCCGTCGCGCGTCTCGCGGTCGTTGGCGACGCCGTCGCGGTTGATGTCGCCGCCCGCGCCCGTGCCAGGGTCAGGCAGGATGCTGTAGGGCCGAGCCGACGCTATCTGGAAGACGGGCGAAAGCTGGAAGCCGTGCGGCAGGTCGAAGACGCCGGAGACGACGAAGCGGTGACGCTCATCCTCGTTCGTATAGCCGAAGTCCGCTGCGGGGTCGAACTTAAAGAAAGGGTTCTGCGGCTGAACGCCGAAGTCTGCTACCTGTCCGAACCAGCCGACCGTGCGCGACAAGGTGTAGTGCGCGTTCAACTGGTACTTCTCCGAGTAGCGTTTGCGAAACGCCACGGTGAAGGCGTCATAGCGCGAGCGACCGTCGGATTGCGCGACGCGGATGTTGGTGAAAGGGTTCTGCTGTCCGAACTCGGCTATCAACTCTGCGCTATGCGCGGCGGTGAGCGGCGCGAGCAGTCGCGGCTGGCTGGGGCTGGTGCGTTGCGCGCCGACGAGCGGGCCAATGCGCGGGTTGAAGTTCGACTGCGTGAACTCGTGCAGGCCGAGGATGTGTACGTAGTCGAATTCCAAAGCCATGTTCTTGCCCAGTTCCTGCGCGAAGCCCAGGTTCCACTGCTGCGTGTAGGGCGAGACGAAGAAGGGGTCAATAAGACGACCGTTGATGGGGTTGCCGAGCGGCGGGTTGGTGAGCGGGCGCGGGAAGGCTGGCAGAGGAGTCGCCAGGCTCTCGTCGCCCTCGGCCTGCGTGATGAAGGCGTAAATCTCCGGGTTCGCCAACTGGATGGCGAAGAGCGTCACGTTCTGGAACGTCTGGTCGTAGTAGAGACCGTAGCCGCCGCGCATCACGGAGCGCGCGTTACCGCCTATGTCCCAGGCGAACCCGACGCGCGGGCTGAAGTTGTTCTTGTCATCCTTCGGCAACAGGCTGCCGTAAGGATGGCCTATGATGCGCAGGAAGGTGCGCGTGCGATTCTTGTCCTGGTTCGCGCTATCGAGATAGCCCAGGTCAACGTCGTAACGCAATCCCAGGTTCAAGGTCAGGCGCGGCGAGACCTTCCAGTCGTCCTGCGCGTAAGCGGACCACTGGAAGAGGTCTTGTCTGAAAAGGAAGCTGGGATCGCCGCCCGCTATGAGAATGTCCCCGGCCACGCCCGGCGTGAAGAAGCCCTGCGGGTAAGAGACCTTATCTGTAGCGATGGCGTCTATGGTGTCAACGAGGTCGTACTCGGCCCCTGACAGGAAGGCGAAGATGCCGCCGAGTTTCGGAGTCCAGACGAAGTCGCCGCCGAACTTGAAGCCGTGGTTGCCGCGATTCCATGAGAAGTCGTCGCGGAACTGGTGCTTGTGTTGGACGGTCTGTTGCGGGACGTTGCCGTTCTGGCCGACGCAGATGCCGTCCGCAGAGCAGACCTGCCGTATGTTGGAGGTGGCGTTGATGCGGTTGTTGAAGCTCTGGTACTGGTAGGCGAACTGGTTGACGACGCTCGCGTTTGGAACCCATGTGTCCGAGGCCAGGAAACTGTAGATGCGGTTGAGCGTCTGGTTGCCGCCGGTGAGGTCTGTCTTGACGATGAGGAAGCCTGCCTGGTCGTTAAGAGAGTCGTTGTTCTGCCCGGCGAAGCGCGTCAAGAGAGTGTGCTTCTGGTTCAGATGAAAGTCGCCCTTGAGCGTGTACTGGGTATCATCGAAGGGCTGCGGCAGGAGGCTCACGGGCTTGAAGCCGAAGTGGACCTGACTCTCAAGCAGCCCGATCTGCCTGACCACGTCCGCCGGGACGAGCGAGTTGCCGCGCTCGCGCGTGCGCTCGACCGCGCCGAAGAAGAAAGCCTTGTCATGTTTGAGCGGGCCGCCGATGGAGCCGCCGAACTGCTGGCGATTGAAGGGCGGCTTCTGCGGGTTGGGGTCCGCGAAGAGTGTCGGGTTGGCCTTCGCCAGAAGGCGCGGCGCGTTCGCGTTCAGCTTATCGCTGCGGAAGAAGCCGAAGCCCGTGCCGTGCCATTCGTTCGTGCCGCTCTTGCTGACGACCGAGAGCAGCGCGCCGCCCGAACGCCCGTTGGCGGCGGAGAAGCGTTGCGTCGAAAGCGAGAACTCCTGTATCCCCTCCATCGTGAAGTTCTGAAGAATGCCGCCCACTGCGTTGTCCTTGTTATCGCCGCCGTCAATCGTGACGTTGACGTTTCTTCCGGTGGAGCCGCCGACGGAGAAGGTTCCCGTGCGGGCCTTCGTCGGGTCGAAGGAGGGCTGCAAGGTCGCGCCCGGAATGAGTATCGCAAGCGAAGCGAAGGAGCGACCATTGACGGGCAGATTTTCCAGGCGGCGTTGGTCTACGACGCCGGACACGTCCGTCTTCGTCGTCTCGACGAGCGGCGAGTTCTCCGCCGTGACGTTGACCGTCTCGGTCAAGGCTCCGACCTTCAGCGTCGGATTGACGGTCGTGCGTTGTAGGACGTTGACCGAGACGTTATCAATCAGAGATTTCGCAAACCCCTGCGCCTCGACCTCTATGCGATAAGTGCCGGGCACAAGCTGTGTGATTTCGTAGACGCCTTCGTCGCTGGACCTGGCCTCGCGCGTGGCGTTCGTGCCGATGTTGACCGCCCGCACCAGCGCGTTAGCGACGACCTCGCCCTTCTCGTTCTGCACGACGCCTGTGAGGACGCCGGTGTTGGCGGTCTGGGCCAGGACGGGTGGCGCGGGAATGGTGAAGAGCGTCAGAAACAGTAGTGGCGTCAGGACGGACGCGATAATGCTTTTGAACTTACATTTCCTCATCTGGAAGACCTCCTGATAGATGTTGTTTGTTCAAGCGCGCGGGCTCAAGGCGCGTATAGCATCGCGGGCGGTCAAACGGGCGGGCAGTCACAAACAACTGGAAGGCATCCCGTTCAAGCTTGACCGAGCGGCTTCAAAGACCTGCTTGATTGATGTGTCCCCGTGTTCGTTCGAGAAGCAACCGTGCGGGCGGTTGCGGTTGGGTTTTGGAAATGTTTGGGAGACAAAGCTTCTTTCCCGTGAAATCTTTTATTGCAACTGTTATGCCCGCACGCTCGCGTGGAGAGTTAAATTCGCGCGACTCATATTCTTACGGCTCCGCCAGGCTCTTTCGTTGAGACCCGGAAAATCCGAAAAAATGTAAGTCATTCATAAATCGGGATGCGCCGAGCATGCGAGTTTTGCTATCGCAGAGGTCAACCGTAGCCTGCGGCCTGTGTTAGACTCTGTCATGCGCTAGGGTCTTAGGCCATCTCAGTTGCAGCGCGATTGAACTCTCTTTCGAGAAGGAAACCAGCGAGTGTCGGAACGTATCTACCGCGACCCGGTCCACAATATTATTCGGCTGCGCACGGACACGGACGAGGGCCGTTTGATGGTCCAATTAATAGACGCGCCGGAGTTCCAGCGTCTGCGCCGCATTAAGCAACTGGGCCTCGCCCTCTACACTTACCAGGGCGCGGAGCATTCTCGCTTCACACATTCTCTGGGCGTCCTGCATCTGATGACGAGGGTCTTGGACCGTCTCTCTGAAAGCTACAGCGTCTCGGAGGAGGATCGCGCGGCGACGCGTGCCGCAGCCCTGTTGCACGACATAGGGCACGGCTCTTATTCGCACGTCATGGAAAAGGTCCAGACCTATCATCATGAAGCCTGGACCGTGCGCGCCGTCCTCAGCGAAGAGACGGAGGTGGGCCAAGTTTTGCGCGCCTTCTCGCCGGACTTGCCGGAGCGCGTCGCGCACATCATAGAGGGCAAGTTTCAACCCGCCGCGTTGGGCCAACTCGTCTCTTCTCAACTAGACGTTGACCGCATGGATTACCTGCTGCGCGACTCTCTGATGACGGGCGCGAAGTATGGCATCTACGATCTTGAGTGGGTCATCAACGCGCTACAGATTGACGAGGCCAACGACCGCATCTACGTCGCGGCGCGAGGGCTGTACGCGGTTGAGGAATACTTGCAGGCGCGCTATTACATGTTCCGGCAGGTCTACTTTCATCGCACGCTGCGTTCTGCGGAAGCGGTCCTGCGGAGCGCGCTGCGTCGCGCGCTCGAACTATTGGAAGCGGGCCAGCCCGTCTGGTGCGCTACGGGCACTGCCTTCGAGAAGGTCTTGCGGCGAGAGCAGATGACGGTCGCGGACCACTTGGAGATGGACGACTCGGACGTGCTCTTTCATATCAAGCAGTGGCAGCACGCGAGCGACCCCGTCTTGAGCGACCTCAGCCGTCGCTTCGTCGGTCGGCGTCTCTTCAAGGCGATTGACCTTGACATGCCGGAGATCGAGCGCGCGGCCTTTCTGGCCGAGGCGCGCGAACGCGTGCGGCGCGCTGGCTTCGCGCCCGAATACTATTTCATAGAGGACCACGCGGGCGATGTCCCGTACTACTCTTATTACACGGCGCAGTCAGCCGAGCCGAAGGCGCGCATCTACGTCGAGGACGGTTACGCGCGCCCCTCCATACGCGAGATAAGCGAGGTGAGCGAGGCCGTGCGCGGCTTGCAAAGTTATCAACTCCATCGCGTCTGCTTTCCTCCCGAAGTCAAGGAGGAGGTCTACGCGCTCTACCATCAGGCGCAGCCCACGCCGAGCACCGCCACTACAATCGGAGATTAAGGACAACCTTCCGGCTTGAAAAAGAGTCTCTTCTCGCATAGGAAGAACGCGCAGAAGACGGAAAGAGGAGCGCGCATGAATTTCGGCTTTCTACTTTTCCCGGACGCGGAGGAACTGGACTTCGTTGGCCCCTGGGAAATCATCACCGCCTGGAGCAAGTACGCGGGCGGCCCAGAGCGATGCCTGACCATCAGCCAGTCCGGCGGCGAGGTGCGTTGCGCGAAGGGCATGCGCGTCGTCACCGATAACAGTTTCGCGGATTGCCCGCCGCTCGATTACCTGCTGATTCCGGGCGGCCAGGGAACGCGCGTAGAGGTCTCGAACGGTGCGTTGATAGAGTTCGTGCAAAGAGAGGCGGCGCGTTGCAGAGAGGTGCTGTCGGTCTGCACAGGCTCTTTCATTTTGCAGGCGGCGGGGTTGCTCGAAGGGAAAAGGGCTACGACGCACTGGGCCTCTCTCGGACGCCTGCGAGAATTTTCCTCGGTCACGGTGGACGAGAAACGCTTCGTCCGCGACGGCCACATCTGGACCGCCGCAGGAGTCTCTGCTGGCATAGACCTCGCGCTCGCTCTAGTCGAAGACCAGTCGGGCGAAGAGGCCGCCAGCCGCGTCCAACTCTACGTAGAGTATTACCCGAACGGCAGGAGGTTCGGCCACGCACACGAGACGGAACAGGCTCCCGCTTACCTGAAAGCATGAGCCGCTCAAGGGCCGTTGTTATTGGTCCAAAATTCCTACTTCCACTTGATGAACTCTCGCCACGCGCCATTCATTATCTCGCTGCTCTGCGCTTTACTATTAGGGGGCGCGCTGCCTGCGGAGCGCGTCTTCGCGCAGGAGACTAACGCCAGGCGAGCGCGCGTCGCGGTCCTCGATTTCGGCGAGACGCAAGCGGCGCAGCGCGTGGCCGAACGTCTCACAGCGATGCTCTCAACCGCGAAGGATTTTCAGATGGTGGACCGCGATGCGAGTCGCGCGGCGGCGCGTGGCGCGGGCTACGCGGGTTCGCTGAACATGACCTTGCAGGAAGCGCGCGACCTGGGCGCGGCCATCGGCTGCGACTTCTTCATCACGGGCGACGCGCAGGCGTTGCGCCGCTCTCCGTCAACCGGTTCGATTTACTATGAAGCCTACGCTTCCATCTTCGCGGTCAGCGCGCGCACGGGCAATCTGCTCCGTTGGGAGCGACCGAGCTTTGAGGCTTCCACGCCCGCAGAGGCTCTGAAGGCTCTGCTCTTGGAAGTTGACAAAGGCGCATTGAGCGCGCGTTATCTCTCGACCTTGCGCGCGGCGTTTGAAGAGGAGCGGCAGCAGCACAAAACTCTCTCGAACGAAGAGGCGACGCCCATCGCGGAAGTCCCTGAAGAGGGCAGCCCCGAAGCGGCTGGCCTGCGTCTCCCGATGCCTTATCGTCGCCTGCGCCCGGTCTATCCTGAGACGGCTGCGCGGGCGGAAGCGGAAGCGAGCGTTGACGTAACGCTGGACCTGGATACGTCGGGCGAAGTGACGCGCGTGCGGGTCGTGCGCTGGGCCGGTTTCGGGCTTGATGAAGCGACCGTCAACACGGTTCGGCAGCTACACTTTCGCCCGGCCATGCGCGACGGCGTGCCTCTCCCTCTGCGCATTCTTCTACGCTATAATTTCCGCAGGCCGAAACGAGACGAGGCCAAGAATTGAGAAAGAGTTTGAGAGCAAACGTGTCTGAGATTAGCTGTCTTAAGAAGAGGCGAGCGCGCGCCGCCCGCGTTTCCCTGTTGTTGCCATTGATACTGGGCCTGCTTTGCGCGGCGTCCTGTCTCTTCTTTTCGCCTTCCGTCTCTTTTTCAAATGGCGTGGCGCGTGCGGATTCGAGCGTGGTCACGACGATGACGCGCGAGGGTCGCCTGGCTGTCTTCGACGATGTCTGGGAGACGGTCAGCGAGCGTTATTATGATCCGATGTTTCATGGCGTTGACTGGCAGGCACAACGCGCGTCGTTTCGCCCGCAGGCGGCGGAGGCAAGTGGGGCTGCGGAGTTGTACGACATCCTGCGCCAGATGCTTGGCAGTCTGAGGGACGCGCACACGCGCGTCTATCCGCCGGATGAAAAGTTCGACTGGCAGCATCCTCACTTTCTGAGCGTCGGGATGAGCGTGCGCGAAGTCTCTTCGCAGCCCGTCGTGGTGCAGGTCGAGAGAGGCTCTCTGGCGGAACGCGCCGGCTTGCGTGCGGGCGATTTAATCAAGAGCGTGGACGGCGAGTTGGCCCAAACTCTCTTCGCGCGACGGTTGAAGGAGCAGTCCGGCTTTTCGACCGTCGCGGCGACGCGCCTGCACGCGATGGCGGCCCTCTTCGCCGGTCCCAGAGATTCAAAGGTGATGGTCGGATGGATTGACGCGAAGGGAGTCGAGAGAGAGGCGAGCCTTCTGCGCGAATGGCGCGAACGCGATGCGACCCTTCGCGTCGAGAGACTCAAGGGCGACTACGGGCTGGTCCAATTCGACGCCTTCACGCCTGAGAGCGCGAGA
Source organism: Blastocatellia bacterium (assembly GCA_034665545.1). GTDB lineage: Bacteria > Acidobacteriota > Blastocatellia > Pyrinomonadales > Pyrinomonadaceae > DASYML01. The sequence continues at coordinate 7,638 of JAXDFO010000336.1, forward strand.
GATTTTTTGCGCGCGCTTGATGGCAAACTCGCGGGCGTGCGCGGGCTGGTCCTGGACCTGCGCAACAACGGCGGAGGCGAGGCCGAAGCGATGACCGAGATGGCCTCTGCCTTTCTTCCCGTCGGCAGTCGCCTGGGCCAATTCATAGACCGCACGGGGCGCGTCGCTGATTCGCCGCAGACGCGCGCCGCGATGATCTTCGCGCCCGAAGTCATCAAGCGGTTTAATGGTCCTGTCATTATCCTGACCAGCGAACGCACCGCCAGCGCGGCTGAGATTTTCACCGCCGCGCTCAAGGAGGCACGCCGCGCCAGCATCATCGGTGGGCCCACCTGCGGCTGCGTCCTGGCTATCCGCCATCAACACGCGCTGCCCGACGGCGGCGAACTCGATGTCAGCGAGATGGACTATAGGACGGAGGGCGGGACGCGCCTGGAAGGCGTCGGCGTCAGTCCCGATGAAACAATCAAGCTCAACCGCAAAGACCTGGAAGCCCGGCGCGACCGCGCGCTCGCACGCGCCCTCGAACGTCTTAAAACAGAGAGGCGGGCGCGAGGACTCTGATGAAGTCTCTCGCGCCCGCCAGTGGTTGATGTGCGGTCGGCTAAATTTTAGTAGCCGTTATATCCGGCGTCGTAACCGTTCTCGAACGCCAACTGAAAATAGCGGCGATAAAGTTCGCGGTCGCCATACCTTGAGTTGTAATCCTTCGTAGCCTTCTGGTACGCGCCCTCGTCACGAAACTCATAACGGTCGCCCTTCTTGCGGTCGTTGCGTCCTTCCTTGATGCCTTCGTTGTAGCCAGCGTTGAGCGCCGTCTGCCGAAGTTGGAAACTGCCGCCCAGGTCCGGGTACTCATCATTGCTGCGCCTGCCGCGACGACGACCACCGTCACGGTTTTCATCGCGCCGTCCATTACGGTCCTGGTCCCGGCGATACTGGTCCTGGTCACGACGATATTGGTCATCGTTATTTCGATACTGCGCCTGCGTCGTCGTGGCTGCCGCCGCCCCGATGCCGAACAGCAAAGCGAATCCCAGGATAGCCTTTCCGATTGTTCCCTGTATGTGTCCGATTTTCATATCAAGTCTCCCTCCGCCCAACAAATGAGCAACCCTCATGCCGCAACCCCCCAACCCGCCAATATCACCAACTTTCGCGCCCACTTCCATCTCATTGACCTAACCCGCAACACCATACCGTATCCCCTCTACACTTCATCGTTAATTTCAGGGTGCAATTGTTTTGGTATGCATCTTATTTTACAAGATAGTCTCCTAATGTTTTCAGCAGCCTTTGATGCCGCTCGGACGAAATCGAGCCGATTGAACCGGCGATACGGCTACGCGGCAAGACGGCTAAAAATCCCAACTTATCAGCGACTCGGACTTCAAACCGCTTGATGGAAAATCTTCGTCCGAAGGTGAAATAAGCTCATCGAAATCTTTGACCTGTTGATGCAACTGGGTGCTAACGCCACAGACTAGAAAATCTTTGTAAGGCGGCATCTCGCGCAAAATTATCGCCGGGCGATTCTTCATCGCGCCGTCAGCTTGCGGAACTGGCGTGAGCGCCACGTCACCTTCTCTCATATTCAGGATTAGCCTCTTTGATTAAATCTGTCGAGTATTCCTCTTCATCTTCACCATAGGCGTCTTCAAGCCTTTTAGCGGACAGGCGCAGCCATGATTCACGCTCATCATTCTGATTCGGCAGAACAGTAACGATCAGCCTGGTATTCGGTTCTAGCTCAACTGGTTCGTCCAGAAGAATACGCTCGCCATCAAAATGAGCCGGTATCGAAATAGTAGCCATAGATTAAATCTCCCAGGCGTATTTTACATGCTTTTCTATTCTGTCCAACCACTCAAGATTCCAGACGCATAACTTATTGACTTTCGACGGCAACAAGCATATCTTGCCCGCGTTCGTAGACGCAGAAGCTATCAACGCTCACACGGCCCCTCGCATCCGTTGTTAGCGTGCCAACCTGAACCTCATTATTAAGGAGAATCCGACCATGCCAGAAAATCGCATCAGCGCCAACCTCTCTACCACAGACCAGGCGGCAGTCATGGACGCCATCAACACCATCAAGCAGAAACTAAACTTTCTCATTGACCTGACGCCCGAAGACCGGCGCACGCTGCCCAGAATGGGCGACAAGAGCCGCGCCTTCGTCTCGCAGGCTCTCACAATCGCGCAGCAGAACACGGACATCCTGCCAGGTTCCTTTGACCTTCAGGAGATGCAGCGGGATGTCGCGCTCACGACCGCGCTCGAACCCATCCGGGCAGCCTTAACCCAACTACAAGAATTAGTGGATGATACTTACGTGGCGGCAGGCAGCGAGGCGTACACGGCGGCCCTGCTCGTCTATCAATACGCCCGCGCCGGAAGCAAAGGCGCGGCCCTGGACAACCTGCTGGACGGCCTCGGCCAGCGTTTCGCCCGCAAATCAGGCGGCAAGACGAAACCGCCCACCGGCGGCCAGTCCACGCAAAAACCATAACTTGCAACAACAGGCGGGCGAGCTACATTCACACGGCAACTCGCCCGCCCGTCACTTTTTGACACAAAACCCACTAACCTCAACTCTTTTCGCACTCTGAGGCCGACCACTCGCCCTCAAAGTCTCAAGGTTCTCACTTTTTACCGGAAGGTTCAGGTAAAAAGTGAGAACCTTGAGACTTTGAGCGTCAACTTTCTCACTTTCAGCGAGAACCTTCTCACTTTTTACCCCAACTTTTCGACTTTTAGCGAGAACATTCCCGCTTTTAGTGAGAACCTTCTCACTTTAACCCCCACCGTTCGCCCTTTTTGCCTCAACCCCCAGGCTTTGAACATGGAGTAATGGGTAGTGGGACAGTTTGAACTTGAGCGAGATGAAGGAGGCGTTCACCACAGAGACACAGAGCGCACAGTGTTAGCACAGAGACTTAGTGACATGCAAGCCTCTGTGGGCGCTCTGTGTGCTCTGTGTCTCTGTGGTGTATCACACTGTCATACGCCCTCAAGTTCAAACTGTCCCACTACCGAGTAATGTTCGATGTTGACTGTCGCTCTCTCTTATGACATAGATTCTTAGCATTAAGATTTTATGTGGAATACGGCTGACGCGAAAAATCTGCTCCTCGGCAAGCCCTCCGGTGAGAGCCAGAGTTCGCTTGAGCGTTGGCTGGAAAAACGTTAGACAGTTTCTCGCGCCTGACGGGTAATCACTGACATGTTGTATTTATCGCAAGTGCTGG
>JAXDFO010000337.1:0-7216 GCA_034665545.1 Blastocatellia bacterium
TTTTCTTTCATCCTTCACACTGCCGACCTTGCTCTTATTTGACCATCGTGCCGGTGCGGTTCCAGCGCGAGTGAGTGAAGAAGTCCATGATTTTGCCGGGGGTGGTGTCGCTCGGCTTCGCGCTCTCGTCGAAGGACCAGTAAACGAACATGGCGCGGCCCATGACGAGGTCGCGTTTGACGAACCCCCAGTAGCGGCTGTCCTCGCTGTTGTCGCGGTTGTCGCCCATCACGAAGTAGGAATCCTGCGGGACCGTCACCTCTTTGCCGTTGCCCTCTTCGTTGAAGGTGTCATAGCTGCTGTTGCTGTTGCGATAGTCTGCGTCGTTAAGAGAGTTGTAATAGACGGTGTACGGTCCATCGGAGGGGCGCGCAGAGTCGTTGACGATGGTCAGTGGCGCGAGGTTGTTCTTCTCTTCGGCCTGCACGCGTCGCTCCGGCAAGGGCTGGCCGTTGATGATGACGTGCGTGCCGCGTATCTCCACGCGGTCGCCCGGCAGACCTATCACGCGCTTGACGTAGTTGGTCTTGTAGGGCGTGTTGTTCTCATGCTCAAGGTCTTTGTAGGGTTTGTATTTATTGCCCGGATATTTGAAGACGACGATGTCGCCGCGCTTAATCTCACGCTGCGGCAGAAAGGGCAAGGGTGGACCAGCCGCGAAGATGAACTTGTTGACCAGCAGGTGGTCGCCGATGTTGATGGTGTTCTGCATCGAGCCGGTCGGCACTTTGACGGCCTGCACGACGAACGTCATGCCGAAGAGAGCCATGATTACTGTCACGACCGCCGACTCGAAATACTCGCGCCAGACCGTCTTGGGCGGCCCCACCTGCACGCGCGTTTCAGGCTCAGGCACTGCCGTGCCGGAACCGTTGCGGCCCGTGCGCTCGGCCTTGACGGCGGTTGAAGTGGTCGCGGGCGTTTTCGTCTCCCCCGGCGGCTCTGCAATCCCTGTACTCGTGTAATCGTCGCTCATAAATCAATCCTAGATAAGGTACGCACTGCGGTCAAGTCCGGTTTCAAAATCAACTGTCAGGTTTCGGGTCCAGAAATTACCGGCGGCCCTCGCAGCCTCTAAACTTCCAACTCTTTCTTCGGTCTAATCCGCCGCTTCAGCTTCGGGTTGGGCGGCTTCCGTCGCTGCTTCCATCGCTGCTTCCATCGCTTCCAGGGCGAGGCGCGCGCCGACCGTTTCGGCGGCCTTGATGGTACGGCCTTCGGCGCGCACGCTGCCGCCTTCCCAACGGACTTCCACGTGAAAGGTGCGCTTGTGCGGCGGGCCCGTCGCCTCTATCACTTCGTAGAGCGGGGCGTTGAGATGGCGCGCTTGGAGGCGTTCCTGCAACAGCGTTTTGAAATCGGCGGCGGCTGCCGATTCAGGGTCGGCGCGTTCCAGTTCCTCGCCCAGCGCGCGATGCACGAACTCTGTCGCGGCGGACAGCCCGCCATCCAGATAGACGGAGGCGATGACCGCTTCGAGAGCGTCCGCGAGCATGGCGCGCTTGAGCCGCCCGCCGCTCTTCTCTTCGCCGCGCCCGACGCGCAAGTATTGGCCCAGGCCCAGCCGCCCCGCCGCCTTCGCCAGCGTCGAAGTGCTCACCAGGCGATGCTTCATGCGCGAGAGCTCGCCCTCCGTCACTTCCGGGTACGACTGGAAGAGATACTCCGCGACCACCATTCCGAGCACAGAATCTCCCACGAACTCGAAGACCTCGTTGTGCAGGCGACGCGCCTCCTCTTCGGAGCCGGGCGGGACTTGTTCGTGGGCCCATGAGCGATGCGTGATGGCGCGCTCAAGCAAAGCGCGCTCGCCAAACTTGTACGCGAGGACATCTTCCAGCGCATCCAGATGATTACTGTTAGTCATGGATTTTTTCACGACGGCGAGTTGATTGTAGCAAACGCCGGACGCCTCGTCATTAAAAGTTGACGAGGCGTCCGGCGTTTGTGGTCTGTTAAGGACAGAAGGCTAGGCTCTTTTCCGGACCACTATGGACGACGAGCATGGGCCGTCTTCGGCTTGGCCGTCGCTGTCGGCCTGGCGGTCGTGCTGGCCGGAGTCGTGGCAGCAGGCTTGACCGGCTGTGCCGGAGTCGTTCCGGTCGAAGCGCCGTCGCCCGCGCCCGTTCCGGTGGCTGGCGTGGTGGCGGGCAGCGTCGTGATAGGAGTCGGCGGCGGCGGCAACGGAGTCGCCGAGATGCCCGCGACGTAGGCGGGCAGCCCCGCGTCTGAATTCTCATGACGGAACTTGTAAAGCTCTGTCAGCCGCTTCATCCAGTCTACCTTGTTCTGCGCGTTCTTCGGGTCGTTACCGGCGGCGGCCACCGCTCGCGCGTACGCATCAATGATGCGGTCTATGACCTGATTCAGATTCGCCAGGGCCAGCTTGCTTTCGTCCGTTTCCGGCTTGCCCTGAAAGCGGTTGGTGAAGTCGTCCGACATGCTCTTGTAGGGACCGCCTTCGTATGACGCGGCGAGCAGGTAATAAGTAGAGGCCGCGTTCTTCTTCAACTCGCTCTCGAACTGCGTCGCTTTGATGAGCGCAGGGATAGCGTCGGTCGGATTGTTCTTGTAATTCAAGACGCCGACGGCGTAGTAAAGATAGGCCAGCGCATCATCCTTGCTCTTAAAAGGATCCCACTTATTATCGGTGGCGACATCTGGCACTTTGCCGGATTCGATGAGTTGAATAGCCCTCCTGGCATAGCCGATGGATTCGGCGTTATAGGTATCGGCTTTGGTCGCGACGGTGGCGGTGTAACCCGCGAAGCCCAAATCAATGAGACCCTTCAGATAGTCAGGGTCGTCGGCGAGCACTTGCTTGCCGGTCGAGAAAGCTTCCCCGTAATTCTTGTCCGTGTAGATTAACTGCGTCAGTTTCAACTGGCGCGCTGCCTTTTCGTAAGAAGCTATCCACTTCTGAAGGTACTGCACGTACTGGTCGTTATCGGCGGAATACTTTTGCAAATACTCTTTGGCGGCATCGTAAGCGACCGTCGGATTAGTCTTACGATTGTCCGTGAACTTCTTATACAAATCGGCTTTGGCCTGGTCCTGGGCCTGTGCTTCCTGCGCCGTCGCGGGCGCGGTTGAAACGTCGTGGCCGAGCGCGAACGACGGAAGCGCAAACGCCGTCACCAGCGCGCCGAATACTAACGATTGAAATATCTTTTTCATTGGTCGGATGTCCTCCAAACGATTCTGTCCTTCAATCTTAACTTACTCTGTAGGGGTCTCGCAGACGGCCTTCCAGCGTCGCACCTCTTCAGATGCGGGTCTCAACTGCGCGGTTGCCGTCACCGTCAACGGCGTCACATCTGAGATGGGAGAGAGCCACAAGCGTAAACCGGGTGAAAACCTAGAAAGGTAATGCGCAATAATTATGCAACAGTCGTCCGTCTGTCAAGGCAAAAGACGAAAAATAAGAAAAGCGCAACAGGGAAAGAAAGAAAGGGAAAAGGTTAAAGAGAAGGGCCGTTGCGAATGCTTCTCTTTAACCTTTTCCCCTTGCCGCTTTTCCTTTGCGAAACCTTAGCGTTGAGGCGTCAGGACGCGGCGCGGTCTGCCCTCGTTCTGCGGCGTGACGTGCGGCGTTGATTGCTGCGCGGCAGGCTCGTTCGTCTTCCTAGAAGGATAGGCCATGACGGTGCTCTTGACGGTCCCGCCCGGCTGTTGTTGCTGTTGCGGCGCGCCCGTCAAAGCCCTGGTCGCATCAACTGTCGCCGTGCCGTCATCTGCGGCAGCCGCTTCATTCTCCTCTTTGTCTTCATCGTTGAGCGCGGCGGCGGCCTTCGGATTAATCTTCGGGCGCGGGATGAGCGGCGTGTTAGCCATCTGCCCGGCTGGCACATTTGTGAAGCGATGGTTGAGCGCCTTGTAAATATTTCCCGCGACGGCGGCGGCGATGTGGCCGCGCGCGTCCGGCCCTCTCATCACGACGGCGACTGCCATCTGCGGGTCATAGACGGGCGCGTAAGAAGTGAAGAGGCCGAGCCAGCCGCCCTGGCCGATGCAAGTTCCGGTCTTGCCCGCGATGGTCTGGTAAGGGTCGTAAGCCTTCTTGCCGGAGCCGTAGTTGACGGAGCCGATCATGCCCGGCACGATTCTCTGAAAAGCCCCGCTCGAAAAGTTGAGATGACGCCGGACCTCTTTCTTGAATTGCAGGTCTTCCTGCGGCGTGCGCGGTAGGTGCGGCACGAGCAGGTCTCCGCCGTTGGCGATGGCCGAGGTGAGCGTCGCCAGTTGAATAGGAGTCACTTCAAAATCGTCGCCGTGCGAGCACATGCGGTTGAGCGCCCAACCGGATTTGTAGACCGGCACGCGTCCCGTGGACTCGTTGACGTGGTTGATGCCCGTGCGTTCGCCGAGGCCCAACTGGCGCGCGTAAGTCACCATCCGTTCAAAGCCCACCTGCCCGCCGACGTTCTGGAAGAAGCCGTTGTTGGAATAGGCGAGCGCGTCCGTGAGGTCCAGTTTATAGTTGATGTTCGAGATGTTGACCGTCTCCGGGCTGATGACGTTCTCTGAGAGTCCGGCCAGTCCCGTCACCAGCTTGATGGTCGAGCAGGGCTTGAAGCCGCGACGCAACGCCCACTCCTGATTGACCACCGTATAGACTCTTCCGTTCTGCGGATTCATCACGACGACCGTGCCGATGTGATTGCCGAGCGCGGCCACCGCCGCCCGCCTCACTTCAAGGTCTTCGCCCGTCGGGTCATCCCTGACGATGTTCGCGGCCACCTCATCGCGCATCGCCTGTTCTAAAGCGCGTTGACGCGCGATGGCGGCGCGCCTGGCCTCTTCTGCGCGGCGTCTGGCCTCTTCAATCTCGCGGCGGCGTTCTTCAGCTAAACGCCTGGCTTCGGCCAGTCGCTCGCGGCGTGACATCTGACGCCCGCCCCTGCTGCTGTTGTCGCGCTCTTCGTCTCTGGCGGCGCGACGGTCTCTGGCCGAACTCTTGTCCTTGCCGCGCCCGCGCCTTTCGTCACGCGCGTTCCTCTCCTCACGCTCTCTCTTCCTTTTGTCGGCGCGAGATTCTTTCTGATTCCGGCTGCTGCTGTCGCGCGCATTGCGGTCACGTCTTTTGTCTTCGCGCGCGCTCCTTTTGGGAGCGGCCCCGCGTTTCTCCCTGGCCCAACTCGTAGTTGGACCGGAAATGGCTAGAAGGATGATGATGAAGAGGAGTAAGCTTTGCGCGAGACGCGCGGTCGGAAAAGGGGAACGTGCTGTCAGGGTCATAAATCGGCCTCGTTTAAAGTTTAGGGGAAGCGCCTCTGCGGTTCTTGAGAGGCTCACACAGGGGATGCGCGCACCTTCGATGCGCGACCGCCGCTACGGGTTCGCGGGTGCGACGCACGTTGGTCCAACGCGCCACGCGCTCGCTCGTGTTCTGGAAATTTGAAGGCTTGAGAGTCTCTTTCAAAATACTCTTCCGGCTATCTCAGTTTGCTTCAAGACTTCGTCTGTTACGGTTGGCGGGAGATTTCCCTTATCGGATGGTCTCGGGGAGTTTGCTTTGAGACCACTGTGAACTATAACATCAGAGGCGGGTCAGGGCAACAACTAAAACGGGGTTAAGGTTTAACGTTTGAGGTTTAAGGTTCTTCTTCATCCTCAGACCTTAAACTTAAATCTTGAACCTCGAAACATTTAAGAGGGTGGACCGGCTTGCAATTCATCAATAGCTTTCGCGTGCGGCTCCTGCTGGTGCTCGCCGCGCTGCTCATTGCGATGCTCGGCGTGCAGTACTATTTAAACGTGCTCGCCGAGCGCAATAACGCGCGCATCATCGCGGAGCAGGAGCAGGCTCTGGCCGCCGGAATCGAGCTTGGCGTCAAAAGCATTTCCACCGTTGACCGCCTCATAGAACTGCGCGATAACGCCAACCAACCTTTGCTCAACGTGGAGGCCGGGCGCGTCACCAACATTCTGACCGTTGACAGCGACTGGCAGATTCAAGACAGCCTCGACCCGAGATACTTACCGAAGGAGAACCCGGACGGCACATATCAATACTTTCATCTGCGAGACGTGACGACGCTGCCGCCGCTCGTCAACGCGGGCCAGTTGGGAGATGTCGTCGCGCAGTTGCCGCCTTCCGCGCGGGATGCCGCGCAGGGGCGTGCCGGAGCGCCGCGCGCGTTTCCCTTCCCGGTTGATACCGTGCGCGGTCGCTGGTACGTCTTCGTCGCGCTGGGCCGTGCGAGGGCTGGCACGGGCATGTGGAATCGTCAGGCCGCGCGCCCGCTCCTGTACACGCTCGCGGTGCTGCTCGTCGCCATCTCTTTCGCGGCGTTGCTGGTCTGGCGTTTCACGCGCCCGATTGAGGATTTGTCTGCGGCGGCGCGTCGAGTGGCGGCGGGCGATTTCAATTTTCACGTTCCGGCGGCGCAGCGCAACGACGAGATGGGCCAACTCGCGCGCGTCTTCAACGAGATGATTAACCGTCTCGCGCGCACGCGCGAACTCGAAGCGCAACTGCATCAGGCTGAACAATCGGCGGTCGTGGGTCGCCTCGCCTCGGCCATCGCGCACGAGATTAGAAACCCGCTCAACTATATCAACCTGACGTTGGACCACCTGCGCTCGTCGCTCGCGCCCGAAGACCCGCAAAAGCGCGAGACCTTCGGGCGGCTGGCGAGCCAGTTGAAGACGGAAGTCGCGCGCATCAATCGTCACATCTCGGACTTTCTCAACTACTCAAGGCCCGCGCGCCTGGACCTGCAACCACTGGACCTGCGCGCAGAGATTGAAGACGCGCTGCATCTCGTAGAAGTTCAGGCATCCGAGAGCAATATTAAAACTCATGTGAGGACGACGGGCGAAATTCCGCGCGCCCTCGGAGATGCCGAATCGTTGCGCTCCGCCTTCACCAACCTGTTCATCAACGCCGTGCAGGCGATAAACGGAGAAGGCGGCCAACTCATCATCACGCTCGCGGCGGAAGAGGCGAACCAGAGAGCGCGCGTTGACATCACCGATACTGGACCAGGAATCCCGCCCGAAAATATTTCCAAAGTCTTCGAGCCTTATTTTTCGACGAAGGAGACGGGCACGGGCCTCGGCCTCGCCATCGTCAAGAAAGCTATAGACGACCACGGCGGCACGATTACAGTCACATCCAAGCAGGGCGAAGGCACTACGTTTACAATCACATTACCGACTGAACGAAAGGATAAAGGATGAAAGGCAGGAGCCAGGAGCCAGGAGCCAGGAG
>JAXDFO010000338.1:0-57355 GCA_034665545.1 Blastocatellia bacterium
AAACCCGCTTTAATTAAAAAGCGGCTGCCGCCTCACTTTTGCCTTTTTACTTTGACTTTTTGCCTTGCTTTAACGTTCGTCTTCGCTTGAGCCGCCGCCCTTGTTGCCAAAGAAGTCGGCCAGTTCGCCCAATGAAGCCATGCCGCTGCCGACTTCCGAAGAATAAGTCTTCGTGTCAACCACGGGTTCATCTTTCCCTACGGCGCGAGCGGAGAGACCTATCTTCTTGGCCTCTGCATCAATGCGCAGAATCTTGAAGTCCATTTCCTGGCCCAATTGGACCACGTCTTCAGGCTTCTCCACGCGCTCGTCCGCGAGTTCAGAGATATGGCACAAGCCTTCCAGGTTATCCGCCAGTTCGACGAACGCGCCGAAGTTGGCGAAGCGAGCTATCTTGCCATGCACGATGTCGCCGGGTTTGTGCTCCGTGATGAAGCGTTCCCAGGCGTTCGGCTCAAGGTCTTTGATGGAGAGCGAGAGACGACGATTCTCCGTATCAATGCTGGTGATGACGGCCTCAATCTCCTGCCCCTTCTTCAAGACTTCGCCGGGATGCTTGATGCGCTTGGCCCATGAAATATCAGAGACGTGGACCAGTCCGTCAACGCCGTCCTCAACCTCTATGAACGCGCCGAAGTCAGTCAGGTTACGCACGCGCCCATGCACGCGGTCGCCCTGATGATAACGCTCGTTCAAGGTCTGCCACGGGTTGGCCTGAACTTGCTTCATGCCGAGGCTGATGCGACGCGCCTTCGGGTCAATGCTGAGAACTTCGACCTCTACATCGTCACCGACGTTGACCAGTTTGCTCGGATGCTTGACTCGCTTGGACCAACTCATCTCCGAGACATGGACCAGACCTTCGACGCCCGGTTCGAGTTCGATGAACGCGCCGTAGTCTGCGACGCTCGCCACCTTGCCGTTCATGCGCTTGCCTATAGGATAGCGTTCTTCGATGCTGGCCCAAGGGTCCGGCAAGAGTTGTTTATAACCGAGCGAGACGCGCTCGCGGTCGCGGTCGAACTTCAAGACCTTGACCTGCACGGTATCGCCGACTTTGAAAAGTTCCGCAGGGTTTTGCAGGCGGCCCCAACTCATGTCCGTGACGTGCAGGAGACCATCAATACCGCCGAGGTCAACGAACGCGCCGTAGTCCGTGAGGTTCTTAATCTGTCCTTCGACGATGATGTCCTCTTCAATCTGGTTGAGGGTCGCGCCCTTCTTATCTGCGTTCTGCTCTTCGAGCACGGCCTTGCGCGAGAGCACGACGTTGGACCGCTTGCGATTGAGCTTGATGACGCGGGCTTCAATCTCCTGGTTGCGGAAGCTGTCGAGGTTACGCACTGGGCGCGTGTCCACCTGAGAGCCTGGGAGGAAAGCCGCGATGCCGTCTATGTCAACGCGCAGGCCGCCCTTGATGCGCTCTGTGATGCGCCCTTTGACGGGCCTGTTTTCGGCGTATGCCTTCTCAAGCTCGTCCCAGGCTTTCATCCGCACGGCATCGGCGCGCGAGAGGACCGGAAAGCCCTCGTGTGTCTCCATGCTCTTGACGAGCACGTCAACTTCGTCGCCACGCTTGACCAGAAGTTGGCCGTTCTCCATGAACTCGTTCTGCGGGACGATGCCTTCGGACTTGTAGCCGAAATCTATGACCACGCCGCGCTCCGTAATGCCGACGACTTTGCCGCGCACGACTTCGCCTTCCTGGAAGGCTGCCTGCTCCTGCTCGAATTGGTCCAGAAGCTGTCCGAAATCCATGTCGGAACTCGAACGCTGGTCCTCATCGTCATCATCGCCTCTACTACTATTGCTACTGCTGCTGCTGGCCGCGCTCGTTTGAGCGGCGGGCGCGGGCGGTGGCTCCGGTGCGGTTGGAGAAGGCTGAGCGGTGGCTGGCGCGGGCGCAGCGGAAGCGGTCGCACTGCTGCTGCTGTTGTTGGCCGCGCTGCCGGGTTCGTTTGCTTGCGGCGAGGTTTGTTGAGCTTCGCCGGTTGAAGATTGGTTGTCGTTGGCCTCGCCGTTATTCGGCTTTGGTTCTTCGGTGGACATGCAGATTTTAGGTCGGACTCCTTCAAAAATTACGCTGCTCGTTTGAGGAGCATCGCTCTACCGGCACTCCAAGAGGCCGCACAGGCATGACTGAACATGCATGGGCAGCCAAGCATCCGGCGGCCATGTTTTTAAATCCTGGTAGTGATGAGCCGGACTCGAAAAGCTGAGGCGAGAGAGTGCGAGCCGTTTAGAGTTGGAAATGGAGGATTAACAGTTTTTCGATTTCCGTCGTGCCCGTAGTCACCCGCTTGGTCCGACTACCACTGGCCGCTTGACCGGGTAGGTTCGCAAATGTACACGGCCCAATGATACCGTGTCAAGCTATCGGGAGCATTCGCGTGAAGTGAGCGGGAATAATTGACAATGAATAGCGGTCAGTGAGCAGTTAAAAACTCGCGTGTTGATGACTGTTCGCTGACCACTATCAACTGTCCATTCTTATCATTGTTCGGAAGCGAGGGAGCCGCCGCCCGCGTGCTCCGCGACGTAAACTCCGGCGGAGTGTGAGCCGACGAAAAGCCTGTTCGGATTATTCGTGTCGAAGGCGAGCGCCCAGATGCGCTGGCTCGGCAGCCTTGAATCCAGAGGGTCAATTCGCATCCATGTCATGCCCGCGTCCGTCGAATGATAGACACCGCCGCCGTTCTCATAAGCGTTGCCCGCGAAGACTTCATCACTGTTGCGCGGGTTGATGAGAATGCTGGTGTAGTCGCCGTAGGGCAGACCGCCTCCGCGCCTGGTCCAATGCTCGCCGCCATCGCGCGAGAGATAGAGCGTCTGCTTCGTCCCGACGTAGATATGCGCGGATTGCTGCTTGTCCTGCACGATGACGCCGATGGGCGCATCCGTCTGGATACCCGCCACGCGCTCCCAGGTCGCGCCGCCGTCGCGCGAGACGATGACGCCGGAGTTGGCTGTCCCGGCCCAGATTGTTTTTGGATTCTGCGAACTGGTCGAGAGACAGGTCGTGCGTGAATCGAGGCCGGAGCCGTAAGAGAGTTTTTCCCATCCCATCGTCGGGTCGTAGGTGCGATAGAGGCCCGCGTTCGTCGCGGCCAGGATGCCAGGACGATTGTCCTCACTATCGTAAGTGTGGGCCAACGCGTTAATCGCATCCGTCAGGACCAGCGCGAGACCACTGTCGTTCGTCCCCTGCGCGCCGCCGCCGAGGCCCAGCGCGTTGAGCGTGTCCGCGTCCAGCGTGCCTGAGACGGGGATGCCTTTAGCCGTTTGAAACTTTCGCAGCGCGGCGGTGGTCTTCGGTCCGGCCTGACCGTCCGGCGTGCCGACTTCGTAACCGGCTGAGTTGAGCGCGGACTGCGCGCGTTTGACTATGTCAAGCTGCGGCCTGGTCGTTGCGACTGTCTGTGTTGCGCCGGTCGGCGCGGTGGAAGTTTGTCCGCTTCGCGCGTTCGCTTGCGCGGCCCCTTTCCTGGACCTTTTTTTGACGGGCCTCTTGGTCGGCGCGGGAGCAGGAGCCGGTGCGCCGATAGGCGACCATGATGCGCCTCTATCAAGCGAGCGATAGAGACCGCTGTTCGTGCCGAGATAGATGATGTTGGCGTCGCGCTCGTCCTGCATGATGGAATTCAAGCTGATGAGGCGATCCGGCATGTTGTGCATGGAAGGCTGCCACGTCTCGCCGTGGTCGTCGCTGATGAAAAAGAAGCCGCCGCCCGTCGCAGTGTTGATGGTCGTGGCATAGATGCGATTGGGTTGTTCACGGTCCGGCAGTATAAAGTTGGCGAAGCGACCGCTATAGCCGCCGTTGGTCGGAACGAATGTCTTGCCCGCATCGCGCGAGACCATCACGCCGTAGTTGTTCGTGCCGATGAAGATGATTTGCGGATTGCTCGGATGAACCGCGATGGAATTTATCTCAAGCTTTCTTGAGGTCGTCAGCATCCAGGAATCACCGCCGTTGGTCGAACGCCAGAAGCCTTCGGTCGTGCCCGCAAAGACGAGGCCGGGCACGGAAGGATGCTGCATGATGGCGCGCGTGCGGCGCGACTGCGAAGGGATGCCCTGCACTTTGCGCCACTGCCCGCCAGCGTTCTTCGTCTCATAAATACCACTGCACGCGGAGGCTATGATGTGGTCCGGGTTCATGTGGTCTATATCAATCGCAAACACGTCGGAGTCATCTATGATGCCGTTCTTGACGATGTTCCAGCTATTGCCGCCGTCGGTCGTCTTGTAAGGCAGATACCATGTGCCAGCGTAAATAGTGTTTTCATCGCGCGGGTCTATGGCGAGCGATTCGACCTTCGTCGGACTGTTGGCCGAAGTCGGCATTCTTTCCCAGGTCTCGCCCGCATCCATAGAACGATAAACTGCATCGTTCGTGCCCGCGAGGAGCAGGTCCAGGTTCTTTGAAGATTGGGCCAAAGAGTGTAACGCCTGGCTCTTGAGTTCTGTGGACTCGCGCCAGGTCTGCCCGCCGTCCGTTGACTTGAAGAAGCCGCCGGGGTCTTTGTGGCGATGCGTCGCCACATATATCACTTTGGAGTCGCGCGGGTCCACGATGATGTGGTCCACGAAGAGTTTCGGACGATTGAAGTTGACGAGCATGCGCCATTGCTGGCCGCCGTCTACGGACGTGTAAATCTGGCCGTCGAGGGTTCCGAAATAGAAGCGTTGCGGGTCGTTCGGGTCAACCACCAGCCCGCGCACATCGCCGCCCGTTGGACCAGTCACCCGCCAGTCCATGACATACTTCGCGGGCGCGTCTGGAACGGCATTGTCACCCGCCGCAGCCTTCACATTAAGGTCGCCGTGCGCGAAGGCCGGAGCCAGCAGCGCGAGCAGAATAAGCGTTAAAAGAAATCGTTTCATTTGTCGGGTCACCATCCGTTTCGTCTCGTATCAAAAACTCTCAAATAATCAAGAGCGGTCCTGTCAAACAGGCTGTAGGATGCGAACCGCGCCGAGAGCGGTTGTATTTCCGGCATCCGGCCAGGCAGATAATAGACCGGAGGCGGGCCAACTTTAAAGCGAAGCGGGCGATGCTTCCCCTGTTAAGGAGAGCATCGCCCGCGTTCGGAAGTGGTCGCGTCTCATCATCGAAGAAACGCAAACGTTTCAGGTTTGAGCCGCCGAGCAGTAATCACATCGAAGGATTACTCCTCTTCGCTGCCACCACGACGATGGCGACGGGGCGCACGACGAGGCTTCTTCGTCACCTTGCAATCCGGGCAAGGATCAACGGCCCCGGACGTGTCCGCCGCAGGAGGCGTCGCGCCGGACGGGACGATCCAGAGTTCGACCGTCAGTTCGGAGCGGCATCCACCATCCACCGTCACAATACGTCCGGCATCAATGCCGCGCGTATTGACCAGGTAGTCCTTCGCACGATCCGCGCGAGCCTGACCTTCGCCTGTGCAAGAGCCGTAGGCGATGATGTAGCCCTGCGAACCGGGTTCGTTCTGCAACTGGATAGCGTAGTTGTCGAGACGTGCTTTCTCATCGTTGAACTTGATGTTGCCGTACGTATCGAACTTACGCGCCAAATTCGGCAGAGGACGAACTGAAGCCGTGCAAGAAGCTGTCCTCGTGCAGGTCGGCTCGACGCCGCCGAGTTCCACGGTCGCCGTGATGGTCTGTCCGCTGGTCCCGGTTGTGTCAACCGTGATCGAGGACGTGCCCTGGCCGCTGCTGATGGTTCCGGCTGAGACTGACCAGTTGTAGGTCGGCGTCAGGTTGGGATCGCCACCGGCGACGTTAGCCGTGAAGGTCACAGGTGAACCGGCGTCCACGCTGTCCGGGCAACTGACGTTGACCGTCGGGCATGGCGGGACGCAATGCGCGCAAGTGCCAACCGTCACCTGCGTCGAAGAGAAGGAGATGCAGCCGCAGCCGTCATCAACTTCCACCGAAGCGGTGTAGGTTCCGGGCGTCACGCCCGTCAAGTCCCAGGTCACGTTGGGGCCTTCGCCCGTGATGCGTCCGCCCGTGGTGGTATACGTGTAAAGCAGCGTATCGCCGTCGGGGTCGGTCGCATTAGCCGTCAACTGTACTGACTGGCTGGCACTCGGAGTACAGCTTGAGTCGGAAGTCCCCGGAGGGCAACCCACTGTAATCGAAGAGGACGAAGCCGCGAGCGTGACTGTCGGCGGCTGGTTCGGCAGGATGGACGGGATGCGCTCGTTGCGTCGCCCGGCCCAAAGCTGCACCATAAAACCGTTCGGGTCGTCAGACTCGTTGAAGCCGTTCGGGAGTCCGTTATTCGTCGCCGGACGAGTCGTGCCCGGCACGATGACGACGCCACGGCCCGGCACGAAGATGCCGGAGACCTGGTTGATCTGCGTGTTGAAATTAGTTCTATTGAAGGTGGACTGATCCTGCTGGTTCAAATGACGACGATAGGCCAGGCCCAAGCCCCACCAGCGTCGCGGGTAAATCTTGACACCGATGAGGCCATCCACGGGGCTGTTCTCAAAGGCGTTCGGGGTGCGGCCCCCGACGTACTGCGTCGAACGCAACTCGACGACGGGCTGGAAGTGCTTCGTCACAGGAAAGTCAAAGCCGACACCGGCGATAACTTCATCCGGTCTGTCTAAAAGCACGAACTTCGTGTTGGTTCCGAGGTTGCTCTTCGGATTGCTGTTCAGGATGTAACCGAAGTTGGCTGAGATGTTCACCGAACGACTCAGCCGCCCGTCAACAAATCCGATAAGGCCGAAGTCGCCGATGTCGCCACCGGGACCGGAGCCGCGCTGCATCTGGTTAAAGCCGCTAAAGCTGTCGGCCTTGTCCGGATACCAGCGATAGAACGGAATGAGGCCAACGCCGAGCGGATTGTTCGGATCCGTCAAACGAATCTTCGCGCCCGCCACGTAGTTGGTAAAGCTGGACTCACCATAGAGCCTGCTGACGAATGGCGCATCGGGCAAGTAGCTCGGCGCAATCGTAAAGGTCGTCGGCACGACGAGCGGGTTCAGCGGAGTCCCGCCGCCAAACGGACTGCACGCGCCCGTCAAGGCCGTGCAAGGCAGGACGGTCGAGGAGAGCACGATGCCCGGCAGGATGCTGCCGACCGGCGAACCGATGCCGGGGAAGTTATCCGCCCCGCTAAAGGTTCCGCTGTTGGAGCTCACGATGGGCGTGCTCAGGCTCGCGCTGAAGCCTGGGAAACCGAACGGTGTTCCTCGTGCGCCTGGTCCCTGAAGGAACGTGCCCGCAGAGCCGCCGATGAACGGGAACTGCACGAACGGCTGGTTGTTGAGCGGGCGGAAGACCGCCAGGCGGCCCAGGTTGCCGACCGACGGTCCGGTCGAGAACTGGACAATCGCCGCCGGGCTGCAACGCCCGCCACCGGGCGCTGCCGACCCCGTCGTCGAGAGCGACCCGCAATTAACCTGCACGTTCGGCAAGTAAAAGCTCGAAAGATTTAATGGATTGTTGACCTTGATGCCACGGTATGCGTTGGTCTTAAAGAACAACTCTATGTGGTCGTTCAAACCGACGTTGAAACTGAGCGGGATATCGCTGATGTCAACGTTACCTGGATCACGGTCGAAGTTGGAGTAGGCGATGCTGAAAGTGAATTCTCCCTTGCGGATCGTCGAACCATCGTAGATGGTGAAAAGTCCGGTAGGGCCACCTTCGGGACCGCCCGTGCCTACGGATGGAGATTGATTTCTCGGATCATTCTCCAACCTTAAAGTTTGAGCTGACGCTGCGGCACACAGCACCAACATAACAAGCGCGGCAAAGAGCGCTCTTCTCGCGAGTCTCATCGCATTCCTCCTGCGAAATGAGTATAGAAAATTTCGTATAGTGCGACCGGGCCTGAACAGGCTCTGACGATTTCGGTGTTGGTCTTGTTTCATCTATCCATTCATCAAGAACGTGACGCGGTGATCGTCAATTTCCTTGCAAGGCGCGGACGCTCCAGCTACAAGCGTACACGACAAAGTTAAAGAACTGCTCCCGCCCTCGACCTTAACACGTCTTGTAGATGGAGCGGAGCAGCGAGAGGTGTCGAGCGGCTTTGTGGGCTGCTCTCTTTCGGGCGTTAGCACTGCCTCTTTCACGCCTCTCAACTGTTCTGTTTTTTTCTTTCAGCAACTAATGTGCATTGTTTATACGAAAACAGAGGCACACTGTCAACATTTCAGAATGTGTATAACCCGTCAATTTTTGCAAACGATAGACTTCGACACACATACCGAATCCGCCAGACCATACTCCACATTCGAGCGGAAATCAAGACTTTTTCACAACTTAGCGACAAAAAGCCATGTGTTTTTTCCGTCACGCGTAAATACCGCGCATGCGTGTGTCGTAGGCTACGCGGTCAATCGCCAGCATGTAAGCGGCGGTTCGGGTGTCCACCGTATGCGAGTCTGCGTAGCGGCAGAGGTCGTTAAAACTGGCGACCATCTTATCCTGAAGCCGCTCGTTGACGACATCCTCGCGCCAGAAATAGCCCATGCGATCCTGCACCCACTCGAAGTAAGAGACGGTCACGCCGCCCGCGTTCGCCAGGATGTCTGGAATCACGAAGACGCCGTTATTATGCAGGATTTCATCGGCTCCGGCGGTGGTTGGGCCGTTGGCCCCCTCGGCCAGCACCTTGCACTTAATCCTGTCCGCGTTATGCGAAGTAATCTGGTTTTCGGTGGCGGCTGGGACTAGCACGTCGCACTCTATTTCGAGCAGTTCAGAATTGCTCACGCGGTCCACGCCCGCGAAGTCCTCGAACGAGCGCGTCTGCTGTAAATGCTTGAGAGCTTCGGGGATGTCTATGCCGTTCGGGTTGTAGATGCCGCCGTGGACATCCGAGATAGCAACCACTTTATAGCCGGACTCGTGCAGGAGGCGCGCGCCTATGCCGCCGACGTTGCCCGAACCCTGAACGACCACGCGGGTCGAGGGCGGGACCATCTTGAAACGCTTGATGGCCTCGTTGATGACGAAGAGGATGCCGCGCCCGGTCGCCTCCCGTCTGCCGGAGGAGCCGCCGAGGTCCACGGGCTTGCCCGTCACAACGGCTGTCACGGTATGGCGCGCGTGCATGGAGTAGGTATCCATAATCCATGCCATCGTCTGCTCGTTGGTATTCATGTCGGGCGCGGGCACATCCTTTTCCGGCCCTATGAAATCTATCAACTCGGCTGCGTACCGGCGGGTCATGCGTTCTATCTCGCCGAGGGACATCTGCGTCGGGTCGCAGATGATGCCGCCCTTCGCGCCGCCGAACGGGACGTTGACGACCGCGCACTTCCAGGTCATCCAGGCGGCGAGGGCGCGAATCTCATCAATGTTGACATCGGGCGAGTAGCGTATGCCGCCCTTAGCGGGGCCGCGCGCGAAGTTGTGCTGGACGCGGAAACCCTCGAAGACCTGTATGCGCCCGGAGTCCATGCGCGTCGGAATGTAAACTTTCAACTCGCGGTTGGGCACGCGCATGACGGCGTAGAGGTCCGGGTCCAGGTCCAGGAGTTGGGCCGCGCGGTCGAAGCGCGACATCATGGACTCGAACGGATTGTCTTCCCTGATCTGCTTAATATCGTCCACCATTGCTGCTGTCATAATCGTCTCCGTCTTTGAATTTCAAGAAAGTTGAGGTTGCCGCCCTTCAGCTTATCGCCCTCAAGGCTGCGGCAGCAGGTCTTTGAAAGTCGCGAGCACGCGGTCAGCCGCCAGGCGGCCCACGCCCTCAAGCGTCTCCTCCGAAGGAAGCCGGACGGGAGGCCGCCTGCGCTGGCGATTCGCGCCGTTACGCATGGCGCGTTCGTTAAGGCGCTGGTAATAAACTCTGCCTTCGGTCTTAATCTCAGCCGTGCCCGGCGTGAAGACGACGTAGGTGACGGCGAGAGTGTCATAATCGCTCGCGTCCGGCTTCTCGCGCTCCGTCTCCGGCCTATCCGTCTCGACTTGCAACCAGACCACAAATATCTTCTGCACTTTCCTCGCGCGCTCGACTGCCTCTTTGCGGCTCATGTCCCGCTCCTGCGTGACGGCCAGCGAAGCGTAGCGTTCATGCAAGCGCGAGTAAAAGCTCTGGACTATCTCACGCGCGATGTTGGAGGGAATATCCTCGCTCGAAAAATGGTCCGCCACGAACAGAGAGAGTTTCGGAGCCTCGACCGCATTGACGTTCGCCGCCGTCGCCTCATCCTTCTGCCCCGCAGGCGACGATGAAGGCGTCGCTTCGCCCTGCCTCCCGCCGCGACGACCCGATTGGCCCAACGCGTCGCCCGACGCCGCACACAGAACCAACAAACAAAGCAGCGACCCTGCCAGCCCACGCAAGCCTGCAACTCCCCACCAGAATTTCATCCGATACATCATGCGTAAAGCAGGAAGCCAGGAGCCAGGAGTCAGAAGCCAGAAGAAAAGCAATAGCATGCACTTCATGATGAAGGCTCTGCTCTTCCTCCTGGCTCCTGGCTCCTGGCTCCTGGCTCCTGTCTTTGCAATCCTTCGTTCATCGCTCCCGTGCGATAGCCGTGCAGGTCGAGCGTGACGTAGCGAAAGCCCAGGGCGCGAAATTCCCTGGCGAGTTCGTCAACGACTTCGCGTTTGAGAGCCTGGTCCAATTCCGAGGGCGCGATTTCGAGCCGCACGAGATGTTCATGATGGCGCACGCGAAATTCTCTGAAGCCGTGACGGCGCATGATGTCCTCGCCTGTGTCCACGGTCTTGAGTCGTTCGATGGTGACGGGCGTGCCGTAGGCGATGCGCGATGAGAGGCACGGACTCGCGGGCTTGTCCCATGTGGGCAGACCCGCGCGACGGCTCAACTCGCGGACCTCGCTCTTGCTCATCCCGACCTCTATGAGCGGGCTGCGCACGCCGCGCTCGTTTGCCGCCGCGCGGCCCGGGCGATAATCGCCGAGGTCATCCGTCGTCGAACCGTCAACTACGAACTCTATGCCGCGCTCCTCTGCGAGCGGCGCGAGTTTGCCGTAGAGTTCGGTTTTGCAGAAGTAGCAACGGTTGGACGCGTTGGCTTGATAACGAGGGTCCGACAGTTCTTCGGTCTGGATGATTTCGTGGCGGAGGCCGAACTGCCTGACGAGTTGGGGCGTCTCCTCCCGTTGATGCTGCGAGAGGCTGGCCGATTCGCCCGTCACGCAGAGGGCACGCTCCCCCAATTCGCGCGTGGCGATATAAGCGACGTAGGTACTGTCAACTCCGCCTGAGAAAGCGACGATGACCGAATCCATCTTTTGAAAGAGAGAGCGCAACTGCCGTTCTTTGGCTTCGGCTTCGGGCGAGACTACCGATGCATTCTCAGCTTCGCCCGTTGCGGCGTACGACATTTCCTGGACCACCCAACTGCTCACAGTCTGATTGCTCCAACTCATGACGAACGGGCACACGCCGCGCCTCGCCAGAATATTAACTTCAATCTAATCGGGGAAAGGTTTCTACACGCCAGCGCATGTTATCCCAATGCA
Organism: Blastocatellia bacterium; assembly: GCA_034665545.1. GTDB lineage: Bacteria > Acidobacteriota > Blastocatellia > Pyrinomonadales > Pyrinomonadaceae > DASYML01. Next base: position 11,463 of record JAXDFO010000338.1, read on the forward strand.
TTTGCCCAACGCAACCGGAAGGCAAGTCGGAAGTGGTTGAGATGAGTGATGAGAGAACAGCTATTCAATGCTGAATAGCTTTCCTTTCATCCTTCATCTCAACCACTTCCGACTTGCCTTTGAGCCGTGTTATGATTGCGGCCTCCCTTGAACCTTCTCGAATCGGATTCGATTGCGCGTAAATTTGGATTGTAGATTTTCCGTCACAGATGTTGTTTCGCTCTCATTCTCAACCGCACATCTTACGCTCACTCGCGTTTTCGCTCATGCTGGTGATGTCTCTGCTCTGCGCGCCGGTCGCGCGGGCGCAGAGCGACTCATCCTTTGGCGATACGCAGGCCGACCCCGTCAAGTTGTTCGAGCGCGGGCAGGATGCTCACGCGCACGGCGATCTCAAACTGGCCCTGGAATTTTATGAGGAAGCGATTAAGTTGCGCCCGGAATTTCCCGAAGCGGAATTTCAGCGCGGAGCCGCGCTCATCGGGTTGGGCCGACAGGCGGAAGGCGAGGCGGCATACAAGCGTGCAAGCGAACTGCGTGGCGATTGGGCCTTGCCGCATGCCGCGCTCGGCGCGTTGCTGGCGCGCTCGACTGGTCGAGACCGCGAGGCTGAACCATTGTTGCGACGCGCTCTCGAACTCGACGCGAAAAATGTTATCGCGCTCTCGGCACTGGCCGACGTGCGACGCCGCGCGGGAGATTCTCAAGAATCGCTCGCGCTCTTGCGTCGCGCGACCGAGAGCAAGGAAGCGAACGTCTCTCTGTGGACCACTCGCGCGGACATGGAACGCGCGGGCGGCGACGGCGCGGCGGCTCTCTCAAGTCTCGAACGCGCGCTCTCGATTGATTCCGGCGATGCGCCCGCGCGGTTGATGCGCGCGGAGATTCACCTCTCGGCGAAAGAGAATGAACGCGCGCTCGAAGATTTACACGCCGCCCGCGTCAAGCCTCAAGAGAGGTCCACTCTCATCCCTATCATGGCAAGGCTCTACGCGCGGGCGGGGCGCATTGACGAAGCTTTACAATCGCTGGACCAATTAAGCGACGAAGAGAAGCAGAGGCCGGAGATACAATCTCTGCGCGCAACTCTGGCGGCTGATGAATCGGACACGCCGGAGGCGCGCGAGGCTCTCTTGAAACTGCTTGAGCGAGACCCGCGCAACGCCGCGCTGCTGGCCCGCCTGGGCCGTCTCTATCGCACGAGCGACCCGCCGCGCTCGCTCCAATACTTCGCGCGCGCCGTCGAAGTCGAGCCGCGCAACGTAGCCTATGCGACGGGCTATGCCGCCGCGCTGGTCCAGTCGCGCCGCTTCGCGGATGCCGTGGTCATCTTGCGCCGTATTCTCAACGTCACTCCGGAAGACTACGCGGCGCACGCCAACCTTGCGACCGCGCTCTACGAGTTGAAGCGTTTCAATGACGCGCTGCCCGAATACGAGTGGCTCATACAGGCCAGGCCGGACCTCGCTGTGACTTACTACTTCATCGCCACCTCCCACGATTTTATGGGCGAATACCCGGAGGCGCTCGCGGCTTACGAAACATTTCTGGCGCGCGCCGACGCGCAAAAACATAAGTTGGAAATCGAGAAGGTCAATTTGAGGTTGCCCACCTTGCGCAACCAGATTAAGCGGGGCGAAGGAGTGAAGCGTAAAAAGCCGTGAGCGATAATTGGCCCAATAAATGGTCCAACAATCTCGGCGCGTGATGAGAGGAATACTAAGCGACGGGCAACGGCCCTCGTTCATTCGCGCATCCTTCATTAGGCGTCACTAATTATTTACCATTTACTATTTACCACTCACGATTTACTATTCAACCAAGTGAATAACATGGCAGTAACTGGTTCGTTTCTCTCAAGCACATTACAAACGACTGCAAGCATCTGCGCGTTGGTCGCGCTGACCGTGTGCCTGACCCAGGCCGCGCGCGCGCAGGACCAGCAGCAGCAGTTGCCGCCACAGGCTCCGCCGCCCATGAAGTTTATCCCGCGCGATGACTGGACCAGGCTCAACGGCCAGCGCGGCGCGGGCGACCGCACGCGCGCCAGCATCGAACTGGCCGAAGCGCATCTTGGCCGCGCGCTTGAGTTGACCAGCGCGGGGCAGTTCGACGGGGCCGCCCGAGAGATGGGCTGCTATCAAGCTCTCTTTGAAAACGCGCTCAAGTATCTCAGCGAAATGGACCAGAGCCGGGGCAAGGTGCGAGACCTCTACAAGCGTCTGGAGTTGGCCCTGCGCGAACACGCCCCGCGCATAGAGACCATCCGGCGCACGACGCCCGTGGAATACTCCGTACACATCCGCGCCATCCTCGACTACACGAAGGACGCGCGCGCGCATGCCCTCGAATCCTTTTACGGCAACACTGTCCTGCGTGAGCAGCCCATGCCCGCGAGCAGTAAATCTTATGACAACAAGGCCCGGAACCCGGCCAGCCAGTCTCCCACCTCGCCAGACAAACAGCCATGACCGACAGCACACGCGCGCGCGCCCTCAAGGCTTGCCTGCTCCTATCACTGCTCCTCCTGATGTCGCCACAACAGACGCATGCGCGCACGCTACTACCACTTCCCGCACGCGATCATCTGACCGAACAGGAAATGGACCTCGTACGCGAAGCGCAAGCTCTCGACAAACGCACAGCCGTCTTCATCCGCGCCATCGAGCGACGCCTGCTGGTCATCACGGACCCGACCGCCGCCGCCGCTTCCAAGCAGGTCCAGAAAGAGACTGAGAAGTGGGGCGAACTGCCCAAAGGCACGCGCGCCGAACTCTTGAGCGACATCGCCAAAATCCTGGATGAAGCCATCACCAACATAGACGATGTCAGCGAGCGCGACGACAAAAACCCGCTCCTCCCAAAATCCCTGCGCCTGCTCTCAGCCGCCGCCACGCGCTTCATCCCTCAACTCACACCCATGCGCGACCAGGCCAAAGAAGAGGGCGAACGCGAATCTTTAGAACAGGCTCTCGAAAGCGCGCAATCCATCATCGAAGCCGCCAACAAACTCCCGCCCGAAGTCAAAACCAAAGGCAAGAACAAGAGCTAGCAAGTCAACTTGGGCCGGGGTGGTCTGTGAAGCAGGCGGGTCAATAGATAAAAGCGAGTTCGGCATCAGGCTAAAGCTCAGCCAACGCTGTAGCCTTGTAGGAGCGGACCCGGAGGCCCGCCCCTACAGGTTCTCTAAAGAGTCCTCAACAGAGGCTCATCATCCAGGCTAGAAAGAGCCATGCACAGGGCAACTGTGGTCAGGGTCGTGACCAAAATTTTTATCACACCTTTCGTAGCAACCCTCGTGTGAACATGGCATGTGGCATTTGCGGTCTTCATTGGTGTGAGACCTGCTCGCATAAATTTTCTTTCCGTACATCTCGCTCTCTTCTCTATAGTGAGCCATTTTTTTCTCCTAATGAAGGCGGCGGGTGGTGATACACGCGCCGGTTACTTAGCATGACTGCCTGACGCGAGCCGGTGGAAACATCTTCTCGACGCGCGGGCAGTGAGGCACAGGGTGCATTGGCACCGCGCCAATAATCCTGTAAAGTGTGTCTCTTGTCCAGAGAGAGAGAAGATGATCACGGCTGCGAGCGTCTCAATTCTCAACGCACACTTCACGGGTCATTCCAGCCGTCCCATTCCACGAGCCACGAATCAGACCAGGAGGTAACGTGCTAACTTATACTGATGCTGAAAAACAGATGATGGAGAGCCTCGCTGCCATGAAAGCAAAAGAGGTCAATGATTTATTGCAAAGGATGCTGAGCGGTATGGATGAGCTATATCGTCAAGCCATCGAAAGGGCGTCAGCCCCGCATGCGCCATTTCAAAGCCGCCCGCCCCTCGCAGGCTCCGCCTACATTATCGAAAAGCTGAACTGGTGGCGCGCGAAGTTCCTGTCGTTGCGGCAGACGGGAGACGACCATATGAAAGAGGTGGCTCCTGTGGGCATGGCGGCGTTTGAGAAAGCATTGACCAGGGCACTTTGGGAGGTTGATGGGCGAATCGAGAATCTCCAGGATACGCGAAATCGGATCGCGGGCGAGGCTCTCTGGCTAGACCAGGAAGACCCTGTGGACCCAAGAGCCGCAGAAAAACTTGAGGCCACCGAAAGAATCAAAGACCTGAACTGGCAGCAAGAGGCGCTGGATAAGCAGGCCGCATCCGGGAAAAGGAGAGCCGAGGGGATTAAGAAATATAACGAGGCGGTTCATAACATGCGCAAGCGGGTTTTATGAACGGGCAGAAGGACGCAAGCCAGGCATTGAGCCTCTGCGACACCTACTTAAAATCGTCTTGCCGCTCAAGACTGCTCAAGCCATTTCTTTAGAGCCGTCCATTAGTTTCGCCCGCCGCGCCGCCAAGCCTCGCACTCGTCTGCCCGGCTGCCCTCAAATATGTCAGACATACAGTGTGTCTCCTGCGTCCGCTTCTACTCGCGCGCCTTTCTTAAAACTTCGGTCGCGCGGTTGAGGGCGGCGATGATGCGTGTGGAGGCTTCGCGGGCGTTGGTGGTGTTGCGGTCGTCTATGGCCTGGCGAAAGTCCGGGAGCGGTTGCGCGGCATAGCCCGTGTAGTAGCCGGGGGCGTAGATTTGGTGTTTGTACCAGGTGCGACCGCGCAGGCCGCGTTCGTCCGTGAGGGCGCGTTCGGCGGCGATGAGCGCATCATTGAGGCGAGCCATTCTGGCGACGGCGCGCAGGTAGGCTTCGTTGGCCTGGACACGAGTTCTCTCAAGTTCGAGCAAGGTCTCGCGTCGTCTCTTATCAACTCGCGCGGCCTCTTCCGAAAGATTGTTGATGGCATCGGTCATCGCCTTCGCGTCGAAGGAGTCGGAGAGTTTACGACGCCCTGCGCTGCGCTGCGTTTCGTTGAAGAAGTCTCGAATCTGCGCGGCATAGTCCGTGTAGTCGAAGGGCAAGCCCTCGGCGTCCGCGAAGCGCATGGCGAGCGTGCCCCAGACTTGCGCGGCGGCGACGTGATACTGAAAGGTCGGGTCTCCGAATTTCGCCATCCAGTTGAACGAATCATAGGCCGAATGATAGACGCCGTAATCGCCGCCGAAGCCCAGGTCCAGAGAGGTGATGCCGAGGTGTTGCAGGAAGGGCGTGTAATCGGAGCCTGAGCCGAGCGCGCCGATGCGTGCTTCGGCAATCTGCGTGTCTGTGCCCCTGCTCGCGTCTGTCATGTCAGGTTCGGGCTGCGATTCGCGCGAGCGGTCCTGCCATGTTTGATAGATACTCTTTTTCGTCTTGGGGTCCGTCACGTCGCGCGTCGCGGCGCGAATCGTCTTCCATAAAGTGGGCACGGAGGACGCGCCGAAATTTGGACCGGAAACAGCCGAGTCCATGTTGAGATAAACGACGGCCTTCTCCTTCAACTCGTCCGCGTACTCCTCCGCCCATTCGGTCGAGCCGAGCAGGCCGTATTCCTCTCCGTCCCAACTGCACAGGATAATCGAGCGGCGCGGTTTCCAACCCGCCTTTAACAACTGCCCGAAGCCTCTCGCCGCTTCGAGCATCGCGGTCGTTCCACTGTTCGGGTCAACCGCGCCGAAGACCCAGGCGTCCCTGTGATTGCCCATCAAGACCCAACGGTCCTTTTCCGTCTCGCCGTCTATGCGCGCCACCACGTTCCAGATAGTGCGCTGCGCGTAATCCATCAAGGTCTTCAAATGCACGCGCACCGTCTCGGTCCCGCCGACGTGATAAGGAAAGGGCAAGCCGCCCTGGAATCCTTTGGGCCTGATTGGCCCACCGAGAGTTTCCAGCAAGCGTTTCGCGTCGCCATAAGAGATAGGCTGCACGGGGATGCGCGGGAGGTTGGTCGCGGCCTCCATGCTGAGACGCGGCGTTCCGGGGATGGACGGCAGGCCGGGCGTGAGCGGGTCGCCCGCGTACTCGAAGAGATATTCGACGGAGCCTCTCTGCCCTGAGCTTTCAGGACGCCAGGGGCCTTTCGGGTACACGTCGCCCTGCATGTAGCCGTCGTCCGCAGGGTCCGAGTAGATGATGAGGCCGACCGCGCCGTGTTCTTCCGCGACCTTCGCCTTAACGCCGCGAAACGAATTGCCGTAGCGCGCGATGACGATGCGCCCGCGCACTTCCACGCCAGACTTTTGCAACGCCGCGTAATCATCCGGCAGGCCGTAGTTGACGTAGACGAGCGGCGCGGTCACATCGCCCGAAGCGGAGTAACCATTAAAGAGCGGGATGATGCGCGCGTCCGTGGACGACGCGTCTTCCGCGAGCGGTTGTTCCTGGACCTTTAATCTCTCATGACGCGGCGAGACGAGTTCGACCACGCTCGGCTGCGTCGGATAGTTGATGAGGACTTGATACTCCTTGAGGTCAGCCGCGAGACCGAAAGAGCGCATCTGGTCGCGCACGTAAACGGCCATCTCATAATCGCCGCGCGTGCCCGCGACGTGCGGCTGGCTCGTCAACTTACGCAAGTGCTCGCGCGCGTTGTTCGGCGCGGGCACGGCGCGAAACTGTTCCTCCCAACGACGCTCGCCCGCCCCGCCCTCCTGCGTAAAGCCGTCGAGTGCGGCAGCCTCCGCCCCCGCCGTCCTTTCCTGCGCCCCTACACGCGCCCCCGCCAAAACAGAGACCGCTATCAACATCAATGAAACAATTTCGCGCCGACTCATCTTCATCTCGTTTCCCTCAAAACAGAAGCCGGAATAGCTGGTCTTTCATGCTGGCTCCCGGCTCCTGGCTCCTGACTTCTGCTTTTCGTTGAACCATCCTATGATGCCTGGCGTAGAATACAACAACGCGCGGGATTGACGCGCCTTTTTTTGAACCGAAGGAGAGGCAGTAATCAAGATGGACAACAGGTATTATCCGGGCGTCGAAATTGACGCATCGCAACTGACGACGGAGCTACGCAATCTCTTCGACGAAGATTATGAAGTGCAAACGATGCAGGTCTCCGCGACGACCGTCATGCAGGCACGCAAGTCGAGCACCCTGCGCGACCTGACCGGACTCTCTTCCGCGCTGACTATCAAAATCACGCCCGAACACGGCGGCACGCGCGTCGAGATGGGCATGCAGAAGTGGTTCGACAAGGCGGCGGTCGCAGCCGTCGCAGTGATACTCTCTTCGGGCCTGTTGCTGGCCTTGCCCGCGCTCGGCGCGTACTGGCAATACAGAATCACGGAGGACGCCTGGAAGGTCATAGAGGAACACATCTCACGCAAAGCCGGTGGCTATGTGCCGCCGATGCCGGGGCGTTGCGGCACTTGCGGCGCGGCCAACAGCGCGGGGTCAGACTTCTGCTCTAACTGCGGCGCGAACATGCGCGCCGGTCTCAACTGCTCATCCTGCGGCGCGAAGCAGAAGGATGCCAACGCGCGTTTCTGCAATCGCTGCGGCAAGCCGCTCGCGGGCGGTGCGTGAGGAAAGCTGTTTAATCTAAATCTTCGGTGGTGAAAGCTATGTACTGCCCACAGTGCGGAACCGAATCTTCATCGGGCCAACAGTACTGCCGCGTCTGCGGCGCGAACCTGAAAGTCATCGCCAAGGCCGTCACGCTCAGCGAGGCCATCGCCAGAAGCGACCGTGGACCCCTGCCCAAAATCAAAGAGATGATGAAGAGCATGCACATAGAGCATGTGACGGAAGAGATTACGCGCGCCCTGGACCAGATGAACAAGGAGATAGCGCGCAGTTCTCTCCCTCATCTCGATAAAGCGGATAAAGAGATAGCGCGCGATTCTTCCGGGCAGCATGTCTCTCATCCAAAAGAGCAGCACGACAAGCCCTGGTGGCTGCACATGAAGGAGCGCGAGACGCCGGAGCAGCGCAGGGAAAATCGCATCACCAAAGGCACGGTCAGTTTTTTCACGGGCATCGCGCTGATGGTTTTCCTTTTCTACTTCTCCGCCGCGATTGTCCTCAAGCTCCCGCCCGAATGGGTCGCCCGAATTCCTTTCGACTTAGAGCCCGTCTTGCGCATCATCTGGCTCGTCGGTCTCATCCCCATGCTCTCCGGTCTCGGCCAAATCATCGCCGGGCTGCTCGTCCGGCCCACGCCCGCGAAAAGCCTCGAAGCCGCCGACGCCGACGCGACATCGCAGCGAATTATCGAGCAGGAACCCGAACCCAAATTCGTTCAGGGAAGTGTCACCGAGAAGACGACCGAATTGCTTGACTGGAAGATTCCCGTAAGCCGGACCAATGAGATAAAAGAGTGAGCGCGCACTTGAATCTCTTATGACTTTTCTTTGAGGAGGCCGTCATGCATAGCTCGTTTATCTTGCTGCTGACCTTCTGCACGCTCTCTTTAAGTTGCGGGATGCAGTCCTCGCGCGCGGGCCACGCGAGCGGCCCCGGCCTCAAAAACTACGCCGCCGGAACAAGCCCTGGCAGCCTCGCCATCGCCGACCTCAATCTGGACCAGAAGCCGGACATCGCCATCGTCAATCTTGAGAGCAACGACCTGACCGTCCTGCTCGGAGACGGCAAAGGCGTGTTCGCGCCCGCGAAGAATTCTCCGTTCCCCGCCGGTCACGCGCCCAATGACATCGCGGTCGCGGACCTTAACGAAGACGGCAAGCCGGACCTCGCCATCGCCAACCACGACACGAAATATGTGACCATCTTGCTCGGCGACGGCGCGGGCGGATTCGCGCCCGCACCCAACTCGCCCGTCACGGTCCAGAGCAACCCGCACCCGCACGGCATCTCCGTCGCAGACTTCAACGGAGACCGTCACCTTGACTTCGTCATAGAGAGTTGGATGGATAATAAAGTGCTCGTCGTATACGGCGACGGGACGGGCAAGTTTGCGACGCCCGGACGATTCTTCGACGTGGGCCAGATGCCTTACATCAAGGTGCGCGCGCGAGATGTCAATAACGACGGCAACGCGGACATCATCACTACAAACTTCAGAAGCAAGAACGTGACCGTCCTGCTCGGCGACGGCAAGGGCGGATTCTCACAGGCGGCGGGCTCGCCATTTCAGGTCCAGAAAAGACCCTTCTTCGCGGACCTTGCGGACCTCAACGGAGACGGCAAACAGGACATCGCCATCGCGGGCTACTCCGGCCAGGGAACGGACCCCGGCGATGACGGCGTGACGGTCCTGCTCGGAGACGGTCAGGGAGGCTTCCGGCCCATGAGCGGCTCGCCCTTCCCCACGACGGGCGCATCTACAGGCAGCCTCGCCATCGGCGATATGAACGGCGACCGCTTGCAGGACATCGCCATCGCCAACGGCAGCACTCATAACGTGACAATCCTTCTCGGCAACAGTCGCGGAACCTTCATCACAGGCCAGACCATAGAAGTCGGGCGCGACCCTTACAGAGTCGCCGTCGCAGACTTGAACGGCGACGGCAAAGCAGACATCGTCACCGCCAACAACGGCGACAACAACATCACCGTCGCCCTCAGCAAGTAAACGTGTTGAAGAATTTCAATCGTGTCTTAAGGCTTGCACCGGGTCAATGCGCGCGGCGCGGGCCGCAGGGTAGAGCGCGGCGATGATTGAGATAGTCACGGCGAAGAGAATCGCGCCCAGCCAGAGATAGGGCGGGAGCGCGAAGAAGTCTATAAAGTTTGCGCCCTGCGGTTTCAGTATGAAACGATAAGCGAGCCTGTTCGCAACGGCATCAATGCCCCACGCCGCGAGCGAACCCAGAATGCCGCCAGCCAACCCTATGACCGCCGCTTCGACAAAGAAGATAAGCTTAATCTCGCGGTCCTCCGCGCCGACGGCCATCATGATTCCTATCTCGCGCGTGCGTTCGAGTATGGACATAATCATCGTGTTGGCGATGCCGAAAGATGCGACCAGCAGAGAGATGCCGCCCAGCAGGCCGAGCACCGAATTCATGATGAGAAAGACGGTTCGCAACTGTTCCAACTGGTCTACTATCGAGAAGCTCCCGAAGCCAAGTTCCGTGAGACGCTTGCGCACGTCCGTCAGCACGACAGGATTCGTCACGCGCACGACGGCAGAGCCGTAGCCCGTGGCCTCATCCTCGCTCAACTTGCCGCTCTCGCGCGCCAGCAGCAACTCTACTTGGCCCATCACGTCTCTGTGCTCAAGCGTCCACGCGCGCGCCGTCGCCAGAGGCACATAGACGCCCGCCGCAGGCAGCATCCCGCGAAACCTCGGCGCGCCATTCTCGCCGCTCTTCAACACCCCCACGATGCGAAACGAACGCGCCGCCAATCGCCCCTCGCCCGTGTCCGCCTCCGGCGCATCATCCGCCACAGGAATCCCGAAAAAGTTCGGCACGTCCTCTTCATCGGATTGAGATTCATCCGGACCAATTTTGGCTTCACCCGAATTGGCCTTGCCTTTCGTTTCACCTTCATCCTTCCGGCTTCCGACTTGCTCCTTGCCCTTCGGCGCGAGCAGGTCCAGTTTCTGGCCTATCGCGTCCGACGCCTTCGCGTATCCGAAGTCGCGCAGGAACCTGTCATCCACCACGGCCTCGTCGGCGAGCGGCGCGGAAATCATTCCTCCGGCGGTAAATTCTTTAAAGCGCGACGAAGGATTCGGCACGATTGCGCCGCCGATGGATTGCATCTGCGCGCGATTATTGGACCTCACATACGCGCTGAAGGAGACGGTCGGCTCGACGTAAGCGACGCCCGGAATCTTCTCTATCTCCGCGATGGCGGCATCATCCAGCGCGCGCTGCGGAGCCTTGTCAGGACGCAACAACCTCTCGCCGTGCCTCATCTCCTGCGGTTGCGCGCTCGGGTTGGGAGACGCCGAGGCGTTCGTTGATGTTGAGGGAGATGCTGAAGGAGAAGCTGACGGAGCCGAAGTCGCGGGAGGACCGAACCCGTTCGCGGCGATGCTGGCGAGGCTGCGACCGAAGACCGTAATCTCGTTGAAGAGGTCCAACTCCTTAAAGCGCGCCGTCGTATTGCGCTGCAACCCCAGCCCGAACGAAACCATCGTCACGATTACGGCCACCCCGACGATGACCCCCATCGTCGTCAAAATCGCACGCAACTTCGCCTCGCGCAAATTACGCAAAGAGAGATACAGGATATCTAGTAAGGACATAAGAAAATCTTGAAGTCAGGAGCCAGGAGCCAGGAGCCAGCATGAAAGGCAAGCGAACGTTTTTCTTCTGGCTCCTGACTCATAGTTCTTGGATGCTATCGTTAATTCCTCATCGCCTGTTTACGTTGAAGCGCGTGCAATTGTTCGCGCGCCTGTTCGAGGCTTGAAGAGTGTACGTGGTACGTCAGGTAAGTTTGAAGCGCGGCGATGGCCTCCGGGAGACGGTCCAGTTGGGCCAACAATGTGGCGCGCTCACGAATCTCCCAGGGGGCGGTGAACTTCGTCACTATCAGCATGCGTTCGACGACCGCCAGCGTCTGCCTGTAAAGATTTGCGTTCTTATAAATGTCGTTCAAGTTTATCAACAGCCGCCCGATCATCACGCGCGGGTGGTAGTCGTACAGGTCCGCCGGGTCTAGCCGCACCGGCTCTTCGTTAATCTGGGCCAGCCGCTCCTGGCACTCGTAGAGCGTGACCGTCTTTCCGTAAAAGGGGTCAACGAACGTCTCCTCCAACTGCCCGCCTTCGCTGGCGCGGACGATGAAATGGCCCGGCAGGCCGATGCCCGCGACGCTCAACCCGGCCCTGCGCCCGACCACCATATAGACGATGGAGAGCGTGAGAGGAAGGCCCATGCGACGGTCCAGCACTTGATTAAGATAGCTGTTGCGCGGGTCATAGTAATCCTTCTCGTTGCCGTGAAAGCCCTCTTCATCAAACATGAAACGGTTGAAGGCTTCGATGCCCATCCCCGGCGCAACCGCCGCGACGCGCTCACGCGCGCGTTGGCCCAACTCGTCGAGGCGCGAGCGATAGTCCGTCACGTCCACATCCAGATGCGCTTCGTCTTCAGCCGCTATCAAGAGCGCGGCCAACTCCAGGTCAAGCTCGTCGTCCGGTTTATCCAATTCCGCCGCGAAGGCCCGGCGATGTTTCTCAGCGATGATTTTGCTCGCAGGAGTCATTGTCTTAACGGCTCTCGAAAACGTGATGGACGGCGTCTGTGGTCCAGTCCGCGAGGCTTGGGGTAACGACATCCGCGCCCGCCTCCCGGAGGGCCGCTTCCGTGACCGTGTTGGTGACGCCGAGAGTCCGCATTCCGGCGGCGCGCGCCGCCTGAACGCCGGGCGGCGCATCCTCTATGACGAGACATTCCTGGGCCAATAATGGAAGCTGTCGCGCGGCTCGCAGTTGTTCGTTAAGGAGTTCAAAGGCCCGCTCGTAGCAGCAGGGGTCCGGCTTATAGCGCGGCGCGTCCTCCGCGCTGACGATGACGCCGAACAGCTTATCGAGGCCCGCGCGTTCAAGCGCGTAATCAATCTCGGCGCGACGCGCCATGCTGACCAGCCCCAGTGGAAATTCGCGCGCCGCCGCCTTGATGAAAGTCAAGACGCCCGGAAAGAGCGGTAAGTGGTCCAGGATTAATTGACGATGAAACGCGGACTTGCGTTCGATGACGGCGCGCAGGGTCTCATCAGCGAGCGGGACGGCGGCGCGCTCGAAGGTGGCGCGGACGAAGCCACGGTCGTCAGTGCCGAGCAGGTCGTAGTAATTCTCATCAGTGAGCGTGATGCCGTGCGGCGCGACCGCTTCCCTGTAGGCTCGCATCTGAAGCGGTTCATCATCAATGATGACGCCGTTGAAGTCAAAGAAAATGGCTTTAATCATTCGGTCCTTTTATTCTTCATCTTTCTTCTTGAGCTTCATGTTCTGTTCTTCAAATAATTTCGGGAGGCGTTCACTCTCCAGCACGTCCAGGCGGCGCAAGACTTCCGAGAGCGAAAGTTCATTCTTTAAATTGACGCGATAATCGAGGTCGGCGCGGAGCCGGTCTTTCTCGCCCTGCCGGTTCTGCGACATCATGATGATGGGAGCCTGTAGGCCCGTTATCATGCCGAGCACCAGGTTGAGCAGCACATAGGGGAACGCATCGAAGGCTCTGCCGCGCAGGAGCAACGAATTGACGACGACCCAGAGAATGAGAAAGCCTATCGCCGCGCCTATGAATTTCCAACTGCCGCCAAACTCCGCGATGAGGTCCGCCATCCTGTCCGAGAGAGTGAGGCGAGCGCGCTCTTCATCATTCGCATTACGCGAGACGCGCTGGCGCAAGAGTTCGTCCGTGCGGCGCAGGCGATGCGTAATCGCGCTCAACATCTCCAACGCGACATCCGGGTTACTGCGCACGAAGGAGTTGAAATTCTGACGCGAGAGCACGGCGAGCCGCGCATCCTCCAGGACGGTCGCATCGGCAGAGCGCGCCTGCCCGTCCAGGATAGCCATCTCTCCGAAAAAGTCTCCGCCCGCCAGTTCCGCGAGCGTCACTTCATTGCCGTCAGTATCCTTCACGCTGATGAGCACGCGCCCGGTCTCTATCAAGTACATCGCATCGCCCTTATCGCCCGAACGAAACAAGGGGCTGCCGGGCTTGAAGTCACTGACCATCAAGAGACTGCGCAACTCACGCGTCGCGTCATCATCCAGAGAGGCGAAGAGCGGAACCGACCGCAAAGCCTCCAACGTCATCTCAGGCACAACACTCGCAGACATAAACTCACCTCGCTGAATCTAAGTCGAAAGGCGGAAGGACGAATGGCGAATGATGAGAGATGAGCTATTCAACTATTCATCGCTGAATAGCTCATCTCTCATCCTTCAGCCTTCCGACTTCATCCTTGCTCTACCACTCTTCCGTCTTTCATTTGAATAATGCGGTCGGAGAAGCTTTGGGCCAACTCCTGGTCGTGCGTGACCATGAGGATGGTCAGGCCGTCGCCGCCGACCATCCGGCGCAGGAGGGCCAATAATTCGTGCGCGCGCGTCGAGTCAAGATTGCCCGTCGGCTCGTCGGCTAAAAGCACGCGCGGCTTGTTCGCCAGGGCGCGGGCGATGGCCACGCGCTGCTGTTCGCCGCCGGACAACTCCGACGGCCTGTGCGTCAGCCTGTCCGCGAGGCCGACGCGCTCAAGCAGTGCGCGCGCGCGCTCGTCTCTGGCCGCGCCGCGCAGTCCGCCGAAGGCCAGCGCGAGACTGATATTTTCGGCGGCGGTCATGGTCGGAATCAGATTAAAGTTTTGAAAGATCATCCCGACCGCCGCGCGCCTGTAACGCGCCATCTCCTTCTTGGTTAATGGGCCGAGCGGCTTGCCCTCGAACATAATCTCGCCGCTCGTTGGACGGTCCAGCCCGCCGAGCATGTTCAGCAGAGTTGATTTGCCGGAGCCGGAAGTCCCCTGAATCGTGACGAACTCGCCCTCCTTCAACTCCATAGAGACGCGGTCCAGGGCCGCCACTTCCGTCGTCCCCATGCGATAGATTTTCGAGACCTCTAGAGCCTCCAACAGTGACGCCATCTTCAATTCGTTTTCACTTACGGCCTTCGCTTGCACGTTCATTTCTCTGCTGTCTTCTGCTGCGTGCTCTTCGCTCTCGGCGGCGCGTTCTTCACGTACTTGTCGAACCACGCAATCATTTCATAGAGCGTGTGCTCTGTGGATTCACGCGCGCTGTAGCCGTGCGCTTCGAGCGGCAGGGTCACGTAACGGACGATGCCGCCGTTGCCGCGTATGGCTTGATAAAGTCGCTCGGATTGAATCGGAAACGTGCCCGTATTGTTGTCCGCTTCGCCATGAATGAGAAGTATCGGCTCGTTGATTTTGTCGGCGTACATGAAGGGCGAAACCTTGACGTAGAGTTCGGGCGCTTCCCAGAGCGTGCGCCGCTCGCTCTGAAACCCGAAGGGCGTGAGCGTGCGATTGTATGCGCCGCTCCGGGCGATGCCTGCGCGGAAGAGGTCCGAGTGGGCCAACAAATTCGCCGTCATGAACGCGCCGTAACTGTGGCCGCCGACGCCCACTCGCTCAGGGTCCGTGACGCCCATCTCGACGGCCTTATCAATCGCCGCTTTCGCGCTCATGACTATCTGCTCAACGTAGGTGTTGTTCATCGTTTCGGGGTCTCCGACGACGGGCATCGTCGCGTTGTCCAGAACCGCGTAACCCGCGAGCAGGAAGAAGAGATGAGATGGACCGGTAATCGTCGTGAAGCGTTGCGTCGAGCCTGACACCTGCCCTGCGGTCGTGGGGTCCGTGAACTCAAGCGGGTAGGCCCAGACGACCGTCGGCAGCCGCGTGCCCTCCTTGTATCCGGGCGGCAGATAAAGCGTGAAGGAGCACTGCACGCCGTCCGCTCGTTTGTAGGTGACGAGTTGTTTCTTGATGTCGTGAAGCTGCGGCGTCGGGTCCGGGAATTGTGTGAGGGCGCGAGGCTCTGGGGCCGCGTTATCTTGATTGAGCGTGCGCAGGTAATAGTTGAGCGGCTCGATGGGACGTTCGCGGCGCGTGATGAACTGCTTCGCGTCGTCCGTCAGTAAGGCGACGAATGATTCGTAGCTCTTATCGTCGCTGCGAAAGAGCCGCTCGGTCTTGAGCGTGCGCAGGTTTAAACGGTCCAGGAATGGACGGTCGCCTTCGGGCGATGCGCCCGTGCCGGAGAGATAAATAGAATCTTCATAGCGCAGGATAGCGCGTTGGCCCGTCGGCAAGCGGCGCGTGACGGGCGTGCCGGGGTCGTTGTAGCGGTCGTTGATATTGCGGCTCCAGATAACTCTCGGAGTCTCGGAGAGGTTATCAGCATTGAGCGCGAAAGTGCGTCGCCAGCGTTTGTCGCGGTCGTAATCGCTGATGAGCACGGGGCCGTCTTTCTCGACCCACTGCATGCTGACGTATCTCTGCTCGGTCTTGAAAATCTCAACGGGGTGCGTCGCGCTCGCCACTGCTTTCAACCTGCGCAAGTCGAGCATCATCACGCGGTCACGATACGGGACTTTCTTGCGCGGGTCGCCCTCGTCCAAAGCTTCGGCCCAGACGAGCGTCGCTATGGCGTCCGGCCTCCACTGGTAATCGCGCGGGCCGACGGGCACGCCCTCAATCGGAACCTGGTCCGCGAGCGGCAGGCTAGCCAGTTTATAAACGACCTCCGCGTTGCGGTCCCAGACCTCCACATCTTTGGGAAAATCATCCACCGGATGCAGGTAAGAGTATGGATGATGAACGCGCGCGATGAGAATGTGCTGGTTGTCGGGCGCGGGGTCAACGGTCTCGAAGATGGCGGGTTGGCCCAGGGGCGTGGCCCGTCCGCTTTCAGCGTCAACAAACGCAAGCTGCGCCGTCGCGTAATAATCGAAAAGCGTTTCGTCGTACGGAGTCTTTAAGAGGTCTTGATAAGTACGCACGGGGCCGGGCTTGCCGGAGCTTTCCTGCACGTTCGGGCCTTGCGGAACTGTTCCGGCAACGGGCAAAGATGCGCGCTTGGAGGGAACGAGTTGGACCAGCAATGTGCGATTGTCCGGCATCCACTGGACGGGCGCATCCATCAGCGCGTTGACGCTCAAGTTTTTGATAACGTGCGCCCGCGCGCTGGCGGTCTCGCCGACCCACAACTCTATGCCGTTCGCCGTGGTGTTAGTAAAAGCGAAATGCTTGCCGTCAGTGCTCCACACGGGAAAGCTGATGCGCGCGCCCGCAGGCAGCGAGACCTGCGCTTGCGAGCCGTCGGAGATTTTTTTGGTCCAGAGCTTAATCCAGTAGGGCGCGAGGTGAAGCCCGTTCGTGCGCGAGTTGATGCGCAGGCCCGCGAGACGCAACATGGGCTGCGCGAGGTCCGCTATCGGCGGGTAACGGACGCCCTCCGCGAGCAGCATGTAATCGCGCGCGGGACTCACGGACGCGCTCGGCGTGACCGGAGCATTGAGCACGTCGAGCACACTTTTCGGCGGCTGACGGTAAGATTCCTGCGCCACGCCCGCGACGGTCGCAAGCAGTATGAGCAGCACGCTCAAAGCCATGTTCTTGGTTTTGATATTCATCGGGGCAGACTCCAATCAAACGATAATGGTCAACGATGTGGACAGGTTTAGTCTTCCTGCGGTCTCTTGGAAAACTTTTGTGATTGTCAGAGAAAACTTAACGGGAGATGATGAGTCAAGTCAACTGAACGACATCCTCTGTCGTCGCTGGCGAGACGCGCCAGAGTTTGAAACTCTCTTCGTCAAAACCCTTGAGCATCATTTCAAAAGGCTCCGCCTGCAAAGCGGCATCGGTCCCGTAGAGCATCTCTGCCACCTCCGGGTCGGCGTGGACCGCCGCAGAGATGACCACGTCGCCGCCCGTCGAGAGTCCTTCAAGCCGCGCCGCCATGTTGACCGTCGAGCCGAAATAATCCAGCCGGTCATTGAGCGTGACGGCGATGCAAGGCCCGCTATGCAGCCCGGCCTTGAGCGCGAGCGGCGGCATCCCTGCGGGCGGATTGGAGAGATGCTCTTGCGCTTTCAACATCGCGCGCAGGGCCGCGCTCGGCCTGCGAAAGACGGCCATCACGGCATCGCCGATAGTCTTCACCAGCGCGCCCTCTTCCGCCGCGATGGCCTCGCGCAGCACGTCGAAGTGGCTGAGCACGCGACCGAAGGCCGTCGCGTCTCCGATTTCTCGATAGAGCCGCGTAGAATTTTTGAGGTCCGTGAAGAGGACTGTCAGGCTCCTTACGGAAATCTGCTCGCCCGGTCGCAGGGCTTCGCTCGCAAACAGGTCGCGGAAGACCTGAAGGGCCGTGACCTGCGAGGCGGTCGCCGCCTGGTCGCTCCAGGCCGTGCGCTCAAGCACGAAGACCTGCTCGCGATCCGTGCTATTCAACAGCCGCAACGCGGGCATGCAGCACAACTCCAACTCATCACCGGACCAGCCCTCGACGCTTCCGGCGCAGAGCGTGGCTTGATGGCTTCCCTCATCGCTGACCATGATGGATTGCTCGCGCGCCTCTGCGGGTGTGCGCAGGCGATAGCGTCCCGCTTCGAGCGGCAACTTGAGTTCGCGCTCGGCGCGCGGCGGGACGAATTGCTGGGCCACTATATGCGGCGTGACCTGCGGGCCGCCGACGCAGAAGGTCTCTATCTCTATCTTGCGGATGGAAGGGTTGGGGCGAAAGGTCAACTCTACGGAGCGGTCGAAGTTGACCGTGAAATCTATCTTGCAGCCATCGCAATGAACGTTCGTGTTGATGTCGCGCAAGGATGAATTGCTTTCGCCCGCGCCGCGACACATGGGACAGATTAAATCCCATTGCAGGTCCAGCATCCCTAGCCGCGTCGCCCAGAGGCAGGTTTCGAGGACAGCGCGTCTGGGCCAATTATAGTAATCGGCGAGCGCGTAAGGGCGGATGCGGGCGAGCGTCATCTCGTCGGCCTCTTCTATCATCTGGGCCAGTTGCCCTACGATTTCCACGGGCGCGCCCTCGGCTATCAACTTGTCGCCGACGGCCAGGAGACGCGCGCGGCCTCCGCTCGTCAGGTCCGCGCTCGCAGGTTGATAGAGCGGCGGCTTTCCGCCTGAAGCGTACTGGTCATACTCGCGGAAAGTTCTGGCGAAACTGCGCGCGGTCAAGTAACCGATCTGTACCGGAATGGCGACGAGGCCGAGCAGGTTCTTCGGCCTGGCCCAGACTTCATAGACGAGCCTCGTCCCGCCTTCGGGGAGCGGCGTCAATTGGGCCAGCATACGGGCCTCTGCCATAGGCCCTTTATGATAACGGCGCATTGTCCCGAAGCGCGACGGGCGGGCCCACTCGAAGGGCTGCTCGTCCCACTCCACCGGAATCCCGAACTTGTAAAGCCGCAGCCTGCGCGCGCCCGCAGACTTCTCATCCGCCGCGCCCTCGCGCAACTCAACGGCGGGCACGCCCGTATCGCGGTTAAAGCGGTTGGTGTCCGCGACGAGCGGCCACAACTCCTCCGGGCTGGCCTTCAAGTCGTACTCCCAACGGTAATGAAATTCCCTGTAAGCCATACGGCCCTACATGGTAAAGGTAAAAGGCAAAAGGCGAAAGGCAAAAGTGAAGAGGAAGAGTGTGCTGCTCATCCTTCTAGACTTTTGCCTTCTTACTTTTACCCTTTGCCTTCCGCTAGACCTCTTTGTATTCGGAGTTGACATCCTCATCCGAGGAGGCGACGCGGTAGTTTCTGGACTGGACCTGTTTGGTGATGAGCAGGTCGTCTTTGGTCTTGAGGAGGTCGGCGCGGCTGTAGACGGACAACTCGAAATTGTAGCCGTGGGTGATGGCGTCTTTGGGGCAGGCTTCGACGCAGTAGCCGCAGAAGATGCATCGCCCGTAGTCTATGTTGTAGACCTCCGCGAAACGTTCATCAACGCCGGTGCGTTCTTCCTTCGGGCGCGGGTCGTCTCTGGCGATGATGTAGATGCATTCGGAGGGACAGGCGGCGGCGCAGAGGAAGCAGGCGACGCATTTCTCCTTGCCGAACTCGTCAACGTGGAGCAGGTGCATGCCGCGATAACGCGGTTGGACCGTAATCGGCTCATCAGGATATTCGACGGTCCACTTCTCTCTGGGGATATAGGCGAAGGTCACGCCCATGCCCTTGATGATGGCTTTGGTTGACTCTATCACGTCGCTGATGATTGACATACAAACCCTCTTGTCTCTTGATTCTTTAGCTGACTATTTTACACTTAACGCGCGCAGACCCGCCAGCCAGCTTTTCCCTCTTGAGATTCACCACAGAGACACAGAGGACACAGAGCGGGCACAGAGTCATTGAATATTTCTCTGTGCGTCCTCTGTGCTCTCTGGGACTCTGTGGTGAATGCTGCCTTCATCTTCACTCAAGGCAATCAGACGAGTTCAAGCTGGCTGAAGAAGTAAGAGATTTCAATCGCGGCGTTCTCTTCCGAGTCTGAACCGTGGACGGCGTTCTCGCCCATTGACGCGCCGAAGTCTTTGCGGAGCGTTCCGGCGTCGGCCTTCGCGGGGTCTGTCGCGCCCATCAAATCGCGCCAGGCCCGGACGGCTCCGGCCTTCTCCAAAGCCATCACGACGCACGGCCCGCCGGACATGAATTCCGTCAACTCACCGAAGAAGGGTCGCTCACGATGCACTGCGTAAAAGCCCTCTGCTTCCCTTTGCGTCATGTAAATCAACTTCAACGCGCGAATCTTAAAACCGCCGTCCGTGATGCGCTGCAAGATATTGCCGATTTGCCCGCCGCGCACGGCATCGGGCTTGATGATACCGAAAGTAAGATTGCCGATTTGCTCTGCCATTGTTCTCCCCTGCAATCAACTGTCCGAATGTTCTTTATGCTGCGAGGGCGTCTTTCATCGCCGCGCCGATGTCTGCGGGCGAGTTGACGACCTTGATTCCGGCCTCTTCGAGCGCGGACATCTTTTCGGCGGCAGTGCCTTTGCCCCCGGCGATGATGGCTCCGGCGTGGCCCATGCGGCGGCCCGGCGGGGCGGTCTGTCCGGCGATGAAGGCGACGATGGGTTTGGTGACATTGGCTTTGGCGAAGCTGGCCGCGTCCTCTTCTGCCGTCCCGCCGATTTCGCCGATCATGACGATGCCGTCGGTTTCATCGTCGGCCTGAAAGAGCGCGAGGGCGTCCGTGTGGGTCGTGCCGATGATAGGGTCGCCGCCGATGCCTATGGCGGTGGACTGGCCGAGGCCGAGCGCGGTCAGTTGGCCCACGGCTTCATAGGTCAAGGTTCCCGAACGCGAGACGACGCCGACGCGTCCTTCCCTGTGAATGTGGCCGGGCATAATGCCTATCTTGCACTTGCCGGGCGAGATGATGCCGGGACAATTCGGACCAATCAAGCGCGTGGCCTTGTCGGACAAGTACTCCTTGACCTTGACCATATCGAGCGCGGGGATGCCCTCCGTGATGCACACGACGAGGGGAAGTCCGGCGTCCGCCGCCTCCATAATCGCGTCAGCCGCGAAGGGCGGCGGCACGTAGATAACGGAAACATTCGCGCCCGTCTCTTTGACGGCATCGGCCACGGTGTTGAAGACGGCGAAGCCCTCATGCTTGGTCCCGCCCTTGCCGGGCGTCACGCCGCCCACGACGTTCGTTCCATACTCCGCCATCTGCTTCGTATGAAAAGTGCCCTCTTTGCCCGTGATGCCCTGGACCACGAGCCGCGTGTTTTTATCTACCATAACGCTCAAAACTTTGCTCCTTAAAAGTTGACGAGCGACCGGCGACGAGCATGAAGAACAAGCTATTAACTTGTCACTCGTGACCTCTCACCCCTCAACGCTTTTTGAATGACCGCGCAGTATAGCACGCGCGCCCTCAACTCTTCCAAGCGCACCGAAGAGTGGGTAGCGGGTCAGTTCAGTCTTGAGTGTGATGAAGCATGAGATTCACCACAGAGACACAGAGGACGCAGAGCGGGCACAGAGGAAATCATTCAATAACTCTGTGCGTCCTCTGCGTCCTCTGTGTCTCTGTGGTGAATGCTGCTTTCCTATTCACTCAAGACTGAACTGACCTGACGATGCCATTGACACGGCTGTAAATGGCATTGACACGCATCACAACGCCATTTACATGCGTGTAAACGTCATTTACAGACGTGCCAATGGCGTTGTCACGCGTGTAAATGGCGTTTACATGGCTGTCAACGCCATTTACATGCGTGTAAATGGCGTTTACATGCGTGTAAATGGCGTTTACACGCATGTAAATGGCGTTGCGAAGGCTGTAAAAAAGGGCGTTTGGCTATGCAAGGTCGAATTTATCGCCGTATTGGGGGACCGCCACGTTCCAAGCGAAGCGTTCTACGATGTGTTCGCGCATGGCGTCGGCGGGTCCGGGTTCGCCGTGGGTGACGAAGACCTGGCGCGGGGCGGCGGGCAAGCCTTCGAGCCAGCGCAGTACCTCTTTCCAGTCGGCGTGAGCCGAAAAGCCGCCGATGCGTTCGATGCGACAACGCACGGGAACCCACTGGCCCAGAACCTTGACCTCTTTCTCGCCATCAATAATCCTGCGCCCGATGGTCCCCGCCGCCTGGTAGCCTACGAAGACGATGGTCGCGTTCGGGTCCGGCACAGCCCTCTGCGCGTGATGCAGGACGCGCCCGCCCGTCATCATCCCGGACGCGCTGATGATGATGCGCGCCCCCTGTTCATGATTGAGCCGCTTGGACTCTTCGCGCGAAGAGGCCGTCAGCATAGAGTGTGTCCGCAAGGGATGCTCTGGACGGGCGAGGACGCTCGCGTAGTCTTCGTCCTGCTCCTCGGTGCGATGGCTGTAGGCTTGCGTCGCGGCGGCGGCCATCGGTGAGTCAACGGCGACGGGCAATACAGGGATGCGCTTCTCGTCCTCCAACTCGCGTATGAGATAGATCAACTCCTGCGTGCGCCCGACAGCGAAGGCCGGAATGAGTATCAGGCTTTTGCGCTTGACGGCATCATTGATGATTCGTTCGAGCGCGTCCTTCGGCTTCACGGTATCATGCAGGCGGTCGCCGTAAGTTGATTCGACCAGCAGGTACTCGCATGCAGGGGGCGGCACGGGGTCGCGTATGATGGGCTGGTCATAGTGGCCCAGGTCGCCTGAGAAGAGCACGCGCACCTCTCGCGCGCCGTTTTCCGGACCAGCCGCGCCCTCGCCCTCTATCTGGACCAGGACGAGGCTGGAACCGAGTATGTGACCCGCGATGCGAAACCCTGCGCTTACCCCTCGCGCGACTTCGACAGGCTCGCCAGTGTTCGCCACCGAATTGATGAGTTTCAAGGTCTCGCGCGCGTCGTCTTCCGTGTAGAGCGGCAACGCGGGTTCGTGCTTCGTCAACTTGTGGCGATTGCGATAGTCCGCGTCCTCCTCTTGAATCCGCGCCGCGTCCGGCAACAGTATCTTGAGCAGGTCGGCGGTCCCGCGCGAACAATATATCGGACCCCTAAAGCCGAGCGCGACCAGACGCGGCAGATAACCCGTGTGGTCTATGTGCGCGTGCGTGATGAGCACGGCATCGAGCGATGCAGGATCAAATGGCGGCGCTTGCCAGTTGCGCTCGCGCAGTTCTTTCAAGCCCTGGAACATCCCGCAATCAACCAGCACCCGCGCGCTCTTAGTCTCCAACAAATACTTGGACCCCGTGACGCTCCCGACCGCGCCCCAGAATGATAGTGTCGCCATCGCTCGCCCTCCCCGCTCAACCGTCTTGACAGAACGCGTCAATTCTACAACGAGCAGTGAACGCGGACAACGATGCACCGCAGATGCGCTTCACTCAACCGGATGTCACGGAGTAGAATCAACTGGGTCGGCCCGCTTTGCCAAAGCACAGAAGGAGATTAAAACGAATGGACCGTCATTCCCCCGCACGCCGCAGGCTCGCAGCAGTCATACTCTCGCTTGTTATCTCGCACATCATCCCCCTCGCGTCCTTCGCCCAACAACGCAAGCCCCGCGTCAAACGTGAGATGGCGACGACCACGCCCGCCGGTTCCCAGCTTCCCGCGCTCGTCAACCTGGGCTCCGATGTCTTGAACAGCGCGACGCGCATCATACAGGATGACCCTTACGCCGAATTCCGCGACGCGCGTTACTCCAACGCCGGTCTCCTCAGCGAACGCGATGAGATGCGGTTGGGCCAACAACTTCACCTTGAGGTTGGCAAGAGATACACACTCACGAACGAGGGACAGGAGCGCGCCAATCGCATAGGCCAGCGCGTCGCGCGCAGGGGGCTGAGGCCGAACATCGCCTATCACTTTTACGTCATCAACGAGAAAGAGATTAACGCCTTCTCAGGTCCGGGCGGGTACGTCTACGCGACGACGGCTCTGCTGAAGCTCGCCAATGATGACGAGCTTGCTTCCGTCCTCTCTCATGAAGTGGGCCATGTCGTCGCGCGTCACAGTCTGAAGTCAGTCCAACAGAGGCAGGCCGTGGGCGGGCTGGCGGACCTCGTCGGCTCGATTACGGGCGTCGCGGGCGACGCGGCGGAAGAGTTGGGGAAGACAGCCGCGCAGATGGTCGGCAGTGGATTGCTCGCGGTGCATAGCCGCGAAGAGGAACGCGAGGCGGATTTTCTGGGCGTCCGCGCCCTCTTCAAAGCGGGCTTCAACTCCGAGGGCATGATAACGATGTTTCAAAAACTACAGCGCATCAGCCAGTCTGATGCAGGGCTGCTCGGCACGCTCTTCCGCGACCACCCGGACGTGCAGGAACGCATTGATAACACGCGCTACGAAATCAGTCGCCTGCGCCGCCCCGCCTCACGCGCGGGCGGACGTTGAGCCTTCCTTTGCGGCTTCCAGGTTATGGCAGTTTGAGTCTTCGCGTTGAAGGTAGGCCGAAGATGACGAGCAAGGCGGGGATGAGTAGGGCCAGGTTGCGCAGGGCCGTCTTGACGCCCAACTGGCTGGCGATGATGCCGCCGAAGCAACCGCATTCGAGCGGCTCGCCGTGCATCACGTAAACATAATAGAGCGCGTATCCGGCGAACCCCAACAGCAATACAGCCGACCACACTCCACCCGCCCGCACCGTGCGCGGCCAGATTAACAGCGCGGCGGCCAGCAACTCCGCCACTATCACGGCAATCGTCAAGGGCCAGGCCCAACCTTGGCCCACCAGATTCGCCACGTTCTCCGCGAACCCCCGCGCCGTCAAAACCTTCGCCCCCGCCGTGAACAGAAACAGCCCCACCAGCGCGAAGCGACTAACTTGGACCAACACTCTCAACAACACACTCATAATCATGTAAAGCAGGAGCCAGGAGCCAGGAGCCAGGAGCCAGAAGCCAGAAGGAAGAGAACAGCATCCAGCATGAAGGACATGCTATCGCTTTTCTTCTGACTCCTGGCTCCTGGCTCCTGGCTCCTGGCTCCTGGCTTTATCCTCCCGCCAGTGAGACGACCTTTTCGGCGGCATCCTTCATGCCGTTGGCGACCGTGAAGTTGAGGCCCGATTCTTTAATCACGCGCTGGCCCTCTTCGACGTTGGTTCCTTCCAGGCGAACGACGACGGGGACGTTGATGCCCAGGTTGTGCGCCGCGCCGACGACGCCGCGCGCGACCATATCGCAACGCACGATGCCGCCGAAAATATTGATGAGGACGGCGCGCACGTTCTCATCCGCGAGCAGGATTTTGAAGGCGGCTTCAACTCTCTCTTGCGACGCGCCGCCGCCGACATCCAGGAAGTTGGCAGGCTCGCCGCCCGCCAGCTTGATGATGTCCATCGTCGCCATAGCGAGGCCCGCGCCGTTGACCATGCAGGCGATGTTGCCGTCCAGCTTGATGTAGTTGAGGTCGAACCTGGAAGCCTCTATCTCAAGCGGCTCTTCCTCGTTGAGATCGCGCAGGTCCAGAAATTCCTTGTGACGAAACATCGCGTTATCATCGAAGTTGACCTTCGCATCGAGCGCGATGAGCCGCTTGTCCTTCGTCAGCAGGAACGGGTTAATCTCCATCAGCGTCGCGTCCATCTGCTCATAAGCCTTGTAGAGCGATTGCATGAACTTCGCCGCCTCGTTGATGAGTTCCGAGGGCAGGCCCAGCTTGAAGGCCAGCTTGCGCGCCTGAAACGGGCGAAAGCCGACCGCCGGGTCAACCTGCTCCTTGAAGATTTGTTCCGGCGTTGAGGCCGCGACCTCTTCTATGTCCATGCCGCCCGCCGCCGACGCCATGAAGACGGGCCTGCCCGTCGTGCGGTCTAGCACTATCCCTAAGTAAAACTCCTTATCAATCGGCAGCCCTTCCTCAACCAGCAGGACGCGCACTTCCCTGCCCTCCGGGCCGGTCTGGTGCGTGATCAGTTTCATGCCGAGCATCTGCGCGGCAATCTCTCTGGCCTGGTCCGCGCTGCGCGCCAGCTTGACGCCGCCGCCCTTGCCGCGCCCGCCCGCATGAATCTGCGCCTTGACGACGACCACGTCTGTCCCCAACTCCTGCGCCGCCCTGTAAGCCTCGTCGGCGGAACGCGCCACGATGCCGCGCGGCACGGCCACGCCGAAACGCTTCAAAAGCTCCTTGCCCTGATACTCGTGAATCTTCATTGACTATCCTCGCTGGATTCTCGATGTGACTCGAATATTTGATTGATACAGATGACACAGGAGTGTAACGAGAGACAACTAAAAACGCAAAAGCCGCGAGCATTGACCAATGCCCAACGCTCTAGCCGTGGCGTCTGTTTGCCTTTATATTGAAGCTTGCTCTTCAATCATCATGCGAGGGAGATTGCCATGAGCGAAGTGACCGTCACCTCCACCGTCAATATGCAGAACGAGGTGAGCTATGAGAACGGGCGCAGCTTTACGATTGACGAACCCGCCAGCGTCGGCGGCGAGGGCGCGGGGCCGGACCCTTACACGTTGCTGCTCTCCGCGCTCGGCGGCTGTATCTCCATGACCGTGACGCTCTACGCGCGGCGCAAGAATTGGCCCTTAGAGCGAGTCCGCGTGCGGCTCCGCCAGCAGAGAATCCACGCCAAGGACTGCGTCACTTGCGAAGCCAACACAGAAGGCTTCGTCCATCAAATCGAACGCCACGTCACACTCGAAGGCCCACTGACGGACGAGCAGCGCGCGCGTCTACAGGAGATAGCGCACAAGTGCCCTGTCCATAAAACCCTCACCTCACAAATCGTCGTCACGGATTTGCCGGAATAGAGTTTTGTCTTATCAACCGGACGCGATGGTTCTTCTGGTCAAAGGTGAGGACGAAGTTTTTGAGCAGGCGGGAGCCGATGTTGGCGTCTTTGAAGATGTCTGCGAAGATGATTGTTGGACCGGCTATCTCATAGCCGCCGAGGTGCAGGCTGTCGTTGAGGGCCGCTTCCTTAATCTCGAACTCGTTGCTCGTGGTGCGCGCCCTGCCGACGACCTTCGGCGGCGCAGCGAGCGAGAGCTTTTCTATCATCGCGCTCGGCAGCGTGAGTTCGCTGCGCATGTTGCCCGAATCAATGTTGGCGTTGACCTTGAGCGCGCCGACCTGTAGCTCGACCGTGGGCGTCCCGTCCGCGCTCTGAAAGTTTAAAATCTCTCTGCCGTCCGCCTTCGGCAACTCGCCCTGTTCGAGGCGCACGCGCTTTCCCACATAATCCAGCGTCAGCAGGTAATCGGCGAAGAGATTGAAGCCGAGGATGCCGTCTATGTGCGGCGCGTTCGGCGGCGACATGCGGTTGTAGTCGCGCATGATCGCCTCCACGTTATGAAACTGCGCGCCGCCGAGGGTTATCGAATCCAGCTTGACGATGTCAACTTCCCTGCTGTTTATCCCTGAGCCGTCGCCCGCGAGGGCTTTGCCGCTCGGTTGGAGGCTGAGCCGTGCCGCGAGCGTCTGGTCGGCGCGGGCCTGCCCCCGCGCGCCCGTATCAATGGTGAAGAGGAAAGGCCCCTTGCCGTTGACCAACACTTCGACGGCGGGCATTGGTCCATTAAAGAGCATCGGCACATCAACGATTGTCTTGCGCGCAGGTGGGCCCGCGCTGGCCTGCGCACTCTTCTGCGCGAAGCTATCCGGGGCTAACAGCATGAGGCAGGTGATGGAGGCGCACAAGAGCGCCTTTGCTATGTTCATGTAAGGAGGTGTTCCTTTTGGTTGATGATGTTGAGAGGCAAGCTATTGTTTCATCCTCCCGAAATGAAGATGGCTGGCGTTCACTTCGAGAGGATGAAACATGTCGGGGGAAGCTAAGCTGTCATGCTCCTGTTACTTGTTCTCGCCGGGCTTCTTGCTGTCGTAATGGAACTCGAAATTGACCGGGCCTTCTTTGACTTTGTAATCGGCGGGCACTTCAAAGAGCGAGTGGTCCGGTTCGCTGCGGTTGATGTTGGTCAACCTGTAGGTGGTGTCGCCCGCGAGCGGGTCCGTGCGCCTGGTCATGACAATTGTTTGCAACTCAGGCGAGTACCAACGCTCTGTGACAATCTGAATCGCGCGCTCGTTGCCTATCTCGCCAGCCGGAATCGTGAAAGTCGTGCGCGTGCCTTCTGCCTGCACGCCGTCAAACTCCTGCTTGCCGAGCGATTCGACGACGGGCTTCGGCATCTCCTTGCCTTCAGGGCCGCCGTGTCGCACGCGAACCTCCGAGTTCATCCCGCCTTCGCCTGTGGCGTTACCGATAATCATGACGCGCTCGTGCTGCTCCGGCGTTCCGGCAACCTTCGGCGCGACGTTGGTCGCTCCGGGCGGCGGCGTGATGCTTTCCCAGTGACCGGAGGCAGGCAGGTTGCCGGGCTTTTTAAAGAGCAGCTTGCGCGCGGTGTGGCTGCGCTGGTCCAGCGTATAACTGACGCCGCTCACGGGGTCATTGATAGAGGTCATCTGCGGCGAGTCGCCGCTCGTGGCAAATGGGCCAATCGCGTTCAAGGTCTGGTCGCGGCGCGTGCGTCCCTCTCCGTCGCGGAAGATTTTCGCGCTCGACTTACGCACGAGGCGATTGCCGTCGGCGAGCGTCTGCACGGTCTCCGTCAAGGCTTCTGCCGAGTAGGGCGCGCCTTTCACCACTTTTCTATCGAAGCTCATCTCGGACGAGACGAAGTTGAAGGTGTAACCTTCGCCGTCCATTCCGGGCAACGGCGGCATAGGGGCCATCGGCGGCATGGGCACGATTTCAGGGCCGCGCCGATCCGTGGTGAGGACGACCCCGTTGCGCTCTACGACGACCTCGCGTTCCGGCATCAACGTCTTGCCCTGCCCGGTCTCCTGCGCCATCGCGCTGATGCCGCAGAGCAGTATCGCCAGCATGAAGGCGATGCTCATCGTCAACTGTTTCATTAAGCTCATCATCTCTTCTCTCCTCAATTTAAAATTACGTCGGCTCAACATCGCCGTTCGGATAATTGGCCCACTAACGGGCGTGTCAATTTTTGCGAGGTGTCTTTAACGCACAAGCTCAAGGCGGCGCTCAACGCACAAAGCGTATGGCGCGCGCGACCCCGTCATCACCCATCAGGACATCCGCCTTGATGAGTTCGCCCGCGCGTTCAGGATTCATCGGAAGCCCCATCGAAATCAGCGCGGAGCGCGGCAACTCTACGCGCACGACATGACCGCTCTCTATAGCCATCGCGCCGCCGTCGTAAGTCAGAGGCATAAAGTCAGTCGCAATCTCAGTCTGCCCCGCGTTGCTTCCGGCATTAATCACGCGCGGGTTGTTGCCCGTCTTGACTTCATCATGAGAGCGACGCGCGGACCTGTTCATGGATGCAGGTTGATAAGAGGGCGTCAGCCTGCGCACATGCTTCGTCTCATGGCCCAACGTTGCTATTTCGGAGCCTCCGACATCGGGACCGTGCGACGGGTTATCAACTTCGAGTCCGGGCGGCATCTGTGCCGCCTCTCCGTTTTTCGTCCCTTGCGCGATTTGCGGCGCAGCCGTCTTTGAAGATGTGGGCTGCTGTTGCGGTCGCAGGCGCATGATGCTGAACGTGACCGCGAAGAGAAGTGCGGCGGCGACTGCCGCTCCGGCTTGCCAGGACCAGCGCGGGCGCGTCCGTTGCGGCATGGGCACGACGACCGTGTTCTTCGTCAGAGGCTTAACTGTTTCAACGTCCACGCCTCCGGCGCGAAAGGCCGCCAGCAGCGACGCTTCGAGGCGCGCGGGAGCCTCCTTCGTCGCCAGGCCCGCGCCCATCGCGCGCAGGCCCAACGTGAGAGCCTTTTCATCTGCCAGGCGCGAGGCGCAGCGCGCGCAACTCTCCGCGTGGGCCAACCCGCTCATTCTGGCTTCGGCGTCCATCACGGACGCGCGCGATAGGTCGTTGATGATAGTTTCAAATTTCCGGCAATTCATGCGAAGCACCTCGCAGGGTCAACTCTGGATGGGGCCGCATCCGTCCTTCTCAATTCGCGCAGCCTGTCCAGGAGCAGTGCGCGCGCGCGATGAAGCCGCGAGCGAATCGTTCCGACAGCGCAACCTAAGACTTCCGCCGCCTCCGCGTAGCTCATCTCGTGCAGTTCGCACAGGACCACGACTTCGCGGTAATGCGCGGGCAACCCCAGCACGGCCTGACGCACGGACTCAATCGTTTCGCTGCGGGTAAGGTCGCCGAGCGGGTCGTCCTCAGCAACCATGAGAGCGGCCAGCGCGGCTCCGTCCTCATCCGTCTCATCAACCATCTGCACGGAGTTGCGGTCTCTGTGCAGGTGTCTGAGGACGTGGTTGCGCGCGATGCCGTAGAGGTAGGCCGCCACAGACCCCCTCGAAGTATCATAACGATGAGCCTCGCGCATCAACACCATAAAGACCTCTTGCGTCACATCCTCTGCGATGGGTTCGGACCCGCACATCTGCAAGGCGAAGCGGTACACCCCGCCCTGACGCCTGCGATAGAGCGTCACAAAGGCATCCTCGTCTCCGGCCAACATTTGCCGCAGCAGTGCGTCATCACTGGGAGTTGTGTGCGGTGTCATCGTCCTCTAAACTTTAGGATTAACTTGCGACTGCCATACATGATTCGCACGAGCGGCTGGAAAAGTTCCAAAAGAAACTCCAGGCGTGAATAAAAAGGCCAAAGTGAGGGGAAACCAGCTTTTTAATAATAGCTGGCTTCCGCCTCACTTTGGCCTTTGACCTTTTTACTTTTACCTTTTATTAAATTCCCGCGCAGATGCGGTCGTTGCGCGTTCGCACGGGGCCGAACCGGTCCTGATATTCGGCGGAAGTGATGAAGGCGCAGACCATCCCGCGAAAATTGCCCGTGCGGTTGAGCACGTTGAGCCAGAAGGCGTATCCGCCCGTATCTATATCGCGCCTGAGATAACCGAAGTACTCCATCAGGACGAAGGCGTTATTGGTCTCCTTCGATTTGAAGACGGCGTTATCCACCACCTTGCGCAGCACGGAGGCGCGCGTCTCCGTCGGAAAGAAAGCGTTCAATCCGTTAACCAGCGCGTTCCTCTCGGCACTCGTGAGGGAGTTTCCCGTGTTGGCGTTTAACTGGTCCACAAACTGCGCGTTGGTCAGGTTCTGGTAGATGTTGATGAACTCCTGCCGCGTGATGAACTCGGCAATCAGCGCGGTCTTGAGCGCGTCAAGATTCGACCCGGCCAGCAGCCTGCCACGGTCATGCATGAATTCAAGATAGGTTGGCCGCGTCCCCGTCGCGCCGTCGAAGGCCGCCTTGTACAGACGATAGACGAAATAGCCCGTCTCTTGAAATTCATTCGAGAGAAAGAAGGCCGCAGAGACTTCCACTCGGCGGCGATTGACGCATGCCGCGTCCGCGCCGCAACGAGTAATCTCGTTGGTCCAATAGGCTAGGCCGCCCGCCTCAGGCTCGCGGTTGAGAAAATCAAGATACTGCTGGCGCACGAAGAATTGCGCGTTATCAATCGGATTCGTAGTGCCCGCCGTATCGTTATCCTTAATCGTCGCGGTGAGCGAGCTTCCCGTGCCCGTGAAGAGGCCGCCCGTCGGATTGCTCAGCACGACCGTGAACGTCTCGTCCGTCTCCACGTAAGCGTCATCAATGATGAAGATGTCGAAACTCTTGGTCGTCTCGCCCGCGTTGAAGGAGAGCGTGCCGAGCGCGATGGTGTAATCGCCCTTCTGCGTGGCGGTCCCGTCCACGGTCGCAAAGTCCACGGTCGCCGCGCCGCTTGTATCACCATCCCTCGTCACGGTGAGCGTGATTTTGCCCGCGCTCTCAGAGATGCTTGCGGCAGCCGTGATGGAAGCCGCGCTGAAGCGGAACGTGCCGACGGGAGCGATGGCGATGTCTCGTATGAAATCAACGGTCCCGATGGTCCCGACCTGCGTCGCCGCGCCCGTCGTTAAATTGATGGTGAAGAGCCTCGACACAGTATCGCCTTGCAGCGTCAAAGAGGCGTAGGCGATGCCGCCGCCCGGCGCGATGTCAAAGCCCACATGCGCGGTCGTGTCCACGCCGAGCGATGCCACGGTCAGCAAACGCCCCGTGTCATCCGTCGCGTCAGCCTGTATAACCAGAGTGTCCAGTTGCCAGTCAATGCCGTAGAGCGTAGAGGTCTTGGCCCCTCCGAAGTTGTTGGTATAAGCGATGCCGACGATGTTGGGATTGAGCGCAGAGTTCACGTCGCCCGCCGCGTATGTGAGGCTCGGATGAGCGACGGCGGCGGCGGTGTCCGGGTTGAGCAGCAGATTTTGCCGCGCATCACTGACGACTCTGAGGCTGTCCGACACGGGGTTGAAATCGGCGTCGAAAAATGTGCCGTTGAGAAAAGGCGTGAACGCGCCGACGGGCGTGGCGATGCCCGTCGAAGGGTCAATCAGATAAAGCCTGTTTGAACTCCCGACGCCGTAGAGCGTCGCGGTCGCCGCGCGAAAATCTATGGCCTGAATCTGTTCCCCCACCTGTAGCCCGCTAATGTTCGTCACACTCGTAATCACGCCCGGCGCGCTCGTGTCGAACCTCACCAGCTTATTTGAAATCGTGACGCCGACCACCGGCACAGCCCGCGCCGCGCCCGCGCTGCTCAAGACCAACAGGACCAAAAACAGCGAACTGGTCCAGAAAAAAGGCCGCCCGGCCCGCGAGGCTTCTCTCATAAATTATCCCTTTGATTCACTTCCTGCGCCCCCCGGCGAAAATTTAAGATTGCGCGTTCCCCCTCTACTTATAAACTCGCAAACCGCCCCATAAATCAGAAATAAATACTTGAACCTCAAGAACGCCTCTGTAGCTTATCTCTCATCAACAACAAAACGGCAGCCTGTGGATGGCTGCCGTCTTCTCTGGTTTGGGATATGTAATCGGGACGGCGAGATTCGAACTCACGACCTTTCGCACCCCAAGCGAACGCGCTACCAGGCTGCGCCACGTCCCGTTATAGGTTCTTTAGTATCTCTGGAAATAAAAATTTGTCAAATGGACCAACGTATGTTCGGCCCGAATTTGTGCATGAGAGGGTTGCTATTGAGGCTATTTGCCCTGGGGCCGGTTGGGGGCGTCGCCCGCGTCCAGGATGTTCAGCAGTTCGCGCAACTGTAGGGCGAGGCGGCGCATCTTGGCGCGTTGGTCGTCGCTCATGGATGCGGGCGCGCTGGTCGTCGCCTGTCTCTCGTAAGGGGCGTGTGCTTCGGCGGTTGGCGTTGATAAGGGAGCGGCTTCCGCAGGAGGCGCGAGCGTGGGCACGGGCGTCGGGAGGGAAGACTGTGCGGGCGCGCTCGTCTCGGTCGTGACGACCTTGAGCTTGCTCGCGCCGCGCAATTCGCTGGAGAGTTTCTTCTTCGCCCCGGCGATGGTGTACTGGTCGTCGTAGAGCAGTTCTTTGATGCGAAGGGCCATCTCGACATCGCGCTTGCGGTAGGTGCGCTGGCCCGCGCGGTTTTTCTGCGGCGCGAGCTTGGGGTATTCAGACTCCCAGTTGCGCATGACGTGTGCCTGAACGCCCGTCAACTCGCACACTTCTCCGATCTTGAAAAAGAGTTTTTCGGGGATGGCAACAGCCGCACGGTTCATATCTTCGGAAACCTCGCCGGAAATAGTTCCGGCCTCCAAAAGGTCTTGCTATCAGGTGAATGAGAACGCGTGGCTTGGACGTATGCTCGCAACTCGCTCCGGTTATGTTACTCGCGCCCGCTAAGCGTGTCAATACTAATATTTTAAGCCGCCGCACTTAAGGACAGAGGTTAATTCCACTCTTCAACGTTCATTGCTCGCAGGTGGACGTTATAGGAATGGGCAAGCTATAATCGCGCTTCTTTGCCCAGGCCCGAAAATTGTTGGAGGTTCACCGCTTATCGTGTCCATATCTCAGCCTTTATCTCAGATTACTTTCCGCCTTGCCGCGCGCCTTGATGAAGTCGGTTTTTCAGACATCGTGAATGTGCGCAACCGTATTATGGAGTTGCGCGCGGGCGGGGCGAAGGTCTATCAATTCGAGGGCGGCGAGCCGTTCAACGAGACGCCGTCTGAGATAAAGGCCGCGATGACGCGCGCGCTGGCGGAGAACAGGACGCGCTATGCGCCTTCGTCCGGGATACAGGAATTGCGCGCGGCCATCGCTGACAAACTGCGCGAACGCAATCGTATTCCGGCGGGCGAAGAGAACGTCATAGTCATGAACGGCGGGATGCAGGGTCTCTTCGGCTCGTTCCAATCCGTCGTCAATCCGGGCGAAGAGGTCTTGGTCTTCTCTCCCTTCTGGACGCCGATTAAAGACCTCATCGCGCACTGCCAGGGCAAGACCGTGCTGGTCCCTACGAAGGAGGCGCGCGAGCATGGATTCGCCGCGACCCTCTCTCGTTATGTCAACGCGCGGACCAGGGCCATTTATTACAACACGCCGCAGAATCCATCGGGCGTCGTCTTCACGCGCGAAGAGGCACAGGCCGTCGCGCGTTTCGCGCAAGAGCATGATTTGATAGTCATCGCGGACGAGGCTTATGAAGACCTCGTGTACGATGGCGAGCATGTCTCCATAGCCTCGCTCGAAGGAATGAGGGAGCGGACCATCACCAGTTTCACGCTCTCGAAATCTTATGCGATGACGGGCTGGCGCATCGGTTACACGGTGGCGACAGAACCCTGGATGACGGGCCTGCGTAAGACGCTGCTCTATTCCTCGAACGGCGTTTCGACGCCCACGCAATGGGCCGCGCTCGCGGCTCTCACAACGCCCCCGGACTTTATGGAAAAGACGCGCGCCGCCTATCGCCAGCGCAGGGACATGATGCTCGCAGGATTAAACGAACTGGGCCTCTCGTGCAGCAGCCCCGCCGGAGCCTTCTACGCCTTCCCCGACGTGACGCGCATCCATAAGGACAGCCGCGCGGCGGCGGCCATCCTGCTTGACCGCGCGCAGGTCGCCACAGTGCCCGGCATCGTCTTCGGCGAACATGGCGAAGGCCACCTGCGCTTCTCCTTCTCGACCGACCTCGAAACCATCGAAGCGGGCCTCGAATCCATGCGCAGAAATCTGTAAGGGATGAGAGATGAAGTAAAGAAAAAACGCTCCGGCTCACCTGTAGGCTCTTCTTCGCGTGGCGAGTTCGACTTTATCAATCGCATACGCAGGCGCGCACTCAAAGAACACAATCTGATTCAAAGAAGAGAGGCTGAAGAGTCCGCTTCATCCTTCCGACTTCCGACTTCCGACTTGCTCCTGGGTATTGGCGATGATGCGGCAATCATCGGGCAGTCGGGGCGGGGCGAGACGGTCGTTTCGGCGGACCTGCTGGTGGAAGAGATAGACTTTCGATTGGAGACGATGCCGCCGCGATTGTTGGGCCATAAGGCTCTCGCCGTCTCGCTCTCGGACATCGCGGCGATGGGCGCGCGCCCGCGTTGGTCCATGCTTTCGATAGGCATTCCGCGCGAGATTTGGGAGACGCCGTTCATGGATGATTTTTACGACGGCTTCTTTGCGCTGGCGGCGCGGCATAAAGTCTCGCTCATCGGCGGCGATGTCTCGCGCACGCCCGAACGCATCGTCGTTGATTCAATCGTCATCGGTGAAGCCGCGCGGGGGCGCGCTATCCTGCGCGGGGGCGCGAGGCCGGGCGATCATATTTTCGTGACGGGAACTCTGGGCGGCTCTGCTGCCGGACTTCGCTTGCTATCGCGCGGCGCGCGGCTGATGAGAGACAACGTGCCTCGCCCTTCAAAGTCTCGCGCGCGCTCAAGCGAGGGGCGCGCGGTTGAAGAATTGTTGCTGCGACACCTGCGCCCGCGTGCGCGCGTCGAGTGGGGCGCACTTCTCGGCGCGCAGCGTTTGGCGACGGCGATGATTGACCTCAGCGACGGTCTCTCTTCGGACCTGCAACATCTCTGTCGTGAGAGCCGCGTCGGAGCGTTCATAGAAGCCGCGCGCGTGCCCGTCAATCCGCTCATCTCTCAACTACGCGATGATGACTTCGACCCGCTCGCCCTGGCCCTCGATGGCGGCGAGGATTTCGAGTTGCTCTTTACGGTCAGCCCGCGCGATTTGAAGAGGCTGCCGCGCGAAGTGTGCGGCGTGCCCGCAACTTACCTGGGCGATGTGACAAATGAGACGGGACGTGTGATGCTGTTGGAAGGCGCGCGAGGCAGAAGGCTCAAGGCCCAGGGGTTCAGCCATTTTTAGTTAATGGTCCAGTTTTGAATTCGGTCAACACTCGTTTTTAACTTGAAAGTCCGGCGATTTGCCTTTATCTTTCAGCCTTGAAGTCCATCCCTTAAGTGTAGAGACTTTCACTATGCGTGCTGAATTTTTAGAGACGGTTTACATCGAGTGTAGCAGCAGGGCTTGACGCTCTTCGCCTTTGCCTGGGAAGCGAAGTCGGCGCGGTTGGCCCTGCCCTTGCAGTTGTTCCCGCACACATTTCGATGAACCTTGAACCGCTCTACATGACGAGCAGAATAGTGAGAGTCACATGCTGAAATTCCACAACACACTGACCGGCCAGGTTGAAGAGTTTCGCCCGATGCGAGAGGGCGAGGTGCGTATGTACTTCTGCGGCCCGACCGTCTGGAGCTACGCGCAAATCGGCAACTTCCGCTCGAACATCTGCGCAGACATCCTGCGTCGCTATCTCAAGTTCAAAGGCTATCAAGTGACGCACGTGATGAACATCACGGATGTCGAAGACCGCATCATCAAGCTCGCGCAGGAAGCGGGCGTGACGATTGACGATTACACGGCGAAATATATTGACGCGCTCTGGGAAGACTTCGACGCGCTCGGTTGCGAGCGGCCCGACATCGCTCCGCGCGCGACCCGCCACATCCCGGAAATGGTCCGGATAATCCGTAAGCTGGAAGCGCGCGGTCACGCTTACGCATCCGAGGCTTCCGTTTATTATCGCATCAGTTCGTTTCCAGATTACGGCAAGCTCTCGAAGATAAACTTCGCGGGCAACATCGCGGGCGCGAGCGAGCGCGTGGATACTGACAAGTATGAGAAGGAGGACGCGCGCGACTTCGCGCTCTGGAAGGCGGCGGAGTCGCCGGACGAGCCCGCCTGGGAAACGGAACTCGGTCGCGGTCGTCCGGGCTGGCACATAGAGTGCTCCGCGATGTCCATGAAATATCTGGGCCAGACCTTCGACATCCACGCGGGCGGGATTGACCTGGTCTTTCCGCATCATGAAAACGAGATTGCGCAGAGCGAGGGCGCGACCGGCGAGAAGTTCGTCAACTACTGGATTCACTTCGAGCATCTCAAGGTCAACGGCGAATCCATGTCCAAGTCGAAGGGTAACTACTATACCTTCCGCGACCTTCTGGAAAAGGGCTACACGCCCGTCGCCATCCGCTACTTCCTGCTCAGCGTGCCCTATCGCAAGCAACTCAACTTTACCTTCGAGGGCTTGCGCGGCGCGGAGAAGACCGTCGAAAGCCTGCGCGATTTTCTCTCTCGACTGCGCGAAGCACGCGCCGAACCCGGCTTGAACGCGCGCTTACACGAAGCTACGACACGCGCGCTCGAAGAGTTCACGGGCGGACTCGATGATGACATCAACACTTCGGTCGCGCTGGCCGCCCTGCATAACCTGACGCGCGAGGTCAACACGTCCATCTCGGACCACGCGCTGATGCAAGATAACAAGCGCGAGATTATCGCCCTCATCGAACGCTTCGACCAGGTGCTCAACATCTTCGGAGACGCGGGCGCGCAGATGCTCGACGCGGAAATTCAATCCTTGATTGACGAGCGGCAGGAAGCGCGCCGCCGCCGCGACTTCGCACGCGCCGACGAGATTCGTGACCAACTCGCCGCGCGCGGCATCACGCTCGAAGACACCAAAGGCGGCGTGCGCTGGAAGAGCAAGTAGGAATATATGAAGGCTTAAGGATGAAAGGAAAGCTATTCAACGGTTGAATAGTATTTCTCTCATCCTTCATCCCGACGCCTTGCTATTTACTTTTAACTCCTTGCTGTTGACGAGTCTGAAGAGTTAAACTTTCATCATGATGTTGGACCTGCACAATCCGCACTTACGTCCCTTTGAGGCGCGCGCGAATTTGTTCGCGGACTAGCCGCTTCGCATCTCTCCGCAACGCTTTTCTTCAGTCCCATAACTTCACCCGCTTTTCCAAAACAGGAGAGAGATATGTCTACTATTGCTCCGCCGAAGAGGCCCGAAATAAAGACCGCGCTGCCCGGACCAAAAGGGCAGGAGATAGTCGCGGCAGACGCACAATATATGACGCCATCTTACCCGCGCCCGGCCTGGCAACTGGTCGTTGAGCGCGCGGAGGGCGTCTGGGTCAAGGATGTGGACGGCAACATCTTTCTTGATTGCAACGCGGGCGTCGCAGTCTGTTCCACGGGCCACTGTCACCCTGAAGTAGTGCGCGCGATACAGGACCAGGCCGCGCAGTTGATTCACATGTGCGGGACCGATTTCTATTATCGCCACATGCCGGAGTTGGCCCGCAAACTGGACGAGATAACGCCCGTTCCGAGTCCGACTAAAACACACTTCGCCAATAGCGGGACCGAAGCCGTCGAGACCGCTCTCAAGCTGGCGATGCACGCGACGGGAAGAGAAAAGTTCATAGCCTTCTTCAATAGCTTTCATGGACGCACGCTCGGCTCGCTCTCTTTGACTTCGTCGAAGGTGGCCCAGCGCAAGGGCTTCAAGCGGCAGGCGTTGGACGTGGTCCACGTGCCCTACCCGAACGCTTATAGAGACCCGTTCACGAATGGCCCGACCGACGCCGCGACGGTCAGCCGCGCCTGTCTGAATTGGATAGAGGAAAGATTGTTCAAGACCACCACGCCGCCGGAAGAGGTCGCGGGCATCGTCGTCGAATGTGTGCAGGGAGAGGGCGGCTACGTGCCCGCGCCGAAGGAGTTCTTGCAGGGCTTGCGCCGCATCTGCGACGAGCATGGCATCCTGCTCATCGTTGACGA
This sequence comes from Blastocatellia bacterium, assembly GCA_034665545.1. Lineage (GTDB taxonomy): Bacteria > Acidobacteriota > Blastocatellia > Pyrinomonadales > Pyrinomonadaceae > DASYML01. The sequence continues at coordinate 50,136 of JAXDFO010000338.1, forward strand.
AGTTCAATCCGGCATGGGCCGCACGGGCAAGATGTTCGCCAGCGACCATTACGACCTCAAGCCCGACATCATCTGTCTCGCCAAAGGCATCGCTTCCGGCATGCCTATGGGGGCGACGGTGGCGCGCGCGGACTTGATGGACTGGAAGCCGGGCGCGCACGCTTCGACCTTCGGCGGCAATCCTGTGGCCCTCGCCGCCGCGCTCAAGACTATAGAAATCCTCGAACGCGAACTCGTCGCCAACTCCGCATCGGTCGGCGCGTATCTCAAGGCGGGACTGGAAAAGTTGATGAGCAAGCACGAGTGCATCGGCGACGTGCGCGGGATGGGAATGATGCTCGGAGTCGAATTCGTGGAAGACAAGGCTTCGATGAAGGCCGCGCCCGAATTGCGCGAGCGCGTCGAGCGCGCCTGCTACGAACGCGGGTTGATTATCCTAGGCGCGGGCTTCAACACCATACGCTGGTCGCCGCCCCTCATCCTCACACGCGAAAACGTGGATGTCGCGCTGGAGATTTTCGACGAAGCCATTACCGCATCATGCCAGTGATAATGTAAGGGGTTAAGTTCACCACAGAGACACAGGGAACACAGAGCGGGCACAGAGAGATTGATGCAATAACTCTGTGCCCGCTCTGTGTCCTCTGTGTCTCTGTGGTGAACTTGACTTGCCCGATGCTCTGTATCGCTTACATCTCGTCCGATGCTTTGTTCTTCGGCGGCGCGGGGGCGGTCGCGGCGGCTTCCAGTGTGCCCTCGCCGCCGTAGCCGTCCGCGACGTTCGACGGCAAAGAGGCGAAGGTGAGCGATAAGTTATTCTCCTTGTCGGTAAAACTTCCCTGGACGTGGAGCGCGCTGCGTGGCACGTCAACGAGCGTGCCCGCTTCCAGGTATGGAATCGTCAAACCGTCATTCTGGACCAGCCCAGTCGTCACTTCCTGCAAGGCCCGCGCCTTCTCTCCGCCCTCACTCTTCAGATTAAAAATCAAGGTGGCGAGTTTTCCCGCTCGCATCACGCCGATGTCGCCCTTGAGGGTGAACCTCTCCGTATGCGCTGCGAAACCGCCGGACATCTTAAAATTGCCAGCCGTCACACGGTAGGGACGAAGGGCCGATTGCCATGCGGAGCCGACTTCGAGCTTGAGCGTGTTCTCGAACCTGAAATGGCTATCGCCTGTCGGGACGGAGACTATCTTGAAGGGCGCGGTCAGGGACTGCGTCGTCATGTAGCCTTTCGCAGGAGACTGCTGTTCCAGATGGACCGTGCCGTCCGCCTCGCGCGTCAGTCTGACGCTGTAACCGCCCGTCCGGCGTTGGCCCAGGAAAGCCGCGATGACCGCGTTATGCTCGAAGAAATCCGCGCTCATGTCCGGCAGATTTTTCACCAGCGCGCGTATCGCCGCGTAAGTCCCGGCATCCCGCGCGACGGCCACGAACGCATCGTTGATGGATGAATCGCCCTCCGCCAGTACTTTAATCTCACCCTTCAAAGTTCCCTCATCGCTTGCGCCGTCGCCGCCAGCGTTCGCAGGAGTCGGGCTGGCCGTTACGTTCTTGTTTCCTGGTCCAGAAGTATTCGGCGTCGTTTGCTTCTGCTTCGCGCCGCATCCAGCCGCGCCGCCATTCAGGGCGAACGACAACAAGGCCAACATCAAGCCCGTACTTAGTTTCATCATCTACAACGCTCCCGTGACATCCAGAACTTTGATGAAAACGACGAGCATCATACATCTTCTGCCCGCTCAAACAGAAATAGCCGCTTGAATCGCCCTCATTCAAGTCGGACTTAAGATAATTCCCGCTTGAATTGCTCCGAGTGCGACGTGAATTACTCCGAGTGCAACGTGAATTGCTCCGATAGCTGTTGCGATTGGAGCAATTCAAGTTGCACTCGGAGCAGTTCAAGCGGGAATTGCTCCGAATCCATCTGCACTCAGAGTAATTCAAGCTTGAATTACTCTGAGTGCAACTTGAATTGCTTTAAATGCAACTTGAATTGCTCCAAATGCGACGTGAATTGCTCCGAGTGCAACGTGAATTGCTCCGAGTGCAACAGCTATCGGGGCAATTCAAGCTGCACTCGGAGTAATTCACGTCGCTAAAGGGTTGATTTCTGGTCCTTTTTACCTCGTCTCGGACATGGCCGCGATGTAGCAGCCGTGGGCCGTCGTGGTGAGCGGGTCTTTCGCCATTCGCACGTCCGAAATCTCAACCGGGAAGTCGCCACCGGCGCGCAAGAGGCTGTCGAACTTTTGCAGGAAGCCGGAGGGCTTGGAGGTTCCGCCTGCGAGGACGACGGGCATCGGGCGATCAATCTTCGGCAGTTGGCCGGAAGTCTTCAGTTCAGAGCGCAGGCGTTCAATCAAGGCTTGCAGCATGTCTTCATAGTAGATGTGCAAGGCTCTGCCGAGGTCATCTTTGGGTTGACGAGAGAGGTCCAGTTTCTCTTCCTTGAAGAGACGCACGCGCGTGCCCGTCTCGTTGAGGACCGAGGCCACGTTATGGTCTATGTAGTCGCCGCCCTTCGGGACGCTGAAGGTAATCATGGGCATGGACATGAACGAGATGGAGACGTTGCACATCCCGCCGCCGAAGCTGATGCCGATGCCCGTGAAATTCTCTTCCTGCAATTCGGAGAAGACGACGGCCTGCCCTTCGTTGATGCCTTTGGCCTGATAGCCCATTGACTGAAACAAGTTCTTGAGGACGGCTTCGTGATAGACGAGATTGCCGTTCGCGTTCTGGCCCTTGCCCGGCACGCTGAAGCAGAGCATCTCGTTCTTGCGCGTCTGCGGGACCATGCGCTTGATAATCTGTTGCAGGATGTGTTGGCCCATCTCCTCCTGCGGGTTGAGCAGGCCGAACTGCATCGGGCGACGCGCTTCCGTGTTGAGAAAGCTGGCGAAGAAGTCCGAGTCGTTGCCGTAGACATAGATGCTCTTGCAGTTGCGCTCATAGACCATGTTGCGCTGCTTCAAGACGTTCTCGGCCATGTCGGAGGCGGGCACGGCGACGAAGGCGTTAAGCTCTGTCCGCGTGTCCTGGCTCTTGGGCCCATCTGCCGAAACGATGCGGCTGGTTCCGATGTCAAGACCTAACGCGCCCGCTTTCGTACCGGCTGCTTCATTCTTTTCTACTTTGGTCTGATTCTTCTCTTCCATGTTGTCTCCTTCTATTTCGACGGGCGACCGTTAAGTTGGCCCTCTTTGGTGTGTGTGGTTGATGTAGCGATTAAGAGTTGCTGACGATTGAGAAATCGCAGACCTGACATGAACGCATGCCGGGTCGCTCAGGCGCGAATTCCCTCCCGCCGTTTCCCGCTTGTTCCTCGATACTGCCCGCTTGTTGCTCGATACTTTTCGAGCGCGCATCGCGGCGGCTCACTTCCGTCTCTGTGGTGGAACGTATCCGGCTCGCCAGATTCATCTGTTGGCGATAAAGCTCGCGCATCTGCCTGCGCATCTCTTCGGGCTTGATGGCTGCCTCTGCGGCGCGTCGCTTGAACTCCTCTTCAGCCAGCTTGACGCCGGGCCAGACCTCGCCGCCGATCTGCGTGACAATCTCTTCGTCGTAAGTAAAACCGAACTCGCTGACGCTGGCCGGGGCCACCTTGTACTTGTCGGAGAGGCCGAAAGCCTCGAACGGAAAATTGCGCACCCAATCGTGGTGATAGCAGATGAGCATGTTGGTGGGATTGACAGAGACTAGGCCGTGCGTGACGCAGTTGGCATCGTCTATGTTGTAGCGGCTGCGCAAAATTTGCGTGAGCAGACGACCGGAAATAATCTGCGCTTCCGTCAGTTGCTCGTTGAGCGAGCCAGCATCGCTGCGCGTCTCAAAACAGACTCCCAGAAAACTCTCGTTGAGACCGACGTAGATTCCCCGCGCGTCAGCCCACACGGAATTGCCCGCGTGGTTGGCAGCCTCTTCGTCGCGGACGATGCGATACATCTGCCCGAAGCGGTCTATCACGTAGTTATAGGAGCGGTTGCGCTTGACGTATTCGAGGAGGCCGCGCGTGTGCGCTTCTATGGATTGATTATTGTCGGAGATGAAGGGCAGCAAATCGCTCTCGGAAGTGTGATAGACGATGCCCACAGGCTCTCTATGAACATGTGCGTCGGCTGCGCTTCCCTTGCCTCTCGGCAAGACGTAATAGCCGCGCGCGTGGTTGGCCGTCTCGTAGTCTGTCAAGACGCGCCCGCCGTTGCTGTAGCGTTCGTAGTTATCCTTGCGCTCGACCAACCAGACCTTCTCAGCCTTGTAGTCCGGGAGATAATTCCCGCCGTTCAGGGGCGTTGATGATTGCCCGCTCGCGTTGTCGCTCATCATCTTGTGCGACCCGTAACGCTGCGCCAGGTAATCATTGACGCGATGCGAAGAACGCATCACCATCGCGTAGATGCCGAAGGGCGCGCTCATCATCAGAAGCACGCAGGCGACGAGCAGGACATAGCGTATCTGGTAACAACGAAAGAGGAGGCGGGCCGAGAAGGGCGCTTTGTTGAGTCTTAAAAGCTGGTGACGCTCTTTCGTGGCGGAGGGCAGAAGCTGCTTCAACTCCTGAAACATCAAATTGTAAAACCACACATCCTGGAAACGCCCGTATAGCGGAGTCCGCTTGATGAACCCGAAACGACCCAGCAAGCGGTCCAGTTTCTCGCTGTTGAGAGAGTGTTGCTTGAGCGTGTTGGTGAGAAAACGCAGGCGTATCTCAGGACGGTCAAAGAAGTGCGCGTACTTCTCGACAATCTTTGAATAGCTCAGTGTCGCTTCTGTAGACATCCGGTGAGTCATGGGCAAGAGTAAAGCTTTAAGAAGGGTCTACCAGATGATGTGTGCGTTGGTCCGAGATGCGCGGGCAATCATCATCAAAGATTCCATCATCAATGATTCCGGGTTTCGGTGATGATGCTCTCTGCCGCCATCCTTTGCGCGCGGAGTTGTTGACTGTAACGCGCCGCTTCCTCGCGCGTGCCGAAGCGTCCCGTCTGGACCCTGTACCATGTCCCGCGCCCCGGAAGCTGTGCCTCTACCACACGCGCATCGAATCCGGCGGCCTTTAAACTGACGGCGCGCTCCTGTGCCTGCGTGCCGTCGCTGTACGAGCCGACCTGCACGGTGTAATTTCCGTCAGCCGGATTGTCAGACTGCGCCGTAGAAGATTCCGTCGCGGCCTTCGTCGCCGGAGCAGGCTTCGTTGCCGGAGCGGGATTCATTGTCGTGTCGGTGTTAGCTGCTGGCGAGTTGTTGGAGACCTCTTGCGCGGGCGTGTAGGTTGGCGCGGCTTTGGTGGAAGGCGGGGCGTTGTTAGTTGAAGGCGCGACGCTCGCACTCGTCGCAAGGTTCTGGTCTGTCTGGTGTGCCGCCTGGTTGGAGGCTATGTTGGTTAATGACTGTTCGAGGGTCAGGTTGTTGGCCTGCGCGTTCGGCTTGGTGGCCCAGTTGAAGACGAAGATGAGCGAGATGAAAAGCAGCCCGCTTCCGAGCAGCCAGACGGGCGAGACTCGCATCAACCTCACGCCCAGACTGTACTTGTCATGATACGGCGAAACATCCTTGCTCGTGTGAATAAAACCGACCGGCTGCTCATCCATCGAGACCGCGCTCGCCGCCGCTTGCGGCGTGACATCAAGCAGCGAGTCTTGATGGTCAGCTTCCTTTTCGGAAGCAGGCAAGACCAACGCCTCGAAAGTTGAAGATGAATCCAGAGACGGGGATGAGATGATAGCTAAACTCTCATCAACATCTTCTTCAACACTGTCTTCTTCAACACGCGGCGCGGCGTCTAACGAAGGCAACGCTTGATGCTCCTCGGAAAGCCAGGCTGACGCAACCTCATCCTCAGAGGCCGACGCGGTCTCTTCGTCAGGCCATGCCGTCTCCTCATAAGGCCACGGCGTCGCCTCCATCGAGAGAGGCTCTACCGCCTCCGCCAGCGATAAGGCTTCATCCTCCGCCTGCTCCGCTTGAACGGGCGCGATGATAGTCTCCGCCCGGCTCGAATCATGCACGAAGGCGACTTCTCCCAGGAGATCTTCCAGCACAGGCTCCCCCTGCATCAACGCCCCTTCCATCAAAACCGGGCCGGGGAGTTCCAAGGGTTCATCCGCCATCAATTCGAGCGAAGACGCATCCGAATTCCAGTCAACTGCCTCCCATGCCTGCGTGTGGTCGTTAGAGGAAGCGGGCAAAGTGTCCACCTCGCCATCCACCAGTGCCGCTTCGTAGCTCGTCGCGCAACGCACACATAGGACGCGCGGCTGTAGCATCAACGGCCCTGTGTCAACCATACCTTTCAAGTGGCACTTCGGACACGTAACTTTCATTCTTCCAACCTCACTGACCGTCAAAGAAGGGTGATAGGCCAAACACGAGCGAGACCGTTTATCGGCTCAAGTTGTTAAACACAACGGCGGGTACACTGTCTGGCCCGGATGCCGTGGAGCGGTTAAAGTCTGGCGTCGGAGATTGTCCGAAGAAAACCTTTTTGCCGCAATTGATTGAAATAGTTGAAGATAGTGTCGGGAACAGCCTGTCATGAGCGGGCATTCCCGCCTAAAGACGGAGAGAGTATAGTGGAAGGAAAGTGTTAAAGCAAGTAAAATTTTAGAAAAACTTTTTGTAGATGTTTTGCATATTTCTATAGTATGATGCGAGCAGTGCCGGACCCCTCATGGCAAAGGAGTCCGGTCCTCGCAAGGCTTGCAACAAGCCACCAGACCATTGTGCCTGAGGCACTGACAGACGGAACTGTCAGTCCGGGCTGTCAGTTTGACTGTCAATCTGGCAGAGGGCCTCACTCTCTTTGAACGACCGTGCTGCTCTTGATGCGTGTGAAGCCGTTGTGATTGCGACATTTCACAGGAAAAACGCGCGGCTTCGCTGAAAACGCCGACGGCACGAGAGTTGCGCTTGGGAATCTTTCGCCGCTCCTGTGAACAGGCTGGCGATGGTTCATCAACCCAGATTCAGTTCGTTCGTCTTGCGGTTCAGAAACCTCTGTTTATGATAGCTCTAGGCATCCAACGATTAGCGAAACCGTTGATGTGGCTGGTCATTGGGCTGGCGACGGCGGTTGTCTGCTTCTCTTCCAGCCATCTCTCCATCGAACAGATTAGCGTTCCGTTTCTGCTGCTGGCGTTGATTACCATTAACATCGGCACGCGCATCACTATCAAGATTCCGCACGTCAAGGGGCAGGTCTCGCTTTCGGATGC
>JAXDFO010000339.1:0-2856 GCA_034665545.1 Blastocatellia bacterium
CCAAGCTCAAGAGCATCCCGTCATATTTAGTGCTGACGCTCGATTCCAGATTCTTGACCACATCAAGCCCGCCGACGACAGGGTTGAAGACGGTCCCGATAGCACGCCCGATGATGAAGTGCGTGCCGAAGTTGTGCAGGTAGTCAGCGCGGATGATGAGGTTCGATGCTATCTCGCGTTGAACCCCTATGTTCGTCTGTTGAATCATGGGGTTCTGTAGATTGTTATCAATGATGTTGATGCCCGCCGCGCCCGCGCCCGGCAGGATGAAGCCCGTGAAAGGGTTCTGTATGTTCGGAGCGAAGGGCGGAAACCTGCCGGTCATGGGGTCTATGAAGAAGACGTTTCCGGCGCGCACTTCGATGGGAAGCTGGCGACCGTCAAGCCCGCGTTCGAGCGAGATGATTTCGAGCGTCACGCGATCATAGTAGATGCCGTAGCCGCCGTGTATGCTCGTGCGCGCGTCCGCAGTGGACCAATTAAAGCCGACGCGTGGTCCAAAATTATTCTTGTCGCGCGCGCGCGCGCCGTGCAGGAAGGGCAGGATGAGCGGGTTGAGCTCATCTTGACGGCTGATGTTCTTAACGTTCGTGTCCAGTTCATAACGCAGGCCCAGATTGAGCGTCAGCCGTGGCGTCACGCGCCAGTCGTCCTGTATGAACGAAGCCAGGTAAGTATTCTTGTTATCGTTGAGGACGAGCGCGCGGTCGGGCACGCCGCTACGGAGCGTGACGGCGAAGAGCAGATCGTTATCATCCACGCGGCCATCGCCGTTATGGTCGAAGTCCGGGAAATCCTGGACCAATTCAACGCGCCCCTGTTGAAAGACTCCCAGGTTGAAATCGCCCTTCACAAGCTGGACATCCCCGCCTAAGCGCAGGACGTGATTGCCTCTCACCATCGAGAGAGTGTCGGAAAATTGCAGCCTGCGCTGGCTCGTTTGCTGCGGGACGCGGAAGGATGCGCCGTCCTGCAAGCTGGGAAAGGTCAGTTGCGGGCCGGGCGTGACAGGCACTATGCGGTCGAAGAAGTTGTTGATGCTGAAGTTGAAATTATTGACCTCTCGCGCCGAAAGCGTGTGCGTCCAGTTGGCTAGAAAAGTGTGATAGTTGTTACGCGCAGACTGTCTTTGCGAAGCGGAGCCGATGGAGCGGTCCAGCGTGCTCGGCGCGACATCCGTCTCGCGCTCTATGGAGTAACGAAAGGCAAGCTGGTTGGTGTCTGTCGAAAGCAGGTCGGCGCGCACGCTTCCGAGCAGGTCGTCGAGCGGGGCCGCAGCGAAGTTGCGCCTGATGGTGCGCGTAACTGTGTCGCGCGCTCCGACCAACGCCGCTCCGTCCTGGTTGCGATACTCGAAGGAACCGAAGAACCATGCCCGGCCCCGCTTAATTGGACCACCGAGCGTGAACGCATACTGCTCGCGGTCGAAGGGAGGCCGTTGCCCGCTACTGCGGTCGAAGGTCGCGGGCAGAGCCTGTATTCTCCTGTCGCGGAAGTAAAAGGAGGCGGAGCCGTGAAACGTGTTCGTGCCAGATTTGGTCACGATGTTGACGACGGACGAGCCGGAGCGTCCAAGCTCTGCGGAGAAACGATTGGTGGCAATCTGAAATTCCTGGACCGCATCCTGTGAGATGTTCTGGAGCATTCCGCCGACGGTGTCATCGTTATTGTCCGCGCCGTCAACGGTGACGTTGCCGCCACGGCCCAGTTGGCCCGCCGAAGAGATGAGGACGGTGTTGGTTTTGGTCGGGTCGAAATTGGGCGCGGGCGAGTTACCGGGAACGAGCAGGGCCAGTTCCAGAAAGTTGCGACCGTTGAGCGGGAGGTCGGCAATCTCGCCTGCGGTAATCACGCTCTCGACGACGGAGGTCGTGGTGTTGAGATGAGTTTCGCTATCGAAACCGTCAATCGTCACGACCGACTCCGGCCCGCTTGCGCCAAGCGTAATATCCAGGGTCGCGCTCTGCCCGACGCGCAGGACCACGGTCGAAGAGGCGTGTTGAGCGAACCCGGTCGCGTCCACCCGCGCCTCGTATTCACCCGCGTTGAGATTGGTCAGGACATATAAACCCTCGCTGTTCGTTTCCGCGCTGCGCTCAATGCCCGTGCCCTTCTGCTTGAGGGTGACGCGCGCTCCGGCGATGACCGCGCCGTTCGGGTCGTAGGCGCGACCGCTCAGAGTGGCAGTGGACTGCTGGGCCTTCGTCGTCAACGCACATAGACAGATAAGTGCCAGGCATAATGCAGTCGGCGCGTTCTTCTTCATCACTTGGGGGAAACTCCTTCAACAATAATATTAATTAACGAACAGGCGGGATGAAACGCACAGCGGCCCTGTCATACATTTCAAGAGCGAATAAACAACAGACACTTTATGATGTGCGTCGGGCAGCACCTTAGCATAAGCTATCGGAGCGCGACAAGCATGCGAACGCAAACACACAGACTTGGCGATGAATCAAACCAATGGTAAAGTTGCGTTTTTACATCAGGCGATAAATTTAAAACTATCGGAAGAGAGTGATAGATGGCAAACAAGATTTTAATCACGGGCGGGACCGGCACGGTTGGCAGCGCCCTGTTGGAGAAACTCGCCGCCACGCAGGCAAACGCGCGCGCGCTCGTGCGTAGCCCCAGCAAAGCGGAACGCATTAAGTCGAGCGGCCTGGAGGCCGTCGTCGGCGACCTGGGTAAGCCTGAGAGCCTGCCCGCCGCGTTCGATGGAATCGAGCGAGTTTTCCTGCTCACCTCTCCGAGCGAACGGCAGCCGGAGTTGGAAAGAAACGTCATCGCGGCGGCACAGCGCGCGGGCGTCTCTCACATCGTCAAGCTCTCGGCCATCGGCGCAGGCCCGGA
>JAXDFO010000340.1:0-25103 GCA_034665545.1 Blastocatellia bacterium
CCGGCAGTAAAATCGTCGGGTTGCAAATCAGAAAGACGATGCACATGACCGCGATCATCTTCAAGTAACGAGGCTTGCCTATCACCCATCTGGTCCCGGGCACGCGCTGAAAGATGTAGTTATAACAGAGGCTCACGGGCAGCAGGAACGGCGCGTACTTTGAGGCCAGCATCGCTCCGTAAGCGGCCCCAGTGGCCCAATAATATGGTTCCGGATTTTTCAACGGCTCGCTCTCGGCGACGCGCTGCCCGCGCAGCCAGAAGAGGTTCGCCAGCAGAAAAAAGAAGAGCAGAAAGGTGTCCTCCTTGGCGATGCGGTTGAGGCCAATCGCCAGCGGGTCGAAGGCCCAGAGGGCCGCCGCGATGAGCGCGGCTTCGGTCCCGAACAGTTCCGCCGTGAGCAGGTAGATTAAGAGAGCCGTGAACGCGCCGAAGAGCGCGGAAGGGAAACGTATCGCAGCCTCCACGGGAATTTTTAAGGCGTCACGGTGAGATGCGAACGCGCCGCTCTCGTTCCATTTTTCCGCGACGAAGAGACTGGCCGTCAGCAGAGCTTTCATCAAGAAGGGGTGTTCGCCGTTGGCGGTCGTCAGGCCGTGCGCGCGATAGTCGGATGCGGCGTTCAGCTTGTTGAGTTCATCTTCGCTGAGGCTTTCAACGCTCAGGCCGCTCAGACGAAAGGCGCATCCGGCGAGCACTATGACCGCCAGCGCGATGATGAGAATGGTGCGATTGAAGACGCGCGTTCCGCTCCCGTTGAATAGTTCAGGTCTGAGACCCGCCGTGATGATGGCTGCTCCTGCTGGCTGTGCGGACAAATTTTCAGGCTCCTTCCGCCGTCTCTATTAATAAGGGTATGAATGTTGAGCGATTCGAGAGCTTTGCTGTCTAAAGGTCTTTAATCAAAGGCGGACCCGCGCGAAACCACTTGCAATTCGGCTTAAAATCGGGCAAGCTGTCCCACGTTTCTGACCTCGGGTTCTCCTGCCGTGCGCCGCACATAGGCTGCCGCTTGAGAACCCTCCCTAAAATAATTGCGAGAAGTTTTCAAACCTCCTCAGAGGCCGAATCAGTGCTTACCTTATTGTAAGAGAAAAGTCTAGGGTCGAGGCCGCGTTGAGTTCGATCCACGGAGCAGACCAGTCATCAAGACAAGCATGAGAAGGAGATTTTAATGGCAGAACCACAGGAAAATTTACCCGTCAGCAGCGCCGCGCCCTTTCGCATAGACCCTAAGCTTCATCAGATACTCTACACCCCTGAATCCAGGGCCACTCTGGATGCATTGCCCGAACCGGCAGTGCTGCCCGAACCCGTCTACCCGCAGCACCCGAACCCGAAGGAGATGACCAAGTCCGAGTATCAGAAGATGAACGCCAAGCGGACCTGGAAGACTTGGGGCATGCCGTATTTCAAATCGCGCTGGTACAGCGATGATTTGCGCCCGCTTATCCCTTACCTCTTTACAGAGTGGAAATGCAATCTGGATTGCCATTATTGCTGGTCCTATAACAATAAAGTCAAAGGCATGACCGAGGATGTCGGCAAGCGTTCGATTGACTGGCTCCATTCCATCGGCTCGCGCGTCATCGCCCTCATGGGCGGCGAACCGCTCTTGAGGCCCAACTTCATACACAAGATAGTTTACTATGCCGCCAAGAAAGACATCTTCATCTATCTGCCGACCAACGGGCGACTGATGAAGCCCGACATCATAGACAAGCTCGGCGATGCTGGCATTGCGACCGTTAACCTGGCGATTGACTCTGTCAAAGAACACAAGGCGCTCCCCAAAGCTCTCGACCCGATTCGCTCCCAGTTCGAGTATCTGGTCAAGCGACAGCACTACTACGGCTACTCCGTGATGCTCAACATCAACATCACACGCATCAACATGGAAGATGTCAAGGAGTTGACGGAGATTGCCCACGACCACGGCATCGCCACCGATTATCACATCAACGAAACGCCGATGACCGAGCAGACCCACTTCAAGCATCTGGACGAGAACAGCACCTATCTCACGCCCGAAGACTGGCCGAAGGCGGACGCGCTGCTCGACTATCTCAACGACAAGCGCGCGCAGGGCTACAAGATGGTCAACCCCATCCAGCACATGGAAGACATGAAAGTCCTCATGCGCGGCGAAGTCCCCGCCTGGCAATGCCGCGCGGGCCAGAACTCTCTCATCATCCGCACAGACGGAACCTTAGCCCCCTGCTTCCCCATGTACTCCGCGACGCACGACTGGGGAACCATCGAAAACCACAAGTTCGATGTCAAACAACTCGACGAGATGAAGACGGAATGCTCCAAGCATTGCCTCTCCACCTGCAACTACATTCTAGGCTACTGCTACGACGGCATGCGCGTCATCACCTGGGGTCTCAAACAAGCCCTCCACGGCTTCAAAGGCGCCACCGGCAGCTTCTAACAAATAAGCCCAAGCCGTCCATTAAAACTCGCAACCCAAACCGCCGCGACTTCAAACTCGCGGCGGTTTCCCTTTTCACTCACCACTATTGCTTCTCGCCCAACTCCGGAAGCCTCTTTAGTTCTGCTGATACCAGACTCCTGCGAGTTTGAGAAATGAGTGGGTGATGTTGGCGGCTCCCGTGATGGTGGCTGCGGTGCGGGTCTTGATGTTGTTGTTGTGGGCGATTCGGGTGTTGGCGTCGAGTAGGATGGTGATGAGTTGGCCGTCGCGGCCCTGGGAAAAGTTGGTGATGGTCGTGGGGCTTGTATTGTTGGTCCTGAAATAGTTGCTTCTGGCGACGGATGGCGTGGCGCTGCCGTCCTTGAAGGTGATGAGGATGCCTTGCACGATTGGACCATTGGCCTGGACTCCGCCGGTCTCGTTATAGAAGGGCGCGTTGTAGTTCGTCGCGCCCGTGGGATTCATCGTCAGATGATAGCTGGCGGGGTTGACGGTCCCGCCGGAGGTATACGCGCCGTTGCCGCTTGAAGAGTTGAGACTGAAGGTGTCGGATGTCAGGACCGTGATGGTCCATCTGGGATTCGTGGTCCAATTATTGGCCGCCGTGTTGCCGCCGACGCCGTTGATGTAGACCTCGTCTCCGGTCGTCAGACCATGATGAGGGGAGGTTATCACTACGGGGCTGGCATTGGTCGCGCCTGTGATGTTCGTGACAGATGGAGAGGCCACGAGCCTGGATTGGCCCGTTCTCAAATCTCTCTCGATGAGGTCATAACCGGCGGCTCCGGGCACGGGCGTCCAGGTGGCGAGCAGGTAATTCTGCGCCGAGAGAGTCGCGTTGCAGTTGGTGACGTTGCTCTCGTTGCTGTCGGGAGTGTGGTTGCCGTTGGCGTCTCTGGCTAAGAGTCGGAGGACGCGTTGAGTGCTCCCGCCAGTGCCCTGCTGCGACGCGCGAAAGTTGGTGGGCGTCGCAAGTCCTAAAAGTGAAATCTCACCCGCGCCGATCTGCACCGCGTCATCGCTTATGCGAACGAGAGGTCGTTGCGTGCCTGTAGAGAGCAGCGTGTCGAGCGATGGATAGACGATGAAGTTGGCCGCGTCCGAACCCATCCCGCTATAAGGGTCGCCGTTGACGCTCTTGAAGGTCTTGAGGCCGAGCAGAAGATTTTCGTTCGAGATGCCGTGAACGTAGTTGTTCTGCCAGACGAGCGGCATCTGGTTGCCGGTCACGTCCCTGATAAAGTTCGGGCCGAAGGTCACGCCCGGAAGCGAGACGAACTGGCAGTTGACGATGCTCAGAAACATGCTGTTGCGCACGTTGAAGACGGGCGCGTTCGTTGACACTCCTTCGAGGCTCACCGTCGCCCCGCCCGTCATGTCATTAAATCGCCCGCCCATGATGAAGACGGGCACGACGCCGAACCCGCTCGCGTCCAGTATCTGCGTCGCGCCTTCAGAGTCGTCGCCGATGATGTAGACGGCGTCGGAAAACGTGCCGTAGTAGCAGACATCAACGGATGCGTGCCTGTTATTTTTGGCCCTGAAAGAACCCGAATCCGAATGAATTGACTTTGCCAGCCCGACAAAAATATTGGTCTCGATAACCACATTCTTAACATTCGCGTGGCCCAGATAGACGCCCGTTCCAACTCTTGAGCCGTAGGTCTGCGTGCGACCGCGAAAGGTGTTGTTGAGAATCTGGTGAAACTCGTTGTTGGTGCTTGAGCCGTTGGCGATGCGGATGGCTGTGTAACGTTCGTTGTTTGAATTCGACGTGAAATTGTTGCCTTCGATAGTGTTGTCCGAAGAGAGGTCGCCGCCTCCCTGAGAGGTTAATTGGTCCAATTGCAAAGCGTAAGCGTTGCCGTTGGAGAGCACGTATAGATTCTCGAACGCGCTCTTGCGCACGCAGTCCCAAATAATCGTGCCGGATGGCCCGAGGGTGATGCGGGCCGCGTTGGTCGTGTCGTCTCCAACCTTGTTGAGGCCGCCCATCTTGAAGTTTTTGAGATGCGCGAACGTCACAGGGCCGTTGAGATAGAGGTTGGTCTGGGCGGGCCATAAAAGATTCATCCCGCTCTGCATCGCAACGGCTATCTTTTGCAGGTTGGCCGTGTCGTCCGTCGCGCCGTCATTGTTGAGCGTCCACCAGTTGAGATTGACCTCGCGGAGAAATTTGTTGCCCGCGAAGGAGACGTTTCCGGCCCCCGCGAAATGGCTTGAAGCGTTTGCTTCGAGTGGTCCAGTAATGATAACGGTCTGCCCCTCGTTGATTGAGAGCACGGAGCCATCGTCGAAGCGCGTCGTGACGCTTGACGGGACGGTGAAGCCGTTGGAGAGGCAAGGGCTGCCCGTATTCGAGAAACGGAGAATGCCGCCGGACGCCTGCGCCGCATCCAGCGCGGCCTTAATGCCGTTCGTGTCATTCGCAGAGCCGTCGCAGATGGCCCCGTAAGCGGTCACATCTGCGACGAGGGCGCTACGGCGCGTCGCGGCGCGCGTGCCTTCACACAGGACCAGTAATACGAGCGCCATCAAGAACAAGCTGGCGTAAAGTTTCTTTGCCATCTTTCCTATCCCTTTTCACATAGTAATAATCCGGTCAAGCACACGGCGGCTCGCATCCTGCCTCGCGTTTGAAGCGGATGCCATCTTCGCCGTGAAACTGATAGTAATAATGACAGGAAGGAAGGCTTGCTTGAAAAGATGCTGAATGCCGAAGGGGGGACTCGAACCCCCACGAGTTACCTCACACGCCCCTCAAACGTGCGCGTCTACCAGTTCCGCCACTTCGGCTCGGTGGGCCCACTGCTGCGCGTGGGCCGAGTTGGACCAATTATCTTGCTGGTCCAATAATTGTCAAAAAAGCTATCTGAGGGTTACGGCTTCTTATTATTTTGCTGCGCGGGCGAGGTCTGACCCTGCGGGCTGCTCGCCGGTTGAGGAGCGGTCGTCGCGGGCGCGTTGGCGTTAGCATTCTCGTTCGCGTTGCTCTGCGCGGCTCCGG
Organism: Blastocatellia bacterium; assembly: GCA_034665545.1. Classification (GTDB taxonomy): domain Bacteria; phylum Acidobacteriota; class Blastocatellia; order Pyrinomonadales; family Pyrinomonadaceae; genus DASYML01. The sequence continues at coordinate 5,444 of JAXDFO010000340.1, forward strand.
TATTTTGCGCGGGCGATGCGTTATTGGCCGGTGCGGCGGTGGCGGCGGGCGAAGCTTGCGGAGTCGGCTGTGATTCCGCCGGGACGGATTGCAGGACCGAACGCTTGCCCGCGATGGCTGGCAGCGAGAGCATGAGCGCGATGAGCATGAAGCAGGCCGCCGCGCCGATGGTTATCTTGGCGAGCAGGGTTTGCGTCCCGCGCGGGCCGAAGGCCGTGCTGGAAACGCTGCTGGCGAAGAGCGCGCCCGCATCCGCCTTGCCCGGCTGCAACAAGACAGCGACGACGAGCACGATGCATGACAGAATGAAAAGGCCGTATAGAACGTATGTAATCAAAACCGCTATCCTCTGTTGATGGTCAGGGAAAATAAAAAAGGCCCACTAACGATTGACCATTGACCTATCTATTGTAATTGACGATTTGCGCGAAGGCATCCGCCTGCAAGCTTGCGCCGCCGACGAGCGCGCCGTCTATGTCCGGCTGGACCATTAATCCGGCGATGTTGTCCGGCTTGACCGAACCGCCGTACAGGATCCGCATCGCATCAGCCGCTTCATCGGAGTAGCCCTCGCGTAAAACGCGCCGGATAAACGCGTGCATTTCTTGCGCTTGCTCCGGCGTCGCGGTGCGTCCTGTGCCAATCGCCCAGACTGGCTCATAGGCAATTATGATACGAGAGAGGTCCGATGCTGTCAAACCGCTAAGGCCGCCTTCAAGTTGCCCGATGACGACCCTTTCGGCAATCCCCTGGTCGCGTTGCGCGAGCGTCTCGCCGACGCACATGATGACGGTTAAGCCGGATGCGATGGCCGCCTGCGTCTTGCGTTTGACGAACGAATCGGTCTCGAAATAGTATTGCCGCCGCTCGGAATGGCCTATGATGACGAGCCGCGCGCCCGCGTCGCGGAGCATGAAGGCGGCGACCTCTCCGGTGTGCGCGCCCTCGCTCGTTTCCGTGGAACAATCCTGGCCCGCGACCATTATGTTAGAGCCTTCGAGACGATCCGCGACCGTCTTCAAAGCCGTAAAGACCGGCGCGATGACCACCTCGCAATGATTCGCGTTCGCCACCAAAGGCTTCAACGCGAGCGCGGTCTCGACAGACTCGGAGATCGTCTTATACATCTTCCAGTTTCCCGCAATGACAGGTTTTCTCATAAGCTAAGTCTGAAGAGTCTGGACCTATTTATCGTTGAGAGCGGTGACGCCGGGCAGTTCGTCTCCGGCTAAGAATTCGAGCGTCGCGCCGCCGCCCGTGGAGATGTGCGTGATACGGTCTGCGACGCCCGCCCTGGTGATGGCGGAGACAGAATCGCCGCCGCCGACGATGACCGTCGCTCCTCTGTCTGCGGCAGCCGCGACCGCTTGCGCGATGCCGAGCGTGCCCTGGTCGAAGGGCGGTTCTTCAAAGACTCCCATCGGGCCGTTCCAGATAATGGTCCTGGCATCTTCGAGGGCGTTTGAAAAATGGGCCACCGTCTCGACGCCTATGTCCATTCCGGCGAGGCCCGCGTTGGTGAATTCGATAGGGATGGTCTTGGCGACGATTGATTCGCCCTTGACAGGCTCGTAAGAGTCAACGACCTGATGGTCGGTCGGCAACAACATTCGGACGCCCGCCGCTTCTGCCCGTTTCTTGATTTCGAGCGCGGTCTGCAACATATCATTCTCGACGAGAGACTTGCCGACGGTGAAGCCTTCCGCTTTGAGAAAGGTGTAGGCCATCGCGCCGCCTATGAGAAGTTTGTTGACGCCGCGATCAACCAGCGCGTTGATGACGGGTATCTTATCGGAGACCTTCGCGCCGCCGAGGATAGCCACGAAGGGATGCTCAGGGTCGTTTATCACGCGGCCCAGATAATCCAGTTCCTTCTGCATCAGCAGACCGGCGGCGGCCTGTTTGACGTGCTTCGTGATTCCGGCGGTCGAAGCGTGCGCGCGATGCGCCGCGCCGAAGGCATCATTGACGTAAACATCACAGAGGCTCGCCAGTTGTTCAGCGAAGCGGTCGTCGTTCTGCTCCTCCTCCGGGTGAAAGCGCAAATTTTCGAGCAGCAATATTTGGCCCTCTTTAAGCTCTTCAACCTTCGCTTTGACTTCATCTCCGATACAATCTTCCGCGAAGAAAACTTCCGGCGGCGCATCGTAGGCGATAGCCTTTCCTCCATCAACAACGATGTCTGCGGCGGGCGGTTCCCGCAAGATTTCTTTGAGCCGTTCGTAGACGGGCTTTAAGCTGTACTTCTCCACGCGCTGCCCTTTGGGCCTTCCCAGGTGCGATGCCAAGATGACGCGCGCGCCCTGCCCTATAGCGTAGCGAATCGTCGGCAACGCCGCGCGGATGCGCGTGTCATCCTCGACCCGGCCGTCCTTCACGGGCACGTTGAAATCCACGCGCACGAAGACGCGCTTCCCCTTCAGGTCCAAATCTTTTATAGAGAGCTTCATAAGAGAATGACAGGCGACGGTTGACGTGCGAGAGGTCTTAACAAGCTTTCAACTTGTCAACTGTCGCAGGGTCAACCGTCAACCTTTTAGAGTCCTTTTTGGGCGATGAATTTAATCAGGTCGCGGACGCGGCAAGAGTAGCCCCACTCGTTGTCGTACCATGAAAGCACTTTGACCATGTTGCCGCCGATGACCTTCGTGTATTCGGCGTCAACGATGGACGAGTTCGGGTTTTTGCGAAAATCAACGGAGACGAGCGGCTCTTCCGAGAAGGCCAGGATGCCGCGCAGTTCTTCGTTGGCCGCATCCTTGAGAGCCTTGTTGACCTCCTCCGTGGTGGTCTCTTTCTCAAGGTTCATGACCACGTCCACGAGCGAGACGTTCGGCGTCGGCACGCGCACGCTGATGCCGTCGAACTTGCCCTTGAGTTCGGGCAGGACGAGCGCGACGGCTTTGGCCGCGCCGGTCGAGGTCGGAATCATAGAGACGGCGGCGGCGCGCGCGCGACGCAGGTCTTTATGAGGGAGGTCCAGTAATTGCTGGTCGTTGGTGTAGGAGTGAATGGTCGTCATCTGCGCCGAGCGAATGCCGAACTTTTCGTGCATCACTTTGGCGACGGGCGCGAGGCAGTTGGTCGTGCAGGAGGCGTTCGAGATGATGTGATGCGCCTGCGGGTTGTACTGCTCTTCGTTGACGCCGAGCACGATGGTGATGTCCTCGTCCTTAGCGGGCGCGGAGATGATAACTTTCTTGACCGTGCCGTGAAGATGTTTCCGCGCGTCCTCGGCTTTGGTGAAACGGCCCGTGGATTCGATGACGATCTCCGCGCCGACGGATTCCCAGTCAATGGCCGCAGGGTCTTTTTCAGAGAAGACGCGGAATTCGTCCGCGCCGACCTTGATGCCGGTCTCGGTCGCGCTGATTTCCTCTGCCAGATTGCCGAGCACTGAATCGTACTTCAAGAGGTGCGCCAGCGTGTGCGTGTCCGTCAGGTCATTGACGGCGACGAAATCTATGTCAGGGTCGCCCAGGCTGGTGCGCAAGACGTTGCGCCCGATACGTCCGAAACCGTTGATGCCGACTTTGACAGTCATTTTATGATTTGGCCTCCTCGCCTCATTCGTTTATAAGAAGTGGAACGCCCGACGCGCGCCTTCGCTGACTGCGGCAAGCCCGCATCGGATGGTGTTCCATGACAGATTATCTTTGCTATAAATAACAGGCTAGATTATGTGCGCGCGCGCCTAGTGTCAAGCGGGGCGGTGTGCGGCGCGTAGTGTATAGTGAAGATGAAAAGCAAGCTATCTTTTCTGACTATTGAACACTGTGCGCTATCCACTGCTCAATGCTTTTCTTGAAACCGGGGGCGGGCGTATGACGTAGTAGGCTAGTGACTTGCCGCATTTATCCTGGCGCACCGGAGCGGCTTTAGCTTGAAGCGCCTTAATTTTCCAAGTTGTTATCCGAAGGAGTTTTTGGTCCGATGTTGATTGCCACTGTTCGCCGTGTGTCTCTGCCCCTCGCGCTCTCCGCCGTCCTGCTTGCGGCGGGTCCGGCCTCGTTGGCCCAGACGCCGCAGACGCCTACCAGTAATCCAGCGCAACGCGATGCGACGCGCCCTCCGGGCACGCAACAGAACCAGCCCATCCCGGAACAGGCCCGTCCTATTCAGCAAGACCCGACCGCGCCTCCGGGCACGCAGAGGCCCGCGCCGCAAGCCCCGCCAGGCGTCTCGACCGCCCCGCAGACCGCTCCACTGACGCCCGGCCAGACCAACACGACCGGCGCGCAAACCCCGACCGCGAACCCTTCGACGCAGACGCCGGGGACGCAGGCCACGCCCAATCAACAGGGGACGCGCGAGCCGCTATTAATGGACCAGACCGCGCGCCCTGTGCCGCCGCTTCCGAGCCTGACCCGGCTCGGCATCAACACTGACCAGACGCTCTCGCTCTCTTTGAACGACGCGATACGACGCGCGCTGGAAAATAATAACGACATAGAGGTCGCGCGTAACGACGTGCGCTTCGCCGAGACGCAGTTGCGCTCGCTGCAAGGCATCTACGAGCCTATCTTCAGCCTGACGCCGCAGATTAATAAGCAGACGCAATCGTCGCAGAGCATTCTCAGTCTGGCGAGCGGCGCGAGCAATAAAATATCCACGACCGATTACTCGCTCAACCCGTCCGTCTCGAAGCTCTTCCAAACGGGCGGCGGCTCTTACGATTTCTTCTTCAACAATAACAAGCGCGTGACCAACCTTTCACAGAACACGCTCAACCCCGTCTACTCTTCGAGCGCGGGCGTCACCTTCACGCAGCCCCTGTTGAGAGACCGTTCGATTGACAACAATCGTCGCCAGATACGCATCCAGCGCAAGCGTCTGGAACAGTCTGACGCGGACTTTCGCCGTCGCACGATTGCCGTCATCTCAAGCGTGCAGGGCGCGTACTGGGATTTAGTCTTCGCCCTGCGCGACCAGCAAAATCGTCTCGCCAACTTGAACCTGGCCCGCGAGAATTTTCGCCGCATGGAAGCGCAGATAGCCGCAGGGGCCGCCGCTCCCTTCGGTCGCGCGGAGGTCCAGACGGAGCTTTCCAACCGCGAATCGGACGTGCTCATCGCTTCGCAGAATGTTTCGATTGCGGAGAACGCGCTCAAGGACTTGATGCTGCGCGACCCGGATGCGAAAGAATGGTCGTCGCAACTCGTCCCCACCGATACGCCCAGTTTTGATAGCACACCTGTCAATCTCAACGATGCGCTGGCCGAGGCGCGCAAGAATCGCCCGGAGATTCAAAGGCTCGCGTTGCAGAACGACATCAACAACATAGACATTCAGTATTTCAGGAACCAGACCAAGCCGCGCATTGACATACAGTCAACGCTCGCTTCAACCGGACTGGCCGGAACGCCCAAGTCCACGACCGCCACCGGCACGACAGTGCCGATTATAGACCTCACCAACGCCGCCGTTGACCCCAACGCTTTTCTGCTACAGCAGCTTATTCAGAGGAGCGTCCTCCCCGCCGACATAGTCATCCCGACGGTGACGACGGGACAGACCGGGCAGGTCTCGCCCGACCTCGTCGGCGGTTACGGTCAGGACTTGCGCAATCTCTTCGGCCTGGGAACGCGCAACATCGTCGTCGGCGTGTCTATACAAATCCCCTTCCGCAACAAGACGGCGGAGGCGAACCTGGCGGGCGCGCGCATTCAGAAAACGCAGCTTGATGCGCAGGTTAGACAGGAGGCGCAAGCTATAGAGGTCGAAGTTCGCAACGCCGCGCAGAATGTCGAGACCTCGCGTCGCCGCGTGCTCACCGCCCGCGAAGCGCGACGCAACGCGGAGTTGCAACTCGCTGGCGAGCAGAGACTCTACGAAGTCGGACGTTCGACCACCTTCCTGCTCTTCCAGAGACAGAACGAGCTTGCCAACGCGCAGAGCCTAGAATTGCGCGCCGAGACCGATTACAACAAGGCTCTCGCCGACCTTCAACGCGCGACATCTACGACCCTGCGCGCCAACAACGTCGTCGTAGACACGCCCACACTCCCCTAGCTTCGCTTGCGAGCGCACAACAAAAGGGACGCGGATGGATTCATAGTCAATTCATCCGCGTCCCTTTTTTGGTCCAACGCTCTGATGGCTCACACCGCATTTTTAAGTTGACGGTTCATCGCCCGCACCCCTATAAAGAACTGGCCCGTTGATTCGATTTTCCGAACTGTCGCCTTGAAGATTACAGCCACCATCATCGCTCATAACGAGGCGTCGAATATTCGCGCGGCCTGTGAATCCGTTTCCTGGGCCAACGAGATTCTGGTCGTTGATTCAGGCTCGACGGATGAGACGCGCGAGATAGCCGCCGCCACGGGCGCGCGCGTCATACGCCACGAGTGGCCCGGCTTCGCCGCGCAGAAACAGTTCGCGGTGGAAGAGGCCGCGCACGAATGGATATTCAGCCTTGATGCGGATGAACGCGTGTCGGACGAGCTACGCTCGTCCATAGAAGATTTGCTGTATACGAATGAAGACCAACTGGCCGACGGCTATTCAATCTCGCGTCGCTCTTTTTACATGGGGCGTTGGATTAGCGGAGGCGGCTGGTATCCTGACCGGCAGTTAAGGCTCTACAAAAAAGCGCGAGGGCGTTGGGAGGGCGCATACATTCACGAGTCCGTTAAAATGGACCAGAATGCCGTCGTCAAAAACCTTGACGGAGATATCCTGCATTACAGCGTGCGCGACGCCGCGCATCATCACCACATGATCGGTGAGAGATATGCGCCCCTCTCTGCCAGGCAGATGTTCGAGCAGGGACGCAGGACCAGCATCTCGAAAATCGTCACCGCCGGGCCAGCCGCCTTCATCCGCAGCTTTCTCCTCAAGGGAGGCTTCCGCGACCGCCTCCCGGGCTTTACCATCGCCACCTTCGCGGCCCATCACGCCTTTCTCAAACACCTCATGCTCTGGGAAATGCAACAGGAAGAGAAAGCGCAGAATCAAGAAAGCTGACTTCCCTTTTCTCTCTCTAGCGGGCCAACTTTCTTTCCGCGCTCTTTCCTTCGCTTTGATACTTCAAGGCCGTGCCTTCCGTCTGAATTTGCAGGCTGGCCGAAGGGAGCAAGGGACGCGGGGTCGGGCTGCCGACGGCGCGGGGCTTGGCTTCCATGCCGACGACTTCCGAGAGCAGTTGGTCCTCCATCTGCCTGTTATCGCCGATGCGGTTTCCCTGGTCCAGAATAGCGAAGACGACGGGGCCGCCATCATTCGTATAAACGATGCCAGCGATGCTCGCCATGCCGCCGTCAACTTCGGATGTCAGCGTGCCGGTCTTGCCCACGACCGCGCCCTCCAGGCCCGTCCCCGCGAACCTGCGTCGCAGGGTTCCCGAATCGTCGCTGGCAACCGGCAGGATGTCCGTCGGTTCAAGCCCCTGTCGCTTCGCTTCCTCTAAGAGCGAGCGTATCACTGTCAGCAATCCGCGCGGCGTCATGCGATTGTGCTCGCGCCCGGATGTTCTGGCAATCAAGACCTGCTCCGGCGGAAGTTTGAGTTCGTCAATCAAAAACTGCTGCACGGCTTGCGGGCCGCCGACCATCGCCCCGACCCTCTCCGCGATGAAATTACTGGACCTGGCATTCATGTACAGCAACACGTCATGCAACGGGTACGAATTGAGCGTCAGCAATGGCTCGCCCGCAGGCTCTTCCGCGACGCCCGTTTTAGGATTGCCGAGCCGCATCGCCTTCGCCAGATACTCCGCCGATTTTTCCGGCGACTCGCTAAAATTAAAACTGAAGTCCGGCGAGACGTTGAGCTCGCCCGCGAGACGCTTGATGCCGCGCGCGCGCAAGTCGTTGGCGAGAAGGTTCGCCGCCACGTCTCCGAACGTCGGGTCATGGCCCATGATTAAAAGCCGACCTTGAAAGTTGCCGCTCTTATCAATCGCGCCGTCCACCATCACGCGCGTCTGAAAGCGATAGTCCGCGCCAAACTTTTTGAGCGCGACGAGCGTCGTCGAAAGCTTAATCAGCGAAGCCGGGTTGAAGACCTCGTCCGCGTTGTGCGAAGCGAAGACGTGCTCGCCGTTCAAACTTTCAATCCGCACGCCATGAGTTTCGGGCGCTTCACCACGGCTCGTGTACCAGACTGCGGCATCGAAGGCGGGGCTGCTCGAAGGCTGCGGCGTCGCCAACGGCTTTGGCGTCTCATCATGAACAAAAGCCTGGCTCGCAGTCTCCTTCCATGTGCTGACCCAACCCAGCGAATACGGGGCTAAACTCAAGACTAAAATTAACAGGATGCCGAACGCGAGCATCCACATGATTGGCCGCCGATGGTTCAAACTCACCTCCCCGGAACTGTCAAGATTTGCAATTGGGCCATGAAGCCGTATCATGCTAAAGGGCCAGAGCGTACGTCAAGCCTGTAGAGCTTTCATCAACGCGCACTGGTCCAGGTATAGAAAAGCATGGAACTGCCACAGCACATTCTTTCACTCACCTCCATACTCAACATGCCGCCGATGCTGGCCCTCGCTTTCACCATTGCGATGGGCGCGATCATCGGCAGTTTTCTCAACGTCGTCATACATCGCCTGCCGCGCGAAGAGTCGCTGGTCTTTCCCAACTCGCGCTGCCCGCACTGCGATGCGGCGATTAAACCTTACGATAACATTCCCGTCATTAGTTATCTTATCCTGCGCGGGCGTTGCCGCGCCTGCCGCGCGCCCATCTCGATTCGATATCCGGCGGTCGAAGCCCTGACCGCGCTTCTTTACGGCCTGGTATTTTGGCACGACGGACTGACGCCCGCGCTCGGCTTCGACGTGGTCTTCGTGACGGCCCTCGTCGCGCTCATCTTCATAGACGCAGAGCACATGCTGCTGCCCAATGCCATCACCTATCCCGGCCTCGTCTTCGCGCTCGTCGCGCGCCTGCTGCTTCCCTTCCTGATGGGCGACGCGGCATTTGAAGACATAGGGATGCTTTCGCGCATCGAGACGTTCGCCGGTTGGCCCACCTGGGGCATTTCGCTGTTGGGAGCGGGCCTCGGCGCGTTGTTGGGCGGAGGCTCTCTGTGGTTGATAGGATGGGTGTGGGAACGCCTGCGCGGCGTCGAAGCGATGGGACTCGGCGATGTTAAGATGATGTTCATGGTCGGAGCCTATTTAGGCTGGCGACTGACCCTCTTGACCATCTTCATAGCCGTCTTTCTAGGCTCATTCGTCGGCCTCGGAGCGATTCTCTGGATGACCTACAAGGAGGTCGGCTCCATCAGCAAGCTCTTTAAATTAATCATCCGGCACGAACTGGATTTGCAGATACCGATGCCCTTCGGCATCTTCCTGGGCATCGCCGCCATCATGGCCCTGCTCGTCGGCGCAAAGATAGTCTACTGGTATGCAGGACAGTACGGATATTAGATGAGCGATTGATGTTCTCTCGTTACAGAAGTCGGATTCAGTTGGCCCTCGCGTTCTTCGGCGGCACGTTTCTCTTCGCCCTCTTAGGCGTCCTCGCATTCACGCTGCTCGCGCCCGCCGCGCCCAACGCGCGCGCGCCCATCCTGCTCTCAATCTTCATCCTCACCTTCGTCTGCATACTGCTTTCCGGCATCCTGCTTCTCCGTTGGATGCTCAGACCTTATTACCAACTGGTCAACGAGGCCGAGCGCGCGCCCGTCGCGGCCCAACCCGGCAAGGCGCGCAACGAGGCCGAGTTCGTCCTGCAAACTTTTCAAACCATCGTCGCCCAATTACAGGACCAGCAACGCGAGCTTGAGCAGTTGAGCGCGCAGGCCAGCGAACGCGCCGCCTCCGCAGAGCAGTTCAGCGAGCGCATCGTCGCCAGCGTCCCTTCCGGCCTCGTCGCCTTCGACGCGAGCGGCCACACCACGGTCGTCAACGCTCCCGCCAAAGCCCTCATAGAGACGGACGGCGAAGCCCTGGGCCAACAACCTGCCGTCATCTTTCGCAACGCGCCCGACCTCGCCCAAATGGTCCAGAAATGTCTTCAGACGGGAGAGGTCTACCGTCGTGAAGAGGTCTCGGCGACGGGTGAGGATGGCCGCACGCGCAGGCTCGGCGCGACCATCGCGCCGATAGACCCATCGCCCTCGCGTCCCGCTCGCGGCGCGCTCTGTCTCCTCACGGACATCACCGAAGTGACGCAACTGCGCGAGCAGGTCGCGCTCAAAAAGAACCTGGAAAACCTGGGAGAGATGTCCGCCGGGTTGGCCCACGAATTCAAGAACGCGCTCGCCACGCTGCACGGCTACGCGCAGCTTTTGCAGAGTCAACAGAAGAGTGAAGGCGAAGGCGCGGCGGCCTCTGCCTTGCTTCAGGAAGTGCGCAATTTGTCCGAGATGGTGACGGCCTTTCTCAACTTCGCGCGCCCGCAACCACTGGACCTCAACGAAGTCTCGCTCCATGAACTGGTCCAGGAATGCGCCTCCGAATTGCGAGCCTTTTTCGCGGAGCACAACGTCTCCCTCTCCATCGAAGGCGAGTTTCCGAACGCGCGCGCGGACGAACTCATGCTGCGCCAGGCCGTGCTCAATCTCCTGCGCAATGCCGCAGAGGCGATAGACCATGAGCGCGGCGAGCGGCGGATTTTCATCAAGGGCATGCTATTGAAAAGGGATGAGGCGGGGCAGGATTGGACCAGTATTCAGATTCGAGATACGGGCGAGGGCATCCCGCCGACGGACCTCCAACGTATCTTCATTCCCTTCTTCACCACCAAGTCCAAAGGGCACGGCGTCGGGCTGGCCCTCGCTCATCGCGTCCTGACGGACCACGGCGGCACGCTCACGGCCTCCAATGCTCCGCAGGGCGGGGCCATCTTCACGATTAAGCTTCCCGTTTAACTAAAGCCTACGGCCTTCGTCAACCTAAGTTTCCGATTTTAATGTGAGGACGACTATCTCCGGCGGGACGCCGAAGCGCACGGGAATCATGCTAGTCCCGATGCCGGTCGTGACGAAGAGGTGGCGTCCGTTCTCTTCCACATGCCCGGCGGCGTAACGCTGGCCGAAGAGAGACGGGACTTTGGGACGCCCGATGAGCGGTAAGTTGACCTGCCCTCCGTGCGTGTGCCCGGCGATGGTGAGCGAGACGCGCGCGGGAATTTTTGGAAAGATGTCCGGGTTGTGAGTCACGGCGATAATTGGACCGGCATCTGGAATCTGATGAAGCGTCCCTTCGATTCTTTGCGGCCTGGTCCAGAAATCCGCCAGCCCTGCGAGCCAGAACGTGTGCCCGTCCTTTTGAACGCGCGCCACCTCATTCTCAAGCACATGTATGCCCGCGCCCTGCAAGGCTCGCCGCACGCGCTCGCCGTCGTACCACCAATCGTGATTGCCGAGCACCGCGTAGACTCCATAACGCGCGTGCAGTTCCTTCAACTCGCCAGCGATAGCTTCCGGCTCCATGAAATGCCCGCCGAGCACGTCCTGTATCACGAAATCACCCGCGATGATGATGAAGTCGGGGTTGGTCTCATTAACCTTCTTGACGACTTCGCGCAGCTTTTCCGCGTTGATGAAAGGCGAGCCCGCGTGCACATCCGAGATGACCGTGATGCGAGTATCACTGAGTTCGTTGGGCCAACCGGGCAACGTGAGCGTTTCCTCTCTGACGATGAGACGGTTCGGCTCTATGCAGAAAGACCAGAGGGCCAGAAATATGAGGCACAGCAAGAGCGCGGCGGCGATGACGCCTATTATTTTTCGCTTCGAGGTTGTCATCATGATTCCCAGTCTGAACTCTGCGGGAAATATTCACGCCAGCGACGGTCAACCAGTTCCGAAATATCCTGGCGGACGATGAGTTCATCCGGGAGGTCCGGCTTCTTTCGCGCGTCAATCAAGACGGGCGCGCGATAGGAGAGGTGATGTCTACGGACAACCGTTTCCGCCGCATAAATATCTGCGGCAGGCTCGAAGCGCGTCCAGGTGGACCAGAGAAAATCGGCGACGGAATGTGCGACGCTCGCATCGTCGTGCAGGATGATGAGAGGCCAGTTGGCGAAGGGTTGCGCCTGGGCCAGCCGCGCGGCCTGTTCTTCATCTTCCGCGTAAGGTCGGCCCTGGACCACGAGGCAGCCAGCGCAGAAGACTTCGGCGCGGGAGACGCCGTTGGGCAGGCTGCCTTGAAATTCGCGGGGCAGTTCGCGCACGGCTTCTCCAAGTCCGAGCATGATGGCTTTACTGCCTTCGTTGACCACGCCGCTCGTATAGTCGAGCGTGTCCATCGAGACGTTGGAGATGATGAAGAGGTCGCTCTCCCAGTTGACGCGCGCGAGGACGTGCTCGAAGAGGCTTTTGAAGTCGCGCAAGTCCTGCGGCGTATCCGTGAGGATGAGAAACTTGGTCAAGGAGAGTTGGCCTTCTCCAAGTATACGAAAGGCCGAGACGAGCGCCTCGCGTCCATAGCGTTCGCGGACCACCGCCGCGCAGAGCGAGTGAAAGCCCGTCTCGCCATAGGTCCAGAGGTCGCGCACGCTCGGCATGACGAGCGGGAAAAGCGGCGAGAGCAGTTGTTGCAAATAATCGCCTATGTAGAAATCCTCCTGTCGCGGCTTGCCGACGACCGTCGCGGGATAGATGGCATCGCGGCGATGACAGACCGCCTCAACATGAAAGACCGGGTAATCATGCTGTAAAGAATAGTAGCCGTAGTGGTCGCCGAATGGTCCTTCCGGCCTGCGCTCGCGCGGGGGCACGCGGCCCACGAGCGCGAACTCCGCTTCCGCGACGAGCCTGTGCGGATGTGTCGAGAGCGGGTTCTTCGTCATCTTAATCTTCTCGCCCGCGAGCAAGGAGGCGAGGACCAGTTCGGGCACGTCTTCGGGCAGGGGCGCGATGGCCGCCAGGATGAGGGCCGGTGGTCCACCCAGAAAAATCGTGACGGGCAAGGGTTGGCCCATGCGTTCGGCTTCGTGATAGTGAAAGCCGCCGCCCTTGTGTATCTGCCAGTGAAGGCCCGTCGTCTGCGCGTCGTAACGCTGGATGCGGTACATCCCTAGATTGTGTTTGCCGCTCGCCGGATGCTCCGTGTAGACGAGCGGGAGCGTGATAAATGGTCCACCATCTTCCTGCCAGGTCGTGAGGATGGGCAGTTCGTCAAGCCGCGCGGGCTGGTCCACTAATTCTGTGATGGGCCCACGACGAACGTTTCGCGTGCCGAGTTTGAGAGCCTCTAAAGCGAGCGAGCGATGCTGCCAGAGTTCTGCTGGCTTCGGCGGCAGGAGGGCTTTTGCTATCTTGACGGCTTCGCGGACGAGGGCTTCGGGCTTTGGGCCAAAGGCGCGCTCGATGCGGCGCGGCGTGCCGAAGAGGTTGGTGACGACCGGATAGCGGCTGCCCTTGACGCGATTGAAGAGGAGGCACGGGCCGCCGCGCGCGATGACGCGACGATGCACTTCCGCCAGTTCGAGGTGCGGGTCAACTTCCGTTTCAATGGTGACTAGATCGCGCTCGCGCCGCAGCAGGTCCAGGAATGAACGCAGGTTCGGATGCATGAACGCCAGTGTAAACGCAAAGCGCGCAAAGCGGAAAACGTGTCGAGTTGGGCGAAGGGTCAGGGAGAAGTTTCCGGTTGTGTGCCGGTTTGGCGCGGGCGCGTGGCGGCGTCTGGCGGCGTGTGCGTGAGCCGGATGTTGATTTCGCGTTGGGCGAACTTCGCGGCGTCGGCCACCTGCGGGTCGTAGTGGTCCTGGTAGAGTTTTAAATGGTCCAGCGTTTCGGCGTCGCCGAGACGGGCCAGGACTTCGAGCAGGCGGACGAGAGTTTTGCTATTCACCTGGTCCAGAAAAATGTAGAGCGGCTCGGGGTTATCGAGTTGGGCCAGGTAAGCGTCCGACTGGTTGCGTCTGGAAGAATCGAGGTCGCGCACGATGTTAAAGAGCGTGCCGGTTTTGCCCATCCGGTACAAGGCCCAATCGAGCGCGAGACGCACGCGCGGATTCTTCTCTTGCAGGCGATAGCCCTCGACCAGCTTTAATTGGTCCACGGCGGCCAGGCGCGCGAGTTCCTCAGCCGCGCGCTGGCGTTCCAACGGGTCCGGGTTTGTGAGCTTACGCGCGACCGCGCTCGTATCAACCGCGCTGGCCTTGGCCTCATCTTCGCCCTCATCAGATTGCGCGCAGGCAAGGACGCTCCCCCACGCAATCAACAGAGAGAGAGATAAGGCCATGAACGCGACGCGTGCGAGACGATGTGTCATGTTAATCATAAAAAATATCCCTCAAGAGCAAGTCGGAAGTAGGAAGGATGAAAGATGAGAGACGAGCTATTCAACATTGAATAGCTTTTCTCTCATCCTTCATCTCAACGCTTTCCTGGTGGCCTTTATTCGCCTCCGCCGGATGCCTTGCGGAGCGTGGCGGAGTTGAGGTCCAGGTCGGCTTCGCGTATCACTTCGACGTTGGGGAACTGCTTGCGCAGGTTGTCCAGAAACTCTTTGGCGTTGCCGACGATAACGATGGAAGACTCTTTCGCGGCGAGGTGCGCGCCCGCGAATCGCTGTATGTCGGTGGCCTTCACGCCCTGCACGTTATTGATGTAGTTATTAATTTCGTTGAGGTTCAAGCCGTAGAGCGCGAGCGAGCCTATCTGCGCGACGAGTCCCCTGGTGGTCTCAAGGTTGCGCCCGAACGTGCCTATGAGAACGGCTTTGCGCGGGGTCAGTTCCGCATCCGGGACGGCTTCGGTTGAGAGGCGCGTCAGTTCGCCCATGAGGAGCGAGGCGACTTCGGCTCCTGAAACATTCTTGGTCTGCGCTCCGGCGAGAAATGGGCCCACATCACGGCGCACGTCCAGCGCGCTGCTCGCGCCATAGCTCAACCCGCGCTTGATGCGAATCTCCTGGTTGAGCCGCCCTGAATAACCGTTGAGCACGGCGTTCGTGACGATGCCGCGAAAGTATTCCGGGTCGGCGCGACGGAGTCCCTGTCGCACCAGGTAGACGGCGGCCTGGCCCGCGTCCGGCTTATCAATCACGAGAATGCGGGGAGAACTCTTGGACGCCACGGCGGTCGCGGAACCGCCCGTCGTTGGAAGAGTTGTAGACGGTTTGGTCCACGCGCCGAAGTTTTTATCGGCGAGACTGAAGGCGGCTTCGGCCTTGATGTCGCCGCCGATGATGAGCACGGAATTATCGGGCCTGTAATATGAAGCGTGGAGCCTGGCTATGTCATCTCGCTTGATGCGTTGGATAGCGTCGGGCGTGCCCTGTAGCGGGTGGCCGTAGGGCGATGCGCCGAAGACGACGCGCGAAGCGACCATGCGCGCGAGCGAGCCCGGCTGTTTGAGGGCGACGAGTAATTGGTCCAGCGTCTGCTGCCGCTCGCGTTCTATCTCCTCGTCTTTGAAAGCGGGATTGCGCACCACGTCGGCCATAATCTCCATCGCAGGATTGAGCTTCGAGGACATGACATCGAGGGTCACGCTGGAAGCATCCCAGGCCGCGCCGGAATTGAGCGAGCCGCCGAGCGCTTCTATGGCTTCGGCAATCTGCGTCGCGCTGCGCGTCTGCGTCCCTTGCGTGAGCAGGGATGCGGTCATGCTGGTGAGGCCGGGAAGCGGCGCGGGGTCAACCTCGCCGCCGTTCTTGATGAGCATCTGCGCGGAGACGAGCGGCATGCCGCCCTGCTCGACGGTTCGTTCTATGACGATGACGCGCAGGCCGTTCTTGAGCGTCCGCTCGACGGGCTTGGGAAGATTGGCGGAGCGCGGCGCGGCTGGCGGCGGAGGCGTCTCTTGCTGGGCCATGCAATCGAAGGGTGTGGTCATGAGTATCAATGCCGAGAGCGCGGCGAACATGAGTTGCGCGCGGTTGAATGATTTGAAAAAGTTCATGGTTCTCTTCTCCTCGTCTAACGGCCTGCGCGCTGGCCCGTTGTCACTTGTCCCGCCTCTGTGCGCGATGATGTTTGCTGGCCTGACTTCGCGGACTCCGGCAGGTAGTAGAGGACGACGCGGTTCGTGTCTGTGAAATACTTTTGCATGACGCGCTGCACGTCTGCGGCGGTGACGGCTTGCAATCGCTCGATGTCCGTGTTGACGCGATGAGGGTCGCCGAGGAGGACCGCCGCATTGCCGAGGGCATCAGCCTTGCCCTGGCTCGTCTCGCGTTCGCGCAACTGGTTGGTGACGAGTTGATTCTTGGCCTTGTCGAGTTCAGCTGCGCTGACGGGTTGCGCCTGCATCTTCTTGAGCTCGACGAGCATGGCCTTCTCCACGTCCTCAGGCTTTTTGTCGCTGGCGAGGACGGCTTGAAGGATGAAGAGGCCGGGGTCTTCGCGCAGGTCCGCGCTGGCCTCAGCATCCTGCGCTATCTGCTGCTCGTAGACCAGGGCGTGATGAAGGCGCGACGATTCGCCTGCGGAAAGAATGGCCTCTGCGACGCGGAGCGCGACCGCGTCCTGGCTGGCGACGGGCGGCGACAGGTACGTGATGGCGATGGCCGGGAGCGGAACGTTCGCGCCATACTCCGTATAGCGTCGCTCGGCTGTGCGTTGCGGCTCGACGACGTTGACGCGCGGGAGCGGCGTATTCGGTTTCGGGATGCGCCCGAAATATTTATCAACCCAGGCGTCGAACTGCTGCTGGTTGAAATCTCCTGCGACGACGAGCGTGACATTGTCAGGGCGATAGTAGGTCGCGTGAAAGGCGCGCACGTCTTCGAGCGAGGCGGCTTCGAGTTCTTCTATGCTGCCGATGCCGGGACGCCTGTACGGATGCTTGGAGAACGAATCCTTCTCTATGAAGTAACCGAACTTGCCGTAAGAGGGCGCGAGCACGCGCTGGCGAAATTCCTCTTCGACGACCGCGCGCTCCGATTTGAAGTTGGCATCATCAACCGTGAGCGTCGAGAGGCGATCCGCCTCGGCCCAGATGAGAGTTTCCAGATAGTTCGAGGGCACGACCTCGTAATAGACGGTCACGTCGTCTGCGGTGAAGGCGTTGTTCATGCCGCCGACATCCTCGGTCAGACGATCCATCATTTCGGATTTCATGTTCTTCGTGCTCTTGAACATGAGATGCTCGAAGAGGTGCGCGAAGCCGCTGCGGCCTTCCGGGTCGTCCTTCGAGCCGACGTGATACCACATTTCGATAGCGACGGTCGGGCTGGCGTGGTCCTCCACACTGAGCACCCTGAGACCGTTGGCGAGCGTGCGTTCTTTATAGTTGAGACGAGGCATTTTCGTTTGCGCGTTGGCGAGCCGCGACGAGGGCGAAAGCGTTCCGCAGACGAGCGCGGTCGTCAAGAGAATTAACAGGACCAGTTTAAGGCGACGCATGTTTTGATGCTCCAAAGATTTGAAAGATAACTCGCGCGGGCAGTTCCCCTTGAAGCGGGCACGGGCCGCCCCTCTTGTGCGCGCTTGGATGCGTACCCGGCGAAACATTGTTGCACGGCTTGTAGATAACTTTCGTCAGTCCACGTCCAGGGGATTGCGATAGGGCTTGTCTTTATCCTTTTCCGCGCGCTTCATGGCCTCTTTGAACTTCTCTTCGAGAAGGCGTTCGCGGTCTTTCAGCGAGCCTAATTCCTGTGCGAAAATCTGTTCGCGTTGCTGCTTCTGCTTGTCCAGACCCTTGAGCATTTCATCGAAGGAGGCGACCGTCTTGGCCTTCTCTTCGTGCGAGATGATGGCCCCTGTCTGCGCGTCAATGGTCAACGTTGATTCGCAGCAAGGGCAGATGACTGTAAAGCGCGTGGTGTCTGCCATATTGTATTTCCCTTCACCTGTAAATGGCCGCCGGATGCTTACTTCTCAACCGCGACCTGTGGACAGATTATAGCACCTCGCGCTGAAGTTGAACGGACCGTGCGGGAGGCTTTCGTCAATCTCATGCTAGATTAATCATGATGAGACTAATTCCACTCGCCAGGCTCAAGCGCCCTTTGAAGCGTGAGTTGCTTATCATCCTGGCCTTCGTCTCTCTCACGCTCATCATGACCTGGCCCTGGATACTCCACATACGCGACGCCGTGCCGGATAAAGGCGACCCGTACATACTCGCCTGGACGCTCTGGTGGGACTACCATCAGACGCTCCATCACCCGCTCCAACTCTTCAACGCGAATATCTTTTTCCCTTACCAGGATACGCTCGCCTTCGGCGAGAATGATTACGGCATCTCGCTGCTCTTCTTCCCTCTCTTCGCGCTCGGCCTGCGACCTCTGACGGTCTACAGTATAGCCACGCTCGCGGGCTTCGCGTTATCCGGTTACGGCGCGTTCCGGCTGGCGCGCACGCTGTCGAATTCCAACGGCGTCGCGTGGGTCGCGGGTCTAGCCTTCGCCTTCGTCCCGTATAGATTTTTCAAGCTGCCGCACCTGCATTACATGTTCGCCGTCTGGATTCCACTGGTCCTGGAATCGCTCGTGCTCTTTGCGCGGGAGCGAAGCTGGAAGCGCGCGGGCTGGCTCGGCTGCGCGTTTCTCATGAACGCGTTGACCTGCATCACCTGGTTTATTTTAACGCTCATTCCGTTGGGCCTCTCCGGCATCGTTTTGCTGGTCCAGTATAGATGCGCGCGGGACAAGGCTTTCTGGCTGCGCGGCGGGTTGTCGCTCGCGCTCGCCTCGCTTTTTCTGCTCGCCTTTTTATGGCCCTATTATAGAGTTTCAAGGACGCACGGCTTCGCGCGTCACGCGCAGGAAACGACGATGTATTCCGCGCGCCCCGTAAATTTTCTGGTGGTGGGCGACCAGAATAAGCTGTGGGCGGGAATGCTGCCGGGGACTCCTGGCAATTCAGAGACGATGCTCTTTCCGGGTTTCCTGCCGGTCCTGTTTGCGCTGTTGGCTCTCCTGTTTATGATACCGGCACGACGACTCGCACGCGCTTATTTCTCGACGCTTCCAGCGAGTCAGTTAAAGAGAGCGTCTCTCATATTGCTGGACCTGATCGCCCTGCTGTCGTTGATGACAGCATTGCTGGCCTTTGCTTACGGCGTCTTCGCGCCCACGCTTTTCGGCGTCCGGCTCTTCAAGGCGAGGACTCCGACCAATGCTTTCATCGTGTGCGCGTTTATCATCATCTCGCGCTGCCTTGCGACTTACCTGACGCGCTCAAGCGCGCGAGCGGAAAAAGAGCGACGCATCATCGAGCCTTTTCAAATGAAGGCGTCGTCATGGATGCTCATCAACGGCGCGCTCTGGACCATTATAGGATTCATGGGCGCGCTCGGAATGAACTTCTATTTTCACCGCGCGCTCTTTGAATTCGTGCCACTGTTTCGGAGCATGCGCGTGCCCGCGCGTTGGGCCATGATCTATTATCTGGGCCTCGCGTTGCTGGCAGGGTTGGGAGCGCAGCGCATGGCCGCAGCGTTGTCGCGCAGGCGTCCGCATGCGCGCGGCAAGTTGCGCGCGATAGTTTATACGATCCTCGCGCTCGCCATTCTCTTTGAACAAAGGGTCGCGCCCCTGAAGGTCTTGAAGGGAGAGGCGGACCCGGACCAACTCACCCTGCGGCTCAAAGCCACGGAGATGCGCGGCGGGATTGTGGAACTGCCCGCCGGTGGGCCAACTGGCAACTATCTTTACGTGCTGCGCGCGGCGGACCATGCGCGCCCGCTCATCACCGCGACCAACAGTTTCGTCCCACCGCTCGAAGCCAGGATAGAATTCTTGACTCATATGAGAACTATCCCTTCAAGCCTGCTCGACCTGCTCGAATCAATC
>JAXDFO010000341.1:0-6775 GCA_034665545.1 Blastocatellia bacterium
CTCGACGAGCGTGCGCGAGTTGGCGGCGCGCAGGGGGACGATGGTGTAGAGGTTGGTCACGTCCCAACCCTCTTTGAGCATGTTGACGTGGACGACAATCTCCGTCGGCTCCTGCGGGTTTTCGACCGAGAGTAACTTCTCGACCGTCTCATCCTTCTCTTCGCCGCGTTGGTTAGAGTGGACGGTGATAACGCGGTCTTTGTAACGCCCCTCGAAGAAGGCATCATCGCTGATTGTAGCGACGAGACTATTCGCATGGTCTGTGTCCTGCGCCACGACGAGCATGAAGGGCTTGACTAAGGGGCGTTCATTCTGCCGCGCGTAGACTTCAAGCTCAACCTTTGTGCTTTCGTGAATCCGCACGCCATCTTCGAGCTTAAGGCGTTCCAATTGTTCGGCGGTATAGTTTCCGGCGTCGAAGTTTTCGCGCGTGGCGACGACGGGTTCTTTGACGAAGCCGTCTTCCAGAGCCTTTGGCAACGGGTAGCTGTAGATGATGTTCTTGAAGGGGACCGGGCCGCGCGCCGTTTCGATCTGCGGTGTGGCAGTCAGTTCCAGTCCGATGACGGGTTTGAGTTCGTTAATGGCGCGGACGCCCGCGCTGGCGCGGTAGCGGTGCGACTCGTCCATCAGCAGCACAAGGTCGGTAAGCCCGGCGAGGTAGTCAAAGTAGCTCTGGCCGATATACTCGGACAGGCGCTTGATGCGCGGAGCGTTGCCGCCGCGCACTTCGGAGTTGATCTTGGAGATGTTGAAGATGTTGATGTGGATGCCAGTTTCGCCGAAGAGGTCTGCTTCGCGGACGCCGCGCCCGGACTCGTAGTTGTCGCCTGTGATGACTTCGGGCGGGTTGGTAGCGAACTCGGCTATGCCTTGAAGGACGTACTTCGGGTGGTTGGGCGTAAAGTCCGCGATGAGCTTGTTGTAGATCGTCAGGTTGGGCGCGAGGACGAAAAAGTGGCGGATGCGCTTTGCGAGATGCAGGTAGGCGACGAACGCGCCCATCAAGCGTGTCTTGCCGACGCCGGTTGCCAGTGCGAAGCAGAGCGAGGGAAAGTCGCGCTCGAAGTCCGTGACGCTCCCGAACTCGGAACGGATGATCTCTAACGCCGCCTGCGTGTCGCGCTCTTTTGCGAGGGGGAGAATGTCTGCGACGCGGGCGAGGATTTCCAGCGATTCGCGTTGCGGCGGGCGCAGGGAGAGGCGTCCGCTGATTGAGTTGACGTGACGGTTCATGACTCCCCGCCTTGCTCGAAGAGGGGCGTTTCGGCGCGTCTGGTTCGCCTCGCAGTGGTGGGCGGCGGGGCTTCGCCGTCTCCGTCCGGCGTGGGTTCGGCTGCCGGGAGGCTGGCGATCTGGAGACTGTAATCATCGCGTCCCCACTCGCAGCGATTGAGCACGGCGTTGGGTATTTTCTTGAGCGTGAGATTCGGGAAGTCTGCGGCGTTGGCCCGGAACGCGCCGCAGCAGATAAGCAGCGTGCGCTCGTCGCCGACCGCTTCCGCGATGGCGGCGAGTTGGTCGCGGTTCAGGGTCTGCGTGGTGACGTAGATGAAGTCGCGCTCGGTGGAATGGCCGTGCTGCCAGTAAACGGTGTCGGAGGGCGCGTAGGTGAAGCCTTCGTGCTTGCACAGACTTTCGGCGAGCATGGCAGCGTTGTACTGCTTGTTGACGACCCAGTTGCCCCACCCGTCTTTTTCGAGCAGCGAGGGCGCGAGATGAAAGTAACGAAAGCCGCCGCCGCCTTTCCATTCGACCGCATGGCTGATGCCGCCTTCGTCTATGCCGTCAACAACTTTTTTAATGCGAGGGATAATATGCGTATGAATGTGCTCACCCAATTCAATCATAATCCAGCGACGCCCCAGCTTATGCGCGACTGCGCCAGTTGTGCCTGAACCTGCAAAAGAATCTAGAACAATGTCTCCAGGCTGTGTGGCAAGCTGGATTATGCGTTGCATTAACCGTTCGGGTTTGGGGGTTTCAAACACGTCCGCATCATTGAATGCTTTGCTCTCTCGTTTTGCCTCTTGATTATCTCCGACCTCACCGCGCAGCCATAGCGTCATAGGAGTAATGCCTTCTTTGACCTCAGAGAGAAACCTTTTTATAGCCGGGACGCTATTGCCATTCGGGCCAAACCAAATGCGAGTATCTTCAATATATTCTTGCAATCGAGCCTTCGATAAGCGCCAGCAATACCCGGAGGGTGGAACAACTTTTCTGCCGCTTGGCAAAGTAATTTCATAAACTTTATCTTGGACAATTGGCCCGACTGAAAGATCACCGGCTTTCCAAGCGCCGCGAGGATCATTGTCAGGATTAGAGTATCTGTTGTTTGCTTCTTCGCTTCTCGGCAACTTACCGAAATATAAGCTCTGCACGCTTTTTGCATATACTAGAATGTTATCGTGGCTTCTTGATAAAGTCTTTTTCAAATTTATAGGTGAATAAGCTCTCTGCCACACGACTTCGTCAACAAAGTTAGCCCGCCCAAATATCTCATCGCATAAAACTTTCAGATAATGGCTTTCATCAGCATCAATGGAAATCCATAAAGAGCCATCTTCTGATAGCAAACGCCTGAGCATTTCTAATCTATCTCGCATGAGCGAAAGCCAAAGTGAGTGCTCTATTCCATCATCGTAATGTGTATAGGCGGCTCCCGTGTTGTACGGCGGGTCAATGTAGATGCATTTAATCTTATCAGCGAACTCCTGTTCCAGAGCCTTGAGCGCGAGCAGGTTGTCG
Organism: Blastocatellia bacterium; assembly: GCA_034665545.1. GTDB lineage: Bacteria > Acidobacteriota > Blastocatellia > Pyrinomonadales > Pyrinomonadaceae > DASYML01. The sequence continues at coordinate 2,752 of JAXDFO010000341.1, forward strand.
CCGTAAATCAGCCGGTTGTCAAACAGGTCGTTATCCGTCACGCGATGCACAGCGTGGTAAGAGAGCGCCGCATCTTCGAGCAGAAGGCGTGGCTCAAGGCGCGGGCGCTTCTCCTTGCCAATCCACGTCAGTTCGAGTTTGGTTCTTTTACTCATTAACTATCCGCCTAACAATTAAGCAGGTTGGTTCAAAGGGTAAAGTCTGGTGCGCTTGCAACGGCAGTTCCAGTAGAGGCCGGATTTATCGGATTGCGGCAACTCGCCACAAGCGTCGCACACCAGCGCCTCCGTCAGTTCGATGGTCTTATGAGCGAGCTTAAACACATCACTATCCGAGACGCTCATCCCCGACAGATTAAAGTGACAGCCAACTTGGTTGCGTATCCATGCCAGCTTGGAGATGTCCTCCATCGGCGATTGCAGGGCGGTCGCCTCAATTCGCACGTGCGGACCATCAAGCTCGCCAGCGCGCGGAGAATTGCCGATCAAGGATTCGAGTATCCTTTCACCCTCCTCCGTATTGTTTTTCAGCTTCTCGACCTTCAACGCTTTTATCAACTTCTTATCCATCGCATTGGTGAAGTCACCGAGCGTGTAGTTAGGCTCTGGCTGGCGCGGCAATTTACAACGATACCGGAGCGCGATGTAGTCGAGCAGGCTTTCAAGCAACAGTCCGCACTTCGAGGCGACGACTTGACGCTCCAACGGCTCAACCTGTACCCAGTGGCGCAAGTCATCAATCACCAACTTCGTCCTGGTGTGCCTGACGCCTTTCGGGTGCGACCAGGATAGCAACTCGATCATATGGACTGCGGCCTCTGGCCCGCGCGCGTATTTATACCGGTCGCGCCACGCACGATAGTGTGTGGTCAAGATGATCTGATTGAATTGATCGCCCTCCTCGTGGAGCATGTGTATAAATCGTTCCATGTGAACATCGTCAACCGAAGTGATGACATCATCGAGCACTACGACCGCATCTGGATTGTTGTAATGCTTCGCCAAAGCCAGGAATATCGCCACGCCTAAAGTGTCCAGATGCGACTCGCTGTAGTAAGCTCCGGGCGGCAATTCGTCTACGCCTTGAAATGTGCTGCCTATCTCCATTGACCTCGGCACATTCGGTTTCAAAAACAGCCGCACTTTGCCGATTCCTTCTCCCGGATGCAGCTTCTCGTAGAGAGTTTCAACAGAATCGGAAATCGTCTTCAGAGTATCTTCAACGTACCCCTTTCGCTGGCCTTCAACCACTTTTAATATCTCTATTAAGCCATTGGCCTGCCGGTCCAACTCCTCCGCCTGTTTCCGCCTTTCATTGACGGCATTAAAATTGATACGAATGGCATTAAGCTGTTCCAGCGTCCGGCGGTTCTCGACCAGATATTCGCCCCACTCTTCCCGATACCTTTCAACCGCACTCAGGAGGTCAAGCGCTTCTTGGATTACCTCTAGCGAGCCGGTATCTGCCGTGGCATTGATCAGCGTATTATCTATGAGGTTAGAATATTTCGCCCAATCAATGTCTATCGCGGCGACATCGTCGGCAGGGCTTTCCTCCAGAAGAGGCGCGAGTTTCTGCACGCTCGTCACGAATTCCTTTCGACGGTGGGAAAGAAAGGCGGAGGCCGTGTTAGTTTTGTTCCGCGCCGCCTCAACCTTATCTTTCAACTCCAGGATGTGACTCATGGCCGAAAGCCGCGACTCAATCCGGTCTCCCAATGCCGTGGCTTCAACTGTTTGATCACACAAGGGGCATTCAGTCGCATCAGGATGTTTCGACAGGAAATTCCTTGCCTCTCGCAGTAACTCGATGATCGTTCGACTGTCTTGCCCTTCCAGATTTTCCGAAGCGGTCAGTGCTTCCTCTGCTAACAGTTGCTGTTCCAGGTCATGATCGTGCGCTGCCACTGCGCCGAGGAGTTGCGTTCGGGCATTGATGGCTTCGTTCAGGGCTAAAAGGATGGAATTGACGGAACTCACAAGATCCTTCAAGTAAGCGGAATCGGAGTCGGCTTTCCTCTGCGCCCAGTTCATGTGATCGCGGCCTTGCCGACCTTCTTCTTCCCACAAACCTTGTAATAGTTCTTCGGCCTGCTGTCTCGCCAGCAACGCATTCTCACGCTGCCGCTCAACGTCTTTGATGGCATCACGAAGCGCTTTCTCTACTTTCTCGATCTGCGGGAGGGCAATGAAATCTTGAATCGCCTCATACCTCTTGTTGGGTTGCGCTTCGATCAGCCTCAGCACACTACTCCGGCGCAGAATGTGAGCCATCGGTCGGCCAACAGGACCGTCCGCTTGGGGTCCATTCTTTGCGAGGTAAGCCCTCCAATCCTTACCGTCGTAGTTTATGGATACACTTAGATCACCAGGGCTGGAGCCGAGGGAGACCAGATGTTTCTGAGGCTTCGTAGAGCTTCGATCCTTGAGTGAGCCAAACTCCTCGTTGCAGACGAAATCAAGAGCGTCCACAAGCGTGGATTTGCCAGACCCGTTTTCACCAAAGATCATGACGATTGGTTTGTGAGTATCAAAGTCAACCGTCACTTCTGTAGTTGCGCCTCTGAAGCCACGCAACACGAGCCGCTCAATTCGCTTCGCCGTTTTCTTCGCCATCTCCGGCCTCCCCTTCAGGTCGTTGGTTGAGGTCAACAAATAACCGCCAGTCTTCCGCTTTGAGAGAACCGGCAATGAGCTTCTCAGCTAATCCTTTCAAGCTGTGCTCAGGAATCAGCTTTTGCTCTGTCAAGGATGCGACGATTCGTTCGGCAACGATCTCGTCCGGTGTCTTTGTCATGCCACGCTCCATCTAATTGTAAAAAGATGATCGTGAGTCACCCTCTGTTGAAGGCGGGCCTGCACTTCTGTGAGTAGCGCTTCTTTACTGCCTTCGATTTCATCTTGGGCATCAAAGATTTCACGCCGTTTCCTATTACGTTGTTTCTCAAGATCACTAGCCTTGCGGCGTAGCTCTATTTTAACCTGCAAGTCGGACGCCATTCGAGATTCTCTGACGAGCGACTTAATCTCTGCATCAAGTTCTTTCAGTTCTATCTCCAAGCCTTGTTTGCGATCTTCTGCCCACTTATCAATCTTCTCGATTTCTTGTTCAAAGAACTTACTGTTCCGCTCTCCGATCTCTCCCAGAATTCGACTGACGGTGGTTTCTGTGAGGGTAGATAACTGTTCTTGCCGCTCAGAAGGAATTTGAATTTCGCTCCCTGAGATGGCCCCGATATTGAACAGTCGCTCGCAGGTTTCCTGGTCCAGGATATTGCCTGTATCAGTTAGGGCGGAGAAGATCAAATGATCCTCTGTATCAAGCGCTTCAACTGCGACCCTTGTCAGTGATAGCCAGCCGCTCTTGTGCAGCAGATTTTCTATAACGCTGATTTTCCCTTCGTAGTTTCGGTAATGAAAGACCACCTCACGCGCGGGCAGGAGTCTTGATTTGGCTTGCCTGATCAAGCCCTCCGCCAACGGATGACCGGGGCGGTAATGAATGAAGGGCTCGCCATCTGCTATCTTTGTCAGGAGCCGGTATCGGCCATGCTTCAGTTGATTGTCTGTGATCCCTTCAGGCAGTGATTCGAGCGTAAATGAATACTGCGGGGGATTAAAGCGAGCGTATCCCTCTAACTCGTGCGTGGTCAGTTTCCAGAGCCACTGCTCGAATCGTCCGATCTGAGCACGTGTTTTCTCAATATTGACACGCAGACGCTCATGGACTTCCTCGTCGAAGTGTTCAAGGAGTTTTCTGCGTGTCTCATCGAGGCTGACAGTTATCTGTTCGTTAAGCTCCTGCTGTAGCGCATCGAACGCCAATTTAATCTGCCCCAGACTCCGACAGTTCTGGTATATGTTCGCAATCCTTTTTTCAAAATCAACGCCGGATTCAATCGCGCCTAAGACTTCATCACTAGCGCCGAAGACGCCGTCGAACAGCCGAAACTTCTCCGAGAGTAATTGGAAAACCCGGACATCAGCCTCATTCTTCCGGTTCAGAAAATTGACGACGACGACAT
>JAXDFO010000342.1:0-3271 GCA_034665545.1 Blastocatellia bacterium
GTTCGGCTGCGGTTGTGACGGGTTGCTGGCAGGTATAGTTTTCGCAGACGTAGGCGGTCGGGCGATTCTCTATCATGCGTCTCTCACGCAGGAGCGGCACGATGGCCGCCGCGCGCTCGTCCGCTTCGATTGATTGCGCGACCACCTTGTTAGGCAAGTATCTTTTCCAGACCTCGCGCAAGAGCGCATGAGTCTCCGTTGATTCGCGCGGGCCTATGATGACTATCTCTTTGGGCGAAGAGAGATGAAAATCGAGCGCGGCCAGAGCGCGTCCGAACGCCGATGGATAACGCTTGATGGAGTCATTCAAAAGGCGAAAGATGGTGACGGCCCTGCGCCTGTAATCTTCATTGCCCGTGAGCACGGCGAGGCGCAGCAGGACATCTGCGGCGACGTTATTGCCCGAAGGCGTGGCATTATCGAAATAGTCTTTCGAGCGCACGATTAACTCTTCGTGACTCTTGCCCGTATAGAAAAAGCCGCCCTCCTCCTCGTCCCAGAATTCATCTGTCATCTTGTCCGCGAGCGCGCGGGCCTCCTCCAGCCAGCGCAACTCGCCCGTCGCTTCATAGAGCGCGATTAAGCCATCAACGAAGAACGCGTAATCGTCCAGATAGCCGTTCAACTTCGCCTGCCCGTCCTTGTAAGTTCGCAGCAGTAATCCATCGCGCCGTAATTGGTCCAGAACGAAACCCGCGTTCTTCCTCGCGGCCTCCGCGTAATCTTCGCGTTCCAGAATAACGGACGCTTCGGCAAAGCCGGTGAGCATGAGGCCGTTCCAGGCCGTCAACTGCTTCTCATCGCGCCCAGGCTTAATCCGCAACTCACGCGCCTCAAAAAGCTTTCGCCTTCCATCTCTCAACACTGTCGCCAGCCGTTCGACCTCGACGCCCGCATCCCGCGCCACATCCTCCAACGTGCGGCTGACATGCAGGATATTCTTGCCCTCGAAATTGCCCTCTTTCGTCACGTCATAGTAAGCGTTGAAGAGCGCGGCGTCCTCTGGTCCAAGAATCAACGCGATTTCATCCGGCGTCCAGACGAAAAACTTTCCCTCGTGGCCTTCGGAGTCCGCGTCCTGCGTCGAATAGAAGCCGCCGCGCTCGTCCGTCATCTCGCGCAAGACGTAATCGAGCGTCTCCTCCGCGATGCGGCGATAAAATTCCTGGCCCGTTAATTGGTAAACGTGAAGGTACAGACGCGAGAGTAGCGCGTTATCGTACAGCATCTTTTCAAAATGCGGGACGAGCCACGTGGCATCTGTCGAGTAACGATGAAAGCCGCCGCCGAGTTGGTCGTACAATCCGCCTTCCGCCATCTTGCGTGCGGTCTGCAAGACCATCTCAAGAGCTTTGCTATCACCCGTGCGATGATGTATACGCAGCAGAAATTCCAGGTTCATGGGCGCGGGAAACTTCGGCGCGCCGCCGAATCCGCCATGCGTCGCGTCGTAATTGCGGGCCATGCCGCGATAGGCGTTGTCGAGCGCGGGCGTCGTTAGACCTTCGCCTGATTCGCTCGCAGGGTTGATGCGCCGCAACTCCGCGAGCATCGCCGTGGCCGTCTGCGTGATGTCTTCGGGGCGTTCCTGGTAAGCCTGCGAGACGCCTATGAGGACTCTGGGAAAGCCGGGCATGTTGTAGCGGTCGGCGGGCGGGAAGTATGTCCCGCCGTAAAAGGGCACGCCCGCCGGTGTGAGGAAGACGGTCATGGGCCAACCCCCGTGCCCCGTCATCATCTGGACCGCGTTCATGTATATTTGGTCCAGGTCCGGTCGCTCTTCGCGGTCCACCTTGATGTTGACGAAGTTCTCGTTCATCAAGCGAGCTATCTCTACATTTTCAAAAGACTCGTGTTCCATCACATGACACCAGTGACAGGCCGAGTATCCTATGCTCAGTAGAATCGGTTTATTTTCCGCGCGCGCCTTTTCCAGAGCCTCCGCGCCCCACGGATACCACTCCACGGGATTGTGCGCGTGCTGCAATAAATAAGGACTGGTCTCGTTGATAAGATGATTGGTAAACGAATGCTCTTCTGCTGTCATGCCCCTTGCCCTTTCTCGATGTGAAGAAACATTCTACAAGAGCAACTGCGAAGTAGAAAGGCGGAAGGATGAGAGGAGAGCTATTCAACCGTTCAATAGCTCTCCTCTCATCCTTCATCCCAACGACTTTCGACTTGCTCTCAACTGTCTTTGTACCAGTATGGAGTTTTTTTGGCCCAGGGGCTGGCGGGGTAACGTTTGTGCAGGAGTTGAAAGGCGGCTTTGGAGGCCGCGCCAGTGTCTTTGTCCGGGCAGCCGTAGCGTGTTGATTTGACGGCGAGGTGCAGCGCTTCGGGCAAGCGCGGGTCGTTCGGATTCTTTTGCGCCCACGCGATGACCTGGCGGCACAGGTAATTCGGGGCCGCGCCGAAGTTAGCGAGCCTCTCGTGCTCCTTCGCCGCCGCCGCTCGCTGCGACTGGTCCAGGAAAAGCGGAGAGTCCGCCGCGCTCATCGCCGTGAAGGCCTTCGCCGCGCCCTTTCCTTCCGTCTCGATTTTATTCTCGATTGCTTGCATGCGTTCGGAATCGCTCGCGGCCAAACACCACCAGTTGTCGCGGAACGAGTCCTGCTCGCTGAGCGGCAGGAGCATGCGGCCCAGGCCCGAATCCACCTTCGGTTCGAGGCCGGGAAATTTCAGCCAGGCATAGATAGCGGCGAACTTCCGCGCATCGCTCGTCTTCGCCGTCATGTAATCGTCAAGGAGCGACCCCATCGCCGGGACCAGGCTCTTCAACAAAGGCACAAGGTCTCTGGCGGTCTCTTCATCGTCCAGCAAGACGGCCCTCAGCCACGTCGCCTGCGCGAGGTCTCTGCGCAGGTGTTCGGGAAGCGCGTTGCTGGTCGCGGCATTCTTGAGCACGCTGAGCGGCATCTTCTCATTGAGAATTTTTGCGGCATCAACTTCGATCAGCGCGCGCCCGTCCGAGAAGACTTTCAAATCATCGTTCTGCGCGGGTTCCTCCTGCTGCTCTCTTCCATCTTCATCCAAACTGAAGCCAGCCGGGACGCGTTGCGCGTAGGTTAGAAATTCAAAGAGGTTGGAGGCGAGCTTCAAACGCTGGACCAGGAATAGATTCAAGGCGGAGTGCGGCAGGCTCGCTTTGTACTTAGCGAGAAGTTCATCAAGCTGTTGCCGGGATTCGCCGCCTCTGCCTGACTCGCTGAGGAGGCGTATGCTATGAAATGCGACGGAGGGGTAGGCCGACGTAGTGGCTTTGACTTTG
>JAXDFO010000343.1:0-8285 GCA_034665545.1 Blastocatellia bacterium
CTGGCTCCTGGCTCCTGGCTTCTGACTCCTGCCTTCTGGCTCCTGCCTTTCGAGTATCGCTTTGAAGCGCGCGGCGTCTTGGGCCATGCGTACGTTGTTGAAGAGGACGTAGGAGGTGGAAGTGCGTGGCAACATGCCGAGCAGTTCTTCCAGTTCGTCATCCTCATAAACATAGCGGAAGCCATTGCGACCGTGCAGGCGAAAGTAGCAGAGTTGCGGCGTCAGCGTGCGCGCCGCGAAGGGGTCTACGACGTGGGCCAACTTTAGTTCATCGCACAGTTCGCGCACGGTTTGTTCGGGCCAACGCCCGCGCGGTTCCCACAAAAACTGCAAGCCGTCTCGTTCGATGCTGTTGAAGAAGCGGCGAAGGTCTTTGATGTGCTGTGAGGTCGGCGTAAAACTGGCCGGGCATTGAAAGAGAACGAGCCGCGCCTTGAGCGCGTCGGCGCAGGCGCGCGTCACTTCCCAGGCTTCCTTGACGATTGTCGTCGGGCGAAATGACCCGCACTCTTCGCGCTCCTCTTCGCTCAACTCTCGCTTGAGCCGCCTGTAAGTCGGGCTGCGCGATTCGTGCGTGATGAGTTGCCAGGCTTTGAGCGTGAACTCGAAATCGGTGGGAGCATCCGCGCGCCATTTTTCGAGCGTGGTTAGCTGCGGCGGCTGGTAAAAAGTTTGCTGGACCTCGACGACCGGAAACTGCTGCACATACTCGCGCTGCGCCATGCGAAAACCACAGCAGCCCGTCTTCACTCGTCTCGATGAAGATTTTTTTGTCGCCATGATTTACGAATAGATATTCATGGGCCGGGCCAAGAGCGCGATGGGGTCGTCAACATTCAAAGCCTCTCGGACATAGAAGGGTTCTCCCGCCGCGACGCCGATGAGCGAGCCGTAATGGCGCAGGCGTCCTTCTATCTGGTCCAGAAAATTCTTATCGCTGATGCGCGTCGCAGGCTCTTCCGAACCCGCGCGGTAGAACTGCGAAGCGTGCGCCCTGATGGCCCGCATCTTCTCTTCCGCGAAATCCGAAACGTCAACGATGAACGACGGCGCGACGAGCCTCGAAGAGACCGCATACGTGACGAGGGGGACGCGCACGGCCTCCTGCCCGGCCTCTTCATCATAGCGACGCATGCTGGCGAGCCGTGCGGCTTCGCGGACGATGCGGCTCGTGTTGGCGTGGTCCGGGTGCGGGTCTTCCCAGTGCGAGGTGAAGATGACTTTGGGCCTGTGCGCGCGTATGACTCGAACCATCGCGCGTCTGGATTCTTCCGTGAGCCAGACGTGGCCGTCCGGCTGGTCCAGGTTAAGACGCAGGTCCAGTTGAAGAATGCGCGCGGCTTCCAGAGCCTCTGCGGCGCGCAAGTCGGGCGTCCCGCGCGTGCCCATCTCGCCGCGCGTCATGTCTAGCACGCCCGTGCGATACCCGCGCGATTTTAACTTGAGCAGCGTGCCCGCCACCGTCAACTCCGCATCGTCCGGGTGCGAGAAGACGGCCAGCACGTCAAGCTCCGTGTCCGTTGTGCTCAATAGAATCTTGCTCCGTCAAAATGGTCTCGAAAATTTTATGTGCTTTGAGGTTTAACGCAACAGGGGCGCGCGGGTCAAGTCCAACGGGTTTGACGCGCGCGCGCGCGAGTTGTTAGCCTTTTCCGAAAGACGGGAGAGCTTGAACAAGATGGAACTGACGGTACTCGGTTCGGGCACATCCGTGCCGCACCCGCAACGCGCGGCCTCCGCCTACTGGCTGCAAACCGAAGCGGGGTCGCTCCTCATGGATGCGAGCGCGGCGGCGGTCCATCGCATGGCCCAGGAAGGACTCGACTGGTCCAATTTAGACGCCATCTGGATAAGCCATTTTCACCTGGACCACATCGGCGGCCTCGCGCCCTTTCTCTTCGGCATCAAGCACGCCGCGCAAGCTGCTGAGCGAATTAAGCCTCTCAACATCTTCGGCGGCCACGGCCTCGAAAAACTCCTGCGCGATCTAGACGAGGCCGGACACTTCAAACTCTTCAAGCAAAAATTCCCGGTCCAATTCCGCGAGGTCTCGCCGGACGCGTCGTTCCAGATTTTGCCGAACCTTGAGGCTCGCACACTCAAGACGCCGCACACGAACGAGAGCCTTGCGTTGCGCCTGACGGACGAGCGCGGCACGTCCATCGTTTACACTTCGGACACTGGCTATGCGGAAGAACTCTGCGCGTTCGCAAGGGGCGCGCATCTTCTCTTGATGGAATGCTCCTTCCCGCGCGACAAGCCCGTGGAGAAACATCTGGAACTCTCCGAAGCCATGCAACTCGCCCGTCTCGCCGGGCCTCGAAAAGTCATGCTCACGCATCTCTATCCTGAGTGGGACGGGATAGACATCGAAAGCGAAGCGCGCAAGCTCTGGGACGGTGTGACCATCGCCGCGACGGACGGCCTGCGAATCCAAGTCGGAAGTCGTTCCGGATGAAGGATGAGAGACAGGCTATTCGACCGTTGAATAGTTTTTCTTTCATCATTCATCCAGCACGACTTCCGACTTGCCTTTCAATGGCGGCGAGTTTCGCCCCACGAACTCGCCGCCTTCGTCGTGCGGTGCTGCCCAAAGAGGGGAGACCTGCTATGGGCGCACACGCGCGACGATTCGCGCTTAGCCTAGTTGTTTACGAAAACGCCACGCGCTGACTCCGACCAGCACGGTCGCAAAAGAGAGCAGCGCGAGGATGTTCGGATAGAGCACGTTCAGCCCCGCGCCCTTCAGCATGATGCCGCGCGAGATGAGCGCGAAGTGGCGCACGGGGTTCAGGTAAGTGAATGGTTGCAGCCAGTGCGGCATAGCTTCAATCGGAGTGGTGACGCCCGACAGTAAAGCTACCGGCGGGTTGACGAAGAAGCCCATCAGTTGTGCCTGCTGCTGCGATTTGGCGAAGGTGGCGAGAAACGTCCCGATGCCTATCCCGGCGAGCACGCACAGCGAACCCGCGAAGTACAATAACAACAGGCTGCCGCGCACGGGGATGCCGAAGACCACGTAGCCGACGCCCAAAGCCAAACCCACGTCAGCCGCCAGCAGTAGAAAGAGCGGCGCTATCTTCGCAGTGATAATCTCCGAAGCCTCCGCCGGAGTCATCAGCAATTGCTCGACCGTGCCCGCCTCCTTCTCCTTGACCATAGAAGCTGCGGAGACCAGGGAGCCGTTGAGCACGAGCAGCGTGCCGAGCGTGCCCGTCACGATGAACCAGGCGTTTTGCAGGCCCGGATTATAAAGCAGAGCGATGCGCGGAGTGATGCTCGCGCGCGATATTTGTGGTCCACCAACGTTGAGCGCGACGCTGTTTGCGTCGGGCGACGCGGTGGCTGTTTCAGTTATGACGGGAGACGTTTGCTGGACCTGCGCGGGCGGCGGCGCGGCCCGCGCGATTTTCTGGTTGAGGGCGGCGATGATACGCGCGGCGTAGCCTCCGGCAATGGTCGCGGTGTTGGCGTTGACCGCGTCAACGATTAATTGGACCTGCGCCGTTTGATGCCGCTCGCGTTGGCGCGCGAAGTCTTCGGGCACGACGAGTCCGGCATCCAGGTTGCCCGCGCTGAGCGCGCGACCCAGTTCATCGGGCGACGCGTAATACGCTTTCACTTCAAACGAGCGGCTCTCGACAAAGGCCGAGACAAGCTCTCGACTCTCGCCCGTGCGGCTCTCGTCAACGACGCCGAGACGTAAATTTTTGACTTCCGGGTTGAGCGCGAAACCGAAGAGGATGAGTTGCACCGTCGGCGGGATAATGAGCGAGACGACGAGGCGACGGTTACGCTTAATCTGCCGCAACTCTTTGACGAAGAGCGGCCATAGACGCCTGCCGAAAATCTTTTCCAAGATGACGCTCATGCTTCCACCTGCATGTGACGCATGCGCGCCCACCCGATAAAGAAAAAGATTGAGCCGAGCACGGCCAGCGCGAGCGGCGCGTGCCACACGGCGGGCCAACCGCCGCCGCGCACGAACGCATCGCGCGCTATCTCTATGTAATAACGGGCCGGGACGACGTTGGAAATCCAGCGAATGCCGGATGGAATATTCTGGACCGGAAATATAAAACCAGAGAGCAGAAACGACATCAGAAAGCCGCCGAGCGCGACCGCTTGAATCGCCGCCGCCTGATTATCAATCGCCGCGCCGATCATCACGCCGAAGCAGACGTTACAGAAAAGATAGGCCACGGTCCCGACCAGCAAGGGCGTCGGGTCTCCCGCGAAATGCAGCCCGAAGAGGATGAACGAAAGAACCAGACACAAGGCCCACTCCGCCAGCGCAATCGTAAAGTAAGCGAGTATCTTTCCCATCAAGTATTCGCCCGCCGAAATGCTTGAGACGTAAACTTGCAGGATCGTCTTCTGCTCGCCCTCGCGCGACATGGCGAGCGCGCCCAGCAGTGGCGGAAAGAGGGCCAGCCCGACGGCCAGCACGCCTGGTCCAATATACTGTTGAGAGTTGCGTCCGGGGTTGTACCAGAGGCGCGTGTTGGCCTTGATGGCCGGGCTGAAAGTGGACGGGCGAAACTGGGCCAGAAATGATTGCGTCACGGCGACGGCGTTGCCTCGCATGATGTTGGCCGTGTTCGCGTCGGTCGCGTCAATCAATATCTGGACCTCCGTGTTCTGCCCGCGCTGAAGTTCACGCTCGAAGTGTTCCGGGATGATGATGGCGGCGCGCGCCATGTTCGAGTCGAGCGCGTCTTCCGGTTGCGCGTTGATGGCGAGGGGCACCAGGCGAAACGTGAGCGAAGCGCGAAAGGCATCAATGTAACGACGCGAGAGCGGCGAGCCGTCCATGTCCTGCACGACGACGGGCAGGTCCGTGACGCTGAAGGAGATGGCCTCGCCAAACAACGCGAGCAGGATGAGCGGCAAGACCAACGCCAGCACGAGCGTGAGCCTATCACGCATCGTCTGCGTCAACTCCTTTCGCGCCTGTGCGATGATTCGCCGCATAAAAGTGCGAGTCCTTCAACTCGAAACCTGAAGCCTTAAACTTTGACCTTTGAATTCTCTTTCATCTTCTCCACGATGCTGATGAACACGTCTTCGAGCGAGTAGGTTTCCTCGTAGGCTTTGATGACATGAATGCTATTCTTGCTTAATCGCCCGGTCAGATGGCGTATGCCGGTCTCTACATCTTCGTCAACGATGACGTGCAGGCGGTCGCCGAAGATGGAGACGCGCCAACGGTCCATCTCTTGTTTGAGCAGGTTGGCGGCGCGTTGCGCGTTGTCCGTGAGGAGTTCTATGAGATGTCCTCCCTGCTCCTGCTTGATGCCGGTCGGCGTGCCCTGCGCGACGAGTTCGCCAGCGACCATGAGGCCGAGGCGATTGCATTGCTCGGCCTCTTCCAGGTAATGCGTCGTGACGAGGATAGCGACGCCGCGATCAGCGAAGTTGTTAATCATCTTCCAGAAGGCGCGGCGCGCGAGCGGGTCTACGCCGGATGTCGGTTCGTCCAAGAAGAGGACTGACGGCTCATGCATGACAGCCGCGCCGAACGCGACGCGCTGTTTCCAACCGCCGGGCAGGCTGCCCGTCAGTTGCTCGCCGCGACCTTCGAGGCCGGAGAAGGAGAGCACCCAACGCTTCTTCTCTTCGCGCTCCCGGCGCGAGACCTGGTAGACGCCAGCGAAGAAATCCAGATTCTCGTTGATGGTCAGGTCATCGTAGAGCGAGAATTTTTGCGACATGTAGCCGATGCGCTGGCGCACATCGCTTGAACGCAGAGAGCCTGTCTCGCCCGCCAGTTCGGTCTGCCCGCTAGACGATTCAAGCAGGCCGCAGAGCATCTTGATGGTAGTGGTCTTGCCCGCGCCGTTCGCGCCGAGCAGTCCATAAATCTCGCCGTACTTGACCTCTATGTTGACGCCCTTGACGGCATGAAAATCACCGAACGTCTTTCTCAAATCGCGCGCGCCGATGGCGATTGCGCCGGAGGGCCGTTCACGAAATTGTCGCTGGACCGGAAAAGGCTCCGCGTGGATTTCATCGCCGAGTTCGCGCAGGATGGAGACGAAAGTATTCTCAAGGGTCGGCGGCGCGGCCTTAATCTCTTCAACCGAAAGGCCCGCGCGTGAGAGCGCGGCGCGAGTTTGTTTCTCGCCGAGAGTCGCATCACTGACCATCACATCCAGACGATCACCGAAGCGTTGCACATCGCGGACGCCTTCCGTCTCGTTCAAGACATCTTCGGCGCGTCCCAAATCCTCTGCGCGTACTTCGAGACGTTCGAGACCGAGATTCTTGCGTAACTCGGCGGGCGTGCCAGACTGTTGAATCAAGCCGTCGAACATCAGCGCGACGTGCGCGCAGCGTTCCGCTTCATCTAGATAGGGCGTGGCGACGACGATGGTCATGCCTTCGGCGGAGAGATTCGCCAGCGCGTCCCAGAACTCGCGGCGCGAGACAGGGTCAACGCCCGTCGTCGGCTCATCGAGCAGGAGGATTTTCGGCTCCGCGATGAGCGCGCAGGCGAGCGCGAGTTTCTGCTTCATGCCGCCGGAGAGTTTCCCTGCGAGACGTGCCGTGAAGCGTTCCATGTCGAAGAGTTCGAGATAGTGGCGACCGCGCCGTTCAATCTCATCGCGGGAGAGGCGGCGCAGTTCGCCCATGTAGCGCAGATTTTCCGCGACGCTCAAATCCTGGTAGAGACTGAAGGCTTGTGTCAGATACCCGACGGTCGAGCGCGCGTCGCGCGCCGTGCGGCCCAGCATCAAGGCTTCGCCCGCGCTCGCCTGCATGACGCCGCCCAGGATTTGAAACGTGGAGGTCTTGCCCGCGCCATCCGGTCCAATCAGGCCGAAGATTTCGCCCGCGCGCACGTCGAGGTCAATGCCCTTGACGGCCTCAATCTTTCCATAAGACTTGCGCAGGCCGCGCACGCGAATGGCGATGTCCGGACCAGTTAAATTATTTACTGGACCAGCAGACGATATTACTGGACCAGCAAGTGATGTTGCTGGACCAGTAATTGATGACGCTGGACCAGTAATGGCGGTGTCAGGCGATGTTGTGCTCTCAGGTGGCTTCATGGCCTTCCGGTATAGGCGGGCCAATTGTTGCCTTCGACGAGAATCTCGCCGTCGGCTGGCATGCCGGGCTTGGCGTAGCCCTGCGGGTTCGTCAGTTGCAGTTTGACGCCGACGACCTGCTTGACGCGGTCGTTGCGAAAGTAGGTGTTCTCCGGCGTGAAGGAGGCTTCGGGGTCTATGCGCGAGACGGTCGCAGCAACGGGCTTCTTCGGGTCCGAGTCGAGGTAGACGTGTGCGCTTTGGCCCACGCGGACGCGACCGATGTCGCCTTCGGGGACGAAGCCGCGCAAGTAAACCTGGCCCAGGTTGACGAGCGTAACGATGGGCGTGCCGGGCGCGACCACTTCGCCGGGTTCTGCGGATCGCGTGGCGACGGTTCCATCGAAGGGCGCGACGATGGTCAAGTCGCTGCGGTTGGCGTTGACTTCGCGCAGTTGCGCGCGTGCGCGTTCGGCATCTGCGCGCGCGCCTTCGACATCTGACTGGGCCTGTATTATCTGTTGCTGCGTGGCGGTCTCCTGCGTGGCGCGTATGGAAGGGTTGGCGAGGTTTGCGCGCGCCGCTTGCAGTGCGCCGCGCGCAGCGTCCACCTGCTTGCGCGCGGCCTGGACCACGGCAGCCTGCGCCGTCGCGGTCGTCTGTGCCTGCTTGCTGGTACGCTCCGGCACGTCTCCGGCTTTCGCCAGCCGCGTGAATTTCTCTTCATCGTAACGCGCCTGTGTATAGGCGGCCTGGGCCTGCGCAAGTTGGGCTTCGGCGGCGGCGACCTGCGCGGCGGCCTGGCTGACGCGTCCCTGCGCGTCAACACGTGCCTGGCCCACGCTCAGGCGATTCTGTTCAAGCTGTGCTTGCAGGACGGCTATCTGTTGTTGAGAATGCTGAAGACGCGCTTCGGCTTGCTGGACGGCGGACTGTGCCTGCTCCGTGCGCGCCTGCGCCTGATCGTCATCGAGGACGGCGAGGACTTGTCCGGCCTTGACCTGATCGCCCTCGCGCACCGTTATCTCACGAATGCGCCCGGAGGTCTTCGCGGCGACCGCAGCATCGTCGCCCTCTATACGACCGCTCACGGCGATAACGTTTTGCGGAATGGGAGGCTGGCGAACGAAGAACCACCAGACGAGAAAGCCTGCCACGAGGACGATGACGAGGACCGGAATAATGCGCGCAATCTTTTTTGGGGAGCTTCGATTTTGCGACATAGGATTAGCGTTTCAACATAGCCACGGA
>JAXDFO010000344.1:0-18056 GCA_034665545.1 Blastocatellia bacterium
ATAAATTTCTTGCCTTCGATGGTGGTGAGAAACTGGCCTTGAGCAAGGGACATCAAGAACAAGGCGATGAAATGAACTATGCCGATTTAGGGTCGGTCAAATACGTTGATTTCGATGGGGACGGAAAAGAAGAGGCTTTTGTTGTGATTAACGGTCAAACCGCAGGCTCTTCAAATCGGTATCTGGCGGCGTATGTTTTCGCTTATCAAAACGGCTCTGCCAAACAAATTTGGTCTCAGTGTGAGGAAAATTCAGTGGCAGTCCTGCGAGGGCGTGCGATACTTTTCACTCGTCCCGAATGGGTTGGAGAGGATGCTCATTGCTGTTTCAGTTATGTGAGGACCGACACCTACGGCTGGAAAGGTTCAAAAATCGCTCTAATGTCCACAAAGCGAAAGAAGAGTGGTAGCAAATAGATTTGACCTGTGGCAAGAGGTGTCGAATGAACATTCCTCCACGCCCCCGCCCGACACCATATCTTAACTTCGCCATTCAATGAGAGTTGGGTGAGGCGCAAGCAAATTCTGAAGCTAAAATTGCTGCATTAGCTGATGCTCAAATCAAGACAGAAGAGGCACTGGTAAAGCTCGCAGAAGCGCATACCAAACTAGCTGAGTCACAGGCGCACACAGATCAAAGATTAGATGCCCTGATTGATATTGTTCGAGAGTTTCGCAACGGTAAATCATGAATCTCTTTAAATCGGAGTCGCAGCCCAACAACTCATTCAAGAACCCGCCTCACAAGATCAGAAAGGCTCTCCCTATGCCGACCCATCGCGTCCTCTGTGTCGAAGACGACGCGGACACCCGTGTCCTGCTCAAGAAAATGCTTGGCTCTTCCGGTTTTTTTCCGGCCACGCCTACGCGCCCGACATCAAGGCGCATGTTACACACTTTCAATAAAATGATGGATCAATACTATGAACAATCAACTGTGAGAGTTTGCGATGAAGCGGTTTAAGGTCAACATAGATGCCCTGCCTGACGGTGAACATCGGGTTGTTCAGCATTTCAGCGACCGCCTGCATATCAGCCACGATACCAACCTGGAGTTTGAGAAGAAGCTGACCTTCGGACAACGGCTCGCCAATAAGGTCGCGGCTTTCGGAGGTTCCTGGACCTTCATCATCATCTTCGCCGCCATCCTGCTTTCCTGGGTGCTGCTCAATTCTTTCCTGCTCGCGCGGCGCGGCATTTGTTCACCAGATGAAGAAACAACATCTGGTCGGCTGGTGTAATTTCTACGCCCGGTTGTTCTCTCCTTTATCCTGGTGATGCTCAACACCGGAGATGAGTTCCGCCTTGCCTGTACGATAGCTTCCGAGTTGAGCGGTAACAATCACCCGTGGCACGTCTCGCAAGCCTTTCAATAGCTTACGAAAGCGCGTTTCGTGCAGACGCGCGCGGCGAGTTATTATTTCAAGGGCACATCGGACGCGGAGGTTCTGGAAGAGCATGAATGAGCTTTCGGCACGAAGGGCGAAAAGAAAGAAAGATTGGACGCTGAATCCGCGCGCCTTTCAACGGCTACTCACCTGGCTCGACGAAGGCGCAAATTCCGACGGGCAGAAATATCTGGAGATGCGTCGTCGTCTGGCAGCCTACTTCGACCGCAAGAATTGTCCGACGCCCGACGAACTCGCGGACGAAACTTTCAATCGCGTGGCGCGCAGACTTGAAGAAGAAGGAGGCGCAATCGAAGGAGACGCTCCGGCAAGATACTGCTACATCGTCGCGCGCTTCGTCTTCATGGAACATCTGCGAGAGATGCAGAAAGACGACACGCTGTTGAATGACTTGCGGCAGCAACCACACGCCGACGCTCTCGTTGCGTCCGAAGCGGATGACGAACAGAAGATAAAAGAGCAACGGTTGAACTGTCTTGAGCAGTGTCTGAACAGGTTGGAATCCGTGAGCCGCGAGATCATCGCGCGCTACTACGTCGGCAAGGCGCGCGTGAAGATCGAGCACCGGCGCGTGATGGCTGAAGAGTTGGGAATTACGATGAACGCGCTGAGCATTCGCGCCTGTCGCATCCGCGATAAGCTCGAAGCCTGCGTCCGAGAGTGTGCCGGGGCAGGACGCAACACTTTGCCATGAGCGTCTTGATGAAACACTTTCCCGCTCTTGTCTTATAGATGTGAGGCCAATTTTTGTCTCGCTTGTGATCCGAGATGAGTAAACAATTAGACGACGCTCAAACACTGACACAATACCTGCTCGGCTCTCTCTCCGCAGCAGAGTCCGAGCGGCTGGATGAATTGAGCGTAACCGACGACCGGGTGGCGGAAGCGTTAAAGTCTGTCGAGAATGATTTGATTGATGCCTACGTGCAGGACGAGTTGGACGAAGCGGCGTGCGCGCAATTCAAAACTTACTATCTGGCTTCTGCGACGAGACGCGAGAGAGTGGCATTCGCGCAAGCCTTTCAGGCGCAGGCTGAGAAGAGATTGACAGCGCAAGCGACAAAAGCGCAGGTGAAAACTCCGACTGAAGCGCGAATGGAAGCGGCGACGGAAGTTGAGCCGGGACGAAAAGGCCGGGGCATCTTTTCCGCCTGGCGCGGCTTCAACGTTTCGCGTCCGGCGTGGCAATGGGGCGCGGCTTGCGCGGCGTTGGCATTGCTCATCGTCAGTGGTTGGTTAATCTTTGACAACGCCCGGTTGCGTCAACAACGCGCGCAGACCGAAGCGCGACGCGATGCGCAGAGGCAACAAACACAGGAACGGCAAAAGGAGTTGACAAGTCAAAGCGCCGGTTCCGCGCAGCTTGCAGATGAACGCGCAGATGAACACGCAGATGAACGCACGCGCGCTGAGCGTGAACGTTTGGCGCAAGAACAGGCGGAGCGCGACCAGCAACGCATCGTCGAGCAGCAACGCGCCGCCGTTCAAAAGTCGTCTTCGTCGAACGCGGGCGCAAGCCGTATCGCTTCCTTCATCCTCGCGCCGCAGATGCGCGGCGCGAGCCAGATACAGACCATCTCGATTCTGACCAGGACCGATCACGTCGTCATGCGTTTGCGACTTGAGCCGAATGAGTTTACGACCTATCGTGTAACTTTACTTGATGAGACCGGCTCTCAAATTCTCTGGCGGAGTAGCCCACTCAAGGCGCGCGCGGTTGCCGATGGTAAAACCCTCAGCCTCAATTTGCGCGCGGGCCTGCTCAAGCCGCAGATTGTTTACGTGCTGCGCGTAACGAACGACGCAGGCGAAATAATTGATGATTATCCCTTCCGAGTTGTGAAATAATAGCCCACCATTCCGACGGCCACAAAGAACCCGCCAAAGCGCAACGGAGAGCTAATGTCTGAACAAACAAACGGTCGCCTGCGGCCAGGCTCCATGTCCCACAAGAGCCTGTGCCCTTCTTCTCTGCTCTTACTCTTGCTGTGCATACACTGCGTTTGCGTCGCGCATAACGGGGTTGCGGCACAGGACACACTCGAAGTCACGACACTTGAGTCAGGCAAGCTCATCGAGCGCGAACTCTCCGGCGGGCAGAGGCACGTTTATCGGATTCCGGTCTCGGAAGGACAGTATTTGAAAGTGGAGATCCGGCCCCAGGGCACGGACGTGGGCGTCTTGCTGCAATCGCCGGGTGGCGAGAAGACTAAACCGTATGTGCCCTTCGGAAACGATCAAGAGGTGCTGGTCATGGGATGGGTGGCGGAAACCTCCGGCGATGTGCGACTCGAAGTTTACACGCGGGCGAAAGCAACGGGCAGATATGAAATCCGTCTCGCGGAACTGCGAGCGGCGACTGAGAACGACCGCGCGTTACATCAGGCGCGAAAATTTTTCCTTGAGTATGCGCGACTCAGGGGCGAAGCACAGTTTGCGGAAGCACGCGTGCCGCTGCAACGCGCGCTTGAGATACGCGAAAGGGTGTTGGGGCCAGACGACCTGCTCGTTGCCGAGACGCTCGGCACTCTGGCGAGCGCCTACGAGAGCACGGGCGACTACGCGAGCGCGGAGCCGTTGAAACTTCGCGCCCTGCGGATTATGGAGAAGGCTTTAGGGCCAAATCATCAGCGCGTGGCGCGCGAGCTAATGAGCCTCGGAGGCTTTTATCGGGAACTGGGTGATGAACTCAAGGCGGAAGAGATGTATCAGAGGTCGCTCGCCATCTTCTTGAAGATAGGGCAGACGGAGAACGCGGTCGTCGCCACTCTGCTCAACGACCTCGGAAGCATTTACTATGCAAGGGGCGATTACCCGAACGCCGAAAAGCGCTTCGACCGCTCACGCGCGCTCTGGGAGACTCTTCTGGGGCCGGATAACTTTCACATCGCCGCCTCGTACACGCATTTAGGGCGCGTGGCCTACGACGCGGGAAATTACGCGAAGGCGGAGGCGATGTTTCAGCACGCGCTCAGTCTCGCCGAGAAGGGACTCGGACAAGAACACACGAGCGTCACCGGATACATCAACGACCTCGCGGATACTTACTGCACCACAGGCGAGTACGAGAAAGGCGAGAGATTGTACGAGCGCGCGCTCGCAGTTCACGAGCGAAAGGCGGCGATGAGCCATCCGGCTGTGCAGGACACATTGTTCGGACTGGCACGGTGCGCAGAGGCACAGGGGCGTTGGTCCGATGCGGCGAAGCTGCAAACGCAGGCGAGCGAATTGGAGGAGCGCTACGTCGCCTTGAATCTCGCTATCGGCTCCGAGCGCGAGAAACTCGCCTTGCTCACAGAACTCTCTTCACGCCTGTCGCGCAACGTCTCGCTGCACATCTCGCTTGCGCCGCATGATCCGGCGGCGCGTGACCTTGCGATGTTAAGCATCCTGCGAAGTAAGGGACGCGTGCAGGACGCCATGTCTGCGAGCCTGTCAGCACTGCGCCAGCGTTCTGGTCCGGACGACCAGAAACTTCTGGACGGGTTAAACGACGCCACCGCGAAACTCGCCAAACTCATTCTTGATGGGCCAACGCAGAAGGCGACGCCCTCAGAGTATCAGGAGCAGACCAAACGGCTGGAGGAGCAAAGAGAAAATCTCGAAGTTGAGATTAGCGACCGGAGCGCGGGCTTTTACCAGCGCACGCAGCCCGTCACGCTCGCGGCAGTGCAAGCGTTGATTCCCGAAGATACTGCGCTCGTCGAGTTCGCCGTTTATCGCCCGTTCGACCCGAAAGCGCCGGACAATGGGAAGGCTTATGGCGAGCCTCACTACGCAGCCTACGTGCTGCGTCATGAGGGCGAGGTTCAATGGAAGGAGTTGAGCGAGGCCCGGACGATTGACGGCGCGGTTGATGCGTTGCGCCGGGCACTGGGCGATCCTCAGAGGCACGATGCGCGTGAGCTTGCGCGTGCGTTGGACGAGAAGTTAATGCAACCCTTGCGCGCCTTGACGGGCAATGCGACGCAACTACTCGTCTCGCCCGACGGCGAGTTGAACCTGCTCCCGTTCGCCGCGCTCGTTGATAAGCAGGGACATTATTTGATTGATCGCTACTCGTTCACCTATCTGACTAGCGGGCGCGACCTTCTGCGTATGCAGCAGGCGCGTGCAGCCAGAGACAGGACAGTGGCGACGAACCCTCTGGTAGTTGCGAATCCTTCATTCGGCGAACGCGCAAATAGGCCATCGGTAAAGGACGCCGCAAGGGAGAGACGGCCTCTCTCCCGTCGCAGGAGTACGACTGCCGTGCGCTCCTTGTCGGAGGTTTACTTCGCGCCGCTCGGCGGGACCGCGCAGGAAGCAGAAGCGATTCAGCGGCTCTTCCCCGAAGCACAAGTGTTGGTCGGCTCGCAGGCGACGAAGGCTGCGCTCAAGCAAGCGATTGCGCCGCGCGTTCTGCACATCGCCACACACGGCTTCTTTTTGCAAGACCCGCAGGTCTCTGCCACGTCCAGCGATTCCCAGTTAGCCACGCGCGGCACAGCGACGAATGTCGAGAGCGAAAATCCTTTGTTGCGTTCGGGGCTGGCGTTGGCGGGCGCAAATTTGCCCGGCGCGAGTCGCGGCGAAGGCATCCTGACGGCGCTCGAAGCATCCGGGCTAAGCTTGTGGGGCACGAAGTTGATCGTCCTCTCCGCGTGCGACACGGGACTGGGCGAAGTACACAACGGCGAAGGCGTCTATGGACTGCGCCGGGCCTTCGTCTTAGCCGGTGCGGAATCGCTCGTGATGAGTCTCTGGCCCGTCAGCGATTATTCGACGCGGAACTTGATGACAAGCTACTACCGGAACCTCAAACAAGGCTTGGGACGCGGCGCGGCCCTGCGCCAGGCGCAACTCGAAATGCTGCGGCACAATCCGCAACTCCATCCATTTTACTGGGCCAACTTTATCCAATCCGGCGAGTGGGCGAATCTAGACGGTCAGCGTTGAGTGGCTTGCTTGACCTTTCATTCTCGCACCCTCCTTTTGACCTGGAAATCAACTCGCACTGTCCCTTCGCCCACCTGAAATGTTTTTTCCGAAATGTCTCATCAGAGTGAACCGATAAATTTTGAAGCCATTGCTTGCTCAAATGGCTCGCACAAAAATTTCGCAGGCACGATAAAAGGTAAACATCATGTTCACTTTGAATTTGACGAAACAAACGGTTATCAATTTTTGTCTGCTCGTCGCCGCTCTACTTTCTGCGACGCACCAAATTCAAGCCCAAATCAGCATCGGCGGCATCACCGTCTCGAAACCGAAACGTCCGAACAAGCCGAGTACGAGTCAATCGGAGCGAACAGCATCGAATGAAGCCGACGCCGGAGCTTCGAGCGGAAATGCCGCCATCACGCAGGAGGACGTTCAAACCAATCCCTATGCGCCGACTGATTACAATGCCAATCTGAATGTGGGAGACCAGGCGATTGCCGTTGACCATTTCAGAAACGTTGAGATGGTCAGAATCGTCTCTAAATCCGGCGCGGCCTACAAAGTCGCCAAACTAAATTCGCCGAACGAGGGTCAGTGGTACAGCGTCAATTCCGTTTATCCGTATTTCGACTATCGTGCGTTCACAGAAATCTTGTTCAACTATAAAAGCCACGTTACGCCTTATCTGCCGTGTTACGGAAAAAAGCACAATCTGGATTCAGATAAAGTGACTGTCGAAGGATACAACGCTTTCGGGGCACGCCATTTCGATGATGCGAAGGATGCACAGCGAACGCTGCAAGCAGAGCAGCCGAAGTTGGCGGAACTCGAAAGTCTCTTGAAGAGCAAACTCGGCGGCGTCGCGCCTAACACGTTTCTGGATTATATGAACAACCCCGCCATCGTTGCCGAGATCGTTGCGCAACGCGCCGAGTATCTGAAGTGCGCGGTGGGCGTGGAAGATGAGAAGCCGGATTTTCGTCTCGCCGTTTTCCTCTCCGACATCAAAAAAGCGCAGGGCGAAGCCGAAAGATATGCGCCCGGAGAATATCTATATCTCGTCAGCGCCGGTGCTTCGAGCGAGGCGTTGCTGCGCGCCGTGTCGCCGCGCGCGCGCCAAGAGTGGGCGCAACAATGGCTGAAAAATCCCGCCTCGCGCGCCGAGTTCAACGCGGCGTGGGACGCTCTGGCGGCCACCGCCGCCAGGAAACTTCCGAGTTACAAACCTTCGGCGGCGAGCTTTCAATTTCGCTATCCCGTCGGCGAAAGACTTCTGATGAGCAGTTTCAAAAACCCTTCGACGCTCAAGATTATCCGCATCGGGACCGACACCGCAGGGTGGAACATCCAGAAAGACAACGACGGGATACTGCCGAGCTATCGCTACAAGACCGTGCGCGTCTATCTGCGCGACCCGAACGACGATCACCCGTACTGCCGCGTCATCTCGGCGCGCATCAAGCAAGACTACGCGGGCGGCGGCGCGTACAACTCCGAAGTTTATCGTTCGAGCGTGAGCGAGGAGATCTACGGATGCCCGTAAGTTTACCGGCATCGGTCTGCCCACGAAATACTTTTCCCGGATCGTCTTATCAAAGTGCTAGACGAAATTGACATCTCAAGAGCACATGACAAACACAGGAGATTGCAAAATGATGGCCCGAAAGATAATGCTGCGCGTCGTCGCGTTGGCGATACTGGCACTGACGGCGACGGCTTGTCATAAGGCTGATTCTTCAGCGAATGCCAATGTTAATTCCTCGCCGGGAAAGAACAGTAGTTCGTCGTCCGGCACGTCCTCAACCGTTTCTAAACGCTTTGTCGGGACGTGGGTTGAAGACGACCTGAAGAGCGATCAGGGGTCCAGATTCACAGAGGACGGGAAAATCATAGAGTTGAGTAGTAATAAGACGGTAGGAACTTACACCACCTCTGGAGATGATAAAGCCACGATCAATATGGTGGAAGGGGGGTCTGCCACCGCGACACTCGAAAGTGATACTCGAATGAAGATGGTGGTTGGCGGAGAAACGGCCTCTTTAACGAAAAAATAAGGCGTCTGAAATATCACTTTGAGGTCGGCAATGGAAAAAAGAACGACTAAGGTTACGCGCTCCTGGGGCGCGACCGTCGGTTATCTGATCGGTGCTCTCGTCGCGCTTGCACTCTCCGTTCTGCTCTTCATGACGATTGCCGAGGGGCCGGTCACGGTCGGCATCGCGCTGATTCCCGGCATCGTCGGGCTCATCCTGCTCTACATGTCTTTCGGAGGCTCTGGCACATGCACCTGCCCCATCTGCTCTGCGCCGCTCGCAGGGCTGAGCACCAAGGCAAACGATGGCGTCCTATGTGATGCCTGCCATAATTACGTTGAAGGCAAGGACGGACTGCTCTGGCAGACGGACGCGGAGCGCGTCGCAGAGGAGCCGCTGTTCAGTTCGCTCCTGCCCGATCAGTTCAATTTCCCGCCGGGGTGCTGCGTGTGCGGCGCGCCCGAAGCGAGACGCGAGCAGATTAAATACCGCACGCAGAATGCCTCCTCCGCGCTCACCGCCCCGACGGTGGGCGTTACGACCTACACGGAAGTCTCTGTCGCCGTGCCGCACTGCGCTGCACACAAGGAGGGCGCGCGACTTAGTGCTACGCCCAGGAACACGCTCATAAAGTTTCGCTCTTACCCTTACCTGAGAGCCTTCTGCCAGCTTAACGGCACCACCCCCGGTTAGCCAGACGCGGCCCCCTGCTACTGCTCCGTTGACCGCGCACCCGATTGCTTTGCGCGTCGGCGGCTCGTGCGCGACCTCACGCCGCGATTCACCCGCCGGGAATTAACTTCACATAGTGGTCATATCATATCTCTCAAAATTGGATATTGTAACTGACCACTTTTTATTATATATCAAATCAACAGCGCGCCGACCAGAAGCTTGCGACAGCAGACGACTAGATTTAAGTCGCTCTAATCATAGCTCGGATAACGTAATGGGAGGAGTGAAGATAAGGATGATCCGATTGATGAGGGTCTGCCTGCTCGCAGTCGTCCTTGGCTGTGTGAGTCAGCCGCAGGGCGCATTTTCACAAACGAGTGCGCCGCGCGCGTTGGCGCAGTCGGTCAGTGGCGCGCGCGTCGGGCAAGATGATTTCGACTTCGAGATTGGTATCTGGAAAACTCACCTCAGGCGACTCTTGAATCCCTTAACCGGCTCCACCATCTGGGTCGAATATGACGGCACCACGGTCGTGCGAAAGGTTTGGAACGGTCGCGCTAATCTGGTGGAACTCGATGTTTCCGGATCATCAGGTCATATCGAAGCCTTGAGTTTGCGTTTATACAATCCCCAGTCCCGCCAATGGAGTCTCAATTTTGCCAACATCAACGGCGGCGTCATGACTGCGCCGACCATCGGTGAGTTCAAAAACGGGCGAGGTGAGTTTTATAACCAGGACACATTAAACGGGCGAGCTATCTTTGTTCGATTTGTGATCTCGGACATCACTCCCAATTCCTGCCGTTTTGAACAGGCATTCTCAGATGATGGAGGCAAGACGTGGGAAGTGAACTGGATAGCGACGGACACACGGGTGAAAGAGAGACCCGATAAAAGCGCGCGAAATTCCGCAACGCTGAGGGAGGCTGGCAATGATCATTGAAGGAAAATCTATCAAACAAGAATTGAGGAGACAATTAATCATGTATAAAACAGCTTTGCAGGGATTCTTATTCTGTCTGATGATGGCAGCCGCATCGGGTGCGGCACCGGCACAATCAATTGTGATTGACCTGCCACTTCGGAGTCAATACTCAGAGGTCACGCAAAGAATTGGAGTCACCAATATTACGATCAAGTATTCCCGACCACTCGTCAATAATCGGAAGATTTGGGACGGACTGGTTCCCTTCGGAAAGGTATGGCGCACCGGCGCGAATACAAACACGACGATTACGTTCACCGATCCGGTAGCCATCGAAGGCCAGCCGCTCGACCAAGGAACCTACGGGCTGCACATGATCCCGAACGCCGATCAGTGGACGATTATTTTTTCGAGAAACTCAACCTCGTGGGGCTCTTTCACCTACGACCAGACGGAAGACGCGCTCCGCGTCAACGTCAAGCCCGAACCTGCGGAGATGCATAACGCGCTGACCTTCG
Organism: Blastocatellia bacterium; assembly: GCA_034665545.1. Lineage (GTDB taxonomy): Bacteria > Acidobacteriota > Blastocatellia > Pyrinomonadales > Pyrinomonadaceae > DASYML01. Next base: position 10,483 of record JAXDFO010000344.1, read on the forward strand.
AGTTCGACGAACTACAACCGGATTCGACGGTGGTTGAACTGAAATGGGAGAAGATCGGTATTCCTTTCAAGGTCACGGTTGATGTCCACGAAATGGTGCGAGCCAGCCTGAAGAAACAGTTTCGCACGCTTGCACGCTATACGTGGATAAGCTGGAACGATGCGGCTAATTACCTGCTGGCGGAAAAAACCGACCTTGATGAGGCGTTGGCGTATGCAGACAAGTCAATCGAGAATGAAGATCGCTTCGATAACGAAATGACGAAGGCTAAAGTCTTGACGGCGCTCCATCGCCAGGGCGAAGCAGCAGCGGCGCAGAAAAAAGCGCTGGAGCTTGGCACGCCGCTCCAGGTCCATCAACTCGCCCGCGAGTTGATGGCTGCCAGGCGCAACGAAGAGGCATTTACCATCTTCCGCGAGAACGCAAACAAACATGCCGATCAATGGTTCGTGCATGACGGGCTGGCCCGGATGTACAGCGCGCAAAGCAGGTTCGACGAGGCGAAAAAAGAGATCAGATTGGCGCTCGCAACTGCTCCGGCTGACCAGAAGAGCGATCTGAATGAGTTGCTGAAGCGACTTGAAACCAAGCAGGACATCAACGAGTAACCCGGACAGGCAAGCGGTCCCGATCCGCTCCCGAAAGAGCGACCACTCCGCCATGCTCCGGATGTCTCTTGGCAATGGGCTGGCGACCTTCGCCAATACTTTTGTTGGACCAATGCCAAGAGAGAGTTGAATGCCGGTCCACTTCCTGACAGTGCGTTTAATCTCATGCGCGTCCTGGCCCGAGCTTAGTATTTTGTTTAGCGGAGATTGCAAGGGTCGTCTAGCTCGCACGTCATCTCGATCATCGTCCGGCGGAACCCCATGCTCGCAAAGAGCCGTTGCGCCGCCTCGTTCTGCTCGGCGGTTGACAGCACCACGCGGGGCACGCCGCGCGACCTGAAGAACTCAAGCGAGGCGTCGAGGAGCCGCCGCCCGACGCCTCGGCCTCGATGCTCCGGGTCAACGATTACGTCATGCAGAACTCCCGCAGGCCCGCGCAACGCCATGTAGTCGTAACCCTCGACGGCAGCATACGCGTAGCCGACCACGTCCCCGTTGTCATCAGCGACGATGACGGCCTTGTCCGGATCTTCAAGCTGCGTGTTCATGAAGGACGCATAGCCCGCCGGTGTCCCTGGCCTTACGGCGAGGAAGCGTTGCGGGTCGAAGTCGTAATGCTCCTCGACGAGGAGCGCGCCGAGGCGACCGATCCCCGGCAGGTCGGCAGGCGTAGCGCGCCGGACGATGGGCCCAGTTTGGGATCCGAACTTAGTATCTTTACTCGGCAATGTTTACGCTCGATTCCTCGGCAGTTCGCTGGGCTGAGAATTGGGTGAGGCTGCGTAAGTTGCTCGATGAGGTGCAGGTTGATGAGAAGCCAGCGCGCGTGGATTCGCGCATGAAACCGGACGTGTGGGTTGAGCCGAAGGTTGTGGTCACAGTGTTGGCCGACCAGATCACGCGTTCGCCCGTCCATACGGCAGGGCGTTCATCAGTATGATGTTGGGCACGCGCCGCGCTGGTGTTAGCGAAGCTGCCAATGCGCTTCAAAAAGCTGGCGTGATTAGCTACAGGCGGGGGCATCTCACCATCCTTAACCGCGAAGGGCCGGACGCAAATTCATGCGTATGTTATTCGATAGTGAAGAAGGAATTTGCACGCTTGCTGAGCGGCAACAACCCCACTTCACGACATGAAAGGCCGCGCGGTCTTAGCGCTCCTTCCATCAATTCAATCCAGGGCACAACTTCATCGCCTGGTGAGTCAAATATATTATTACCCTTGAAAGATAACCCGCATGACCTTGCTCCTGATGTTTCTGGCTAGAATACCTGTCGCGCGTCTGCCCGTCTGTACGAGAGCGAACGTTTACTCGAAAATCCGCCCTAATCTATCCAAAGTGACAATCTAAGCAAGAGCATTTATCAAATGACTAACCTGACAAGGTACTAGTATCGCGGGGTGACTTTTGGAGTTGACCTGTGGGATCTATATGGATAATTTCGCTTGGAAATTCCTGTCACCAATAATCACTTATAATCGCTGATGATGACGGCATCGCTGCTCGAAGTGCCACGCAGGACAAGAAGTTGTTTACCGTCGCGCGACCAATCGAAAGAGTAGATTTGCTCGGATTTGAAATCGGTCAACTGTTTGGGCTGGCCGCCGTCTAAGGGCTGGCTCCAGATGTTAGAGACGCCGCCGCGCGTCACGATGTAGGTCAGCGCGCGGCTGTCCGCAGTCCAGCCGAAGTCGTTCTCAGGCCCGCCCAGCAAATCAAAAACCTTGACCGGATCGCCGCCCTCAAACGGAATGACCGCCGTGCGAAATGCTGCGGCGGGCGTGGCCGAGCGGTATTGCGACGAAGAATAGCTACAGGCAATCCATTTACCGTCGGGCGAAACAATTGGCGTAATAGCGTTGACGTTCTCGCCCGTCAAGGCCACGGGAGCGCCGCCGTCAATCGAGACCCGGCGAAGCTGCCCGCCGGTTGCTGTTAGCTTAAAGTAAACGACCCATTTGTCGTCGGGCGTGAGAGACGGTATGACGCCGCCATCCTCAGTTAATTGCTTGAGGTTGCCGCCATCGGCATCCATCCGCCAGATGTTGTATGTCCCCGTGCTGGAACTGGTAAAAACTATGTAGCGCAGATCGCGGGTCATGGATAGGGAATTATCACTGTCAACGCCGCCCAGTTGCTTTCGATTCTTTCCACCAGCATCCATGATCCAGATGGCACTTCTGCCGCTTATCCTTGAGATATAGATGATTCGGTTGTCGGGCGTCAATGAAACATCAGAGATGAAATTGTCCCCGGAGATGATCTGTCCGGCTCGCCCGGCATCACCATTCGGCGCAATCAAAAGTTTCAATTGTCGGTTGTCCTGCATTGCAACCATCGTTGATGAGTCCGCCGTCAGGCTCACGCTATAGTATTGGTTCAAATCGTTGGTGACGCGCATGGCCTTGCCGTCCGGATAAGAGACGAACCAAACTTGCGTCGCGGCATCGGACTGGTCTGATGCCGTCATCACAAAGCCACTGCCATCGCGCAGCCATGCGATGCGCCCGATATACCACCACTTTTGAGATAAAAGCTGTCGCTCTTTTCCCTCCTCGACGTTCACTTCAACGAGCCTGGACATGAAGGCGGCAGGAATGTTGAGAATGGAACAGACGATCGTCTTGCCATCGGGCGACCAGCTTGGCTCGCCGACTCTTTCCGCCATCGTACGCGTCAGCAGTTTGCGCTCCCCCGTGCCATCTGTCTTCATCACAATCAAGGCGCTCTCACCGCTCCCCTCTATGCGGCGCGGAAAAGCCACCTGGCTGTCGTCGGGCGAGAGCGTAATGCTTTTGACCATCGTGATGTTGCTGACGCTGCTGCCGACGTTCGCGCTCAGCTTGTGCATGTCGCCGCCCAACACCGTGACTTTATAGAGACCATCGTCGGCTTTGTCATTGCCTGAGCCGACGAAGTAGATGTAGTTGCCGTCGTGCGAAAAGATGAGTCCCCTGTAATCCAACTTGGCGGGCGCGATGATCTCCTTATCGCTGCTGGTGGGGAGATGCCTCAGCCAGAGGCTCTGTTGCCCGGCTTCCCCCGTGACATAGACGACGTACTTACCGTCGGGCGAAATCGCCGCTTCGCTGGTCTTGCCGGTGCTGGTGAGCCGGTTGATCTTCATCGCCTGGAAAGGAGGCGATGGAGAGCGACGGCGGATTTGAAAGAGTGCTTTGTACAGGCCGAAACTGACTCCGGCAATTGTGAGGAGAACTAAAACAATCAATAATCCTTTCCGATAGAGCTTGACTACACTTGCCGAAGACTTGCCCCTTGTTGCAGTTCCCGTCGCCTGTGCTTCGGCACTGTCTCCCATGAGCGGCTTAGTCTCTGCATTCGATAGGTCTTCATCGCCCCCCGGCAACGTTTCCTGATTGCCCGCCGCCGACGCAGAGCGCGGCGACTCCGCTTCAACCTCTAGCCGTTGTTTTAGGCGTCGCACATCGTCGAGCATTTCCCTGACCGTTTGATACCTGTCTTTCTTCTCCTTCGCCAGCGCCTTCTTCACGATCAACTGCAACGCCTCTGGAGCGTCTGCGCAGTAGTGCGAGAGCGGCGCGGGATGATGCTCCAAAATCGAAGCGATCCAATCGCTCCTCGTTTCGCTTGCGAAAGGGTTCCGCCCCGCCAGCAATTCGTAAAGCACGACGCCTAAGCTCCAGACATCCGTGCGCCCGTCAGTCTCCAGTCCTCTCACCTGCTCTGGCGACATGTATTGGACGGTGCCCATTCTCTGGTCCGGCTCTGTGTTGACGAGCGCCCGTGTCGGCCCTTCCGTCTCGGCGGTCGCCTCTCTATCAATGAGCTTGGCGAGTCCGAAGTCGAGTACTTTAACAAGACCATCTCCGCGCAGCATGATGTTCTCGGGCTTAACGTCGCGGTGGATAATTCCGGCTGCATGCGCCACGGCCAGCGCGCCAGCCACTTGAAGGACAACATCTAGCTTTTCGCCCATCGGCATCTGTGCCCGCTCCATGCGCTGGCGCAGCGTTAATCCATCAATGTACTCGGTGGCGATAAAGTGCCTGCCGTCTGCCTCTCCGATTTCATAGATGGTAAGAATATTAGGATGGTTCAAGGCTGAGGCTGCGCGGGCCTCAAGTTGAAAGCGGCGCAAGCGTTCGGCATCATTCGTGAATAGTGGGGGCAGCAGTTTGAGCGCAACCTTGCGCCCCAACCTTGTATGGTGCGCGAGGTAAACTTCGCCCATCCCGCCCGCGCCAAGCAGAGCTACAATTTCATGGTGGTCCAATCGCCTTCCTATCAATGACGTGTTTTCATCGCCTGCCAGCATCTTGGCGGCGACATCTAAAGCAGGGGCCTTCATGAAGCTTCCGGCCTGAGCGTGCGCAACGAGCAGAGCTTCGATTCTGTTCCGCAACGGTTCATCACCGGCACAGGCTTGATTCAGGAAGTCGGCACGCTGTCCGGGTTCAACCTCAAGGGCGCGTTGAAACAGAGGTTCGATTTGTTGCAGGTCTTCAGGCTTCATTAGTCATTGCGTCGTAAAGCCAAGCCTTAGCCATGCTCCAATCACGCATTACTGTGACGGTTGAGATTTTCAGCACGGTGGCCGTCTCCTCTACGCTCAGCCCACCAAAGAAACGAAGCTCGACGACCTTACTTTTCCTCGGGTCAATAGTCGCCAGGCGTTCGAGCGCATCATTGAGCGCGATTAAATCTTCAGTCCGCTCATGACATAAGGTCATAGCTTCATCAAGAGAAACCCGCCGCGCGCCGCCGCCCCGCTTGAGGTACTGACGGCTGCGAGCGTGGTCAACCAGAATATGACGCATCAATTGTGCGGCGATGGCGAAGAAGTCCGTGCGGTTCTGACACTGCACGCGTTGTTGGTCAATCAACCGTAAGAAAGCTTCATTCACGAGAGCGGTGGTTTGCAATGTATGGTCTGCGCGTTCCCGCCTCATGTAGTGGTGAGCCAGGCGGTGCAATTCCTCGTGAACCAGCGGCGTCAACTCCTCCAACGCGGCCCGATTCCCGTTACTCCAATCCAGAAGCAATTGCGTCAGCCTTATAGATGAGGATTCATGATGCTTCATCTCAACCTCGAACTGTTGGAGGGGCAGTTTTATCAAGCGAGCTAACTTGACTAACCGCAGAGGCCGCGAATTATACACCCTTACACCCGGCGGGTTCTCAAAAATTGATCTTCAAAAAAATATCTTGATGGCCTGAGAGGTTCCGAGAGCGTTTCCCGCATACATAGGTGGAGGCAACCTTCCTGTTGCCCCGGATGGATGGAGGTGGCGAAGCAGGTGGCTGTCGTCAATTCCATCTCAGCGCCCCCAGAGGCCGCTTAGCTATGCTTGCCGCCTCACAGAACCATAAGGAGATAACTATGAGAACACAAGCTTTGAGAACTATCAGCACGATAAGCCTACTCTTCCTGTTAACAGTCGCATCTGCTCATGCGCAATCAGTCAAAACGATCTTCGTAAAGATCCCCTTTGACTTCAATGTTGCAGGTCAGAGGCTCCCGGCTGGTGAATACATTGTCAGGCGCGCCACGCAAAATACCGATGATATGTGGCAGTTCTTGCGAAAAGACGGACGGGCCGGGGCGTTTGTCTTTACGATGTCCATTGAGGCCGGAGCCGTCAACGAGGATTCCAGGCTGGTCTTCAATCGCTACGATGATGAGTACTTCCTCTCACAAGTCTGGACAGCCGGAAATAGCTATGGTTGCGAGTTGTTTAAGTCCGGTAGGGAGCGCTCGCTTGGTCGAGAGATGGCGAAGAAGGGAGCGGAACACCAGACAGTCGCCATCATCATTCATAAACAGTGAAAGCGAACATCAAAGTCGGGTGAACTTAATCGCGGAGCTCGACATGATGCGGCCTTTAATGTTGAAGGAGGGCTGAGCAAGTGACCCTTCACACGAAATGACTTTGAATCTTATCAGCCAATGAAAACGCGTCAACAATATTGGCGCGTTTTCATTCATTAATCCTTCCTGCTTCCCTTCAAGGACACTACTGGATGAGGATGAGCTATACTCCTATGGGTCTGCTATACCATAGGCGTCAATAAACTGAAGTTTTCTGACATCTGGATTTGATCGACAAAATACCGCGAAATCATTGGGGGTTCACCTGCATTTCCAGAGGGGTTTTTTGACACCCCATTTATATCTGCATGATGGGCAGTGGTTCAGTTTGAATTTCTGGACCAATATCTATCGGCACTCTAATTTCAAACTGAACCACGACCCGCGCTCTATGCACAACCCCTTGGATTGTTTTAAAGTGCTTATACTTGAGGTTTCGGATCGAAACAATTTTCCAGTTCTCTGAAGTTCCCAACTTCTGAGGCTAAGCCATAAAGATATAGATGCAATAGCCGCTTGCTTATGAGTATATAAGTCAAATGGAAAAAGCAGATTTTTCCGATTAAGCAAATGCCATAAACTATTGTCTGAAAATTCTCTGCATCTCCGAAGGCATCAATCTTTAATGACCCGAAAAGAGGTTGAGCTAAGGCGTAAATCGGCAAAATGAAGATGATGCCCAGAGACACTAGTGCTTTATATGTAATGGATGAGAAAGGATAGAAAATGTTTTCAAAAACAGTCTTAAACCGACTCGTATTACCTATAGATTGTTCAATGGAAACATATCTTCCAAACAATAAGCTCATAGCCAGGCCATTAGCCAAACCAGCCAGCAAATCAAATATGTTTAAGAAATGAGTTACTGCTGTAACATCAGTAATACCCAAGTAAGATACAGAGAGACTTACAAAAATAAGTGCATAAAGAACAAAAAACATCAGTGGGATGGCCCAATAGAGACTAGAATTGTAGGTAAGGATTTGTGTTGTTTCAAGGCTATATTGGTCGTTATCTGCTGCTAAATTCTTGCTTGGGCCTTCTTGGGCTTCGAGAGTTTTGTTGTATAGGACACTAAATCCAAGTTGGACGAACAAGGCGCCCAAAAGATTTA
>JAXDFO010000345.1:0-12282 GCA_034665545.1 Blastocatellia bacterium
ATCGAGCCGCATAGAGACATGCGCGACGCCCGCGTTGTTGCCGTCAACGACGCGGCCACTGATGCTCGCGCTCGGAACGAGCGTGACCGTCACGATGTTGGAAGTCTTGCTCAGTCCATCGTTGTCAGTGGCGATTGAAGTGAGCGCGTAAGTGCCCGGCGACTTGACGCTCCAGGGCGCGCTGTAGGGGCTGCTCGTGTCCGTGCCTATGAGAGCGTTGCCCACATAAAAGTCAACGCGCGCGATGGTCCCGTCAGTGTCGGAAGCGTTGGCGTTGAGCGTGATGTCGGCAGGGGCGACGAAGGTTGAATTATCGCCCGGACTCGTGAGCGTGACGTTGGGGAGCGCGCCGACGCCGGGCGCAAACTGTGTGATGTTGAATGACAGGCCCGCTATCGTTAACGTGCCGTTGCGCGTTGCGCCGGTCGTGTTGGGGGCAACCGTGTAAGTTATGACGCCGTCGCCGCTCCCGCCGCTTCCAGAGTTGATGGTCAGCCAAGCGGCGTTGCTTTTCACGCTCCACTCGCATCTGCCGGGCGACGTGACGTTGAGGTTGCCGCTGCCGCCGTCGGAGATGAAAGATTGGCTCGCGGGATAGAGCGAGAAGGTGCAGTTGGTAGGGCTTTGGAGGGCGCGCGCGACGTTGAGACGACCGCCCGTCGCTACCTTGCCCGCCCACTGCGGCAGCACGTCCACCGTGCTCAAGAGCGTCGCTTTGAGCGAGGCCATAGACATGTTCGGATATTGGGCCAGGAGCAGAGCCGCCGCGCCCGCGACGTGCGGCGCGGACATGGATGTGCCCGATAGGTAAGTGTACATCGGGCCGTCGCTGACGGTGCTGAAGATGCCCACGCCGGGCGCGGCCAAATCAACGCTCGTCAATCCGTAGTTGCTAAAGCCCGCTTGATTGTCGTTACTGTCGGAAGCTGCGACGGAGATGATGCTGGGCGAGTTGAAGCTGGCCGGATAAAAAGGATTGACATCCGTGTTGGCCGCGCCGTTGCCAGCCGCGCAGACGTTGAGAATGCCCGCGTCGCCCGCCAGGTCCATCGCATCCTTGAGAGCGAAATCATCATCGCCGCCGTAACTATTATTCGTGACGCGGACGTTGACGCCGCGCGCCTTCATCATCACGACATAGTTGAAGCACTCGACCGCCCCAGCCGTCGTGCCCTCTCCCTGCTGGCTGATGAACTTGAGAGCCATCAGGCGCACTTTCCAGTTGACGCCCGCGACGCCCTGGCCGTTGTTGCCGAGCGCGCCGACGATGCCCGCGCAGTGCGTGCCGTGCCCTCTATCGTCAATCGGGTTTGAATCATGATTGAAGGAATCAATCCCGTAAACATCGTCAACGTAACCGTCCGCGTCATCGTCAATCCCGTTGGTCGCTTTATCGTTGCCATTAACGTCCTGGCCCGACTCGCCAGCGTTGCGCCACATGTTGGCGTTGAGGTCGTCGTGCGGGTAGAAGACGCCCGTATCAATCACGGCGACGACGACCGCATCGCTGCCGGTGTTGGTGTCCCAGGCGGCAGGAGCCTGGATTTTTTGCATGCCGTACTGGTCAGGAAAGTATGTGTCGTCGGGCGTGACCGCCTCTCTGTAGATGTAGTTGGGCTGAACGGCGACGACGCCCGGCATGCTCAAGTAGAGCGAGATGGCCTCGCTCATATCGAGTCCGTCAGGCAAGCGAACGTGCTGCCAGCCCGCGAGTGGGAAACTCTTGATAACTCTCGCCCCGATTCTCGCGTTGATGTTGCGAGACACGCTGGCGGAATTTGGACCAGTAGCGAACTTGACGAGAAGTTCGCCCTCGACATGCGCAGCCTCTAACTTTGCCGGACGCGTCGTGTCGAGCCTGCCCGCTTGCGCGCCCGCGCGAGAAGACGGCGAGAGCGTCGCGGCAATTCCCAGCATGAGCAGCAGGGGGAGCAATCTAAGAGTAGTAAGTTTCATTCTAAATTATCTGGCGAGGCATTAAATGCACAGGAGTAAAAATTTGAAAAGAAGAAAAGGGGCAAACACGTCTCACGCAAGGACGGACCAATTCTAACCCAGGCGGAGTGTTAATTCCAGGCGACTGAAAGAGCGGTTCACAATGCGTTGGCGAGGCTCGCTGTTGTTCTCAAGGGCAGGTCCACGATTTCCCATGCGTGGTCGCTGCGCAGGAGTTTCGACATCAACGCGGCGTGCAGTATGTGGCCGCTGCGCTCGGCCCTGACGCGGCCCATCAAGGGCATGCCGAGCAGGGCCAGGTCGCCTATGATGTCCAGAATTTTATGACGCACAAACTCGTCTTTGAAGCGGAGTCCCGTCTCGTTGAGCATCCCTTCGGGCGTGAGCACGATGGCGTTGTCGAGCGAGCCGCCGCGAATCAGGTTGTCGCGCCGGAGGGCTTCAATCTCGTGCGTGAAGCCGAAGGTGCGCGCCGCCGCTATCTCCCGCCCGAAGGCTCCGTCCGCCAACGCGAAGAAATATTTTTGCACGCCGATGAGCGGATGCGCGAAATCAATCATGCAATCTATCTCGTAGGCTTCGGCAGGCTCTACGCTGATGCGACGGTTGCCCTGCTCTATGGAGACGACGCGCTTGATTTTGAGAGCGCGGCGAGCGAGCGGTTGGTCCAGGATTCCGGCGCGCTCTATCATCTCGGTGAAGACTTCCGCGCTGCCGTCCATGATAGGAAGTTCCAGGTTGTCAACTTCTATATAAGCGTTGTCCACGCCCGCGCCGCGCAGGGCCGCGAGCAGATGCTCTACGGTCGAGAGCATGACGCCCGTTCGCATGAGCGTCGTCGCATAACTGCAATGGGCCACAGACTCCACGCTCGCCGGAATCTCAAAGCCGCCGAGGTCCGAACGCTTGAAGACATAGCCGGTATCCGGCGGGGCCGGATGGATGCGCAGGTGTACCTGCACGGCTGTGTGCAACCCGATGCCGCTCGCCTCGACCGGCGCGGCCAGTGTCGTTTGATTAACCAAGAGCAATCTCCAAACCAATTATCCGCACAATAATACATGGCAATCATCGTGCCGTTAATAAATGGCCCAATCACATAGCATTGAGTAAATTGATGTCGCGTCAAAGCAACGTCCTCTCGACACTCATGCGGCGCGAAAGCCACACACGCAGGCAGTGTTGAGTGATGAGAGAAAAGCTATTGCCCATCACGGCCTTACTCATGACGGCTTTTTTGACACTCGTCGCGGTTTTACTTATCATCGAAGTTACAATGCCACGTAAAACTTCAGGGACGCCAGCCGCGCCGACCGAGAGAGTCTTTCTCATAGACTCCATGTCGCATATCTTCCGCGCCTATTTCGCGCCGATGGGCGGGCGTATGGACCCTCTGACCAATTCGCAGGGGCAGGTCACGCAGGCCGTCTTCGTCTTCACCAACATGCTTCGCAAGCTCTTGCAGGACGAGCAGCCGCACTACATCGCCGCCGTCTTCGAGTCCGGCGAGAAGACCTTTCGGCATGAGACCTACACGGAGTACAAGGCGCACCGCGCGGAGATGCCCGAAGACCTCTCGTCGCAGATACCGTACATCATACGAGTCTGCGAGGCTTACAACATTCCTATCCTGAACGCGCCCGGCTTTGAGGCCGACGATGTTATCGGCACGCTCGCCATACAGGCCGCCGACGCAGGCTTGCAGGCCGTCATCGTCTCCAACGATAAGGACATGTGCCAACTCGTGCGCGACCCCTGGATAACCTGCATGCGACAGAATTCGCAGAACGTCAAACGCAAAGTTCCAGTCCCGCCTATCGAGTGGTGCGACGAAGCCTGGGTCGAAAATAAATTCGGCGTGCCCCCCTCGCAGATTGTTGACCTGCTCGGATTAATGGGCGATGCCGTGGATAATATTCCGGGCGCGCCCGGCATCGGTGAGAAGGGAGCGGTCCAACTCGTCAAAGAGTTCGGGTCTATCGAGAACGCGCTCGCGCACTGGGAGGAAGTCAAGCATAAGAAGTATCGTGAATCGCTGCGCGACAACGTGGACCAGATACGACAGTCGCTTGACCTGGCGACGATTCGCACGGATGTCAATGTTCACCTTGACCTCGATAATCTCCGCTCTCGTCCGCCCGACCGCGCCGCCGCCTACCAGCTTTTCCGCGAACTCGAATTTCAAAACCTGACGCGCGAGTTTTCCGACGCCGCTACCTCCGTCGCCGCCGCCGGTGGAAGCACGGGCGCGGCCCGTCGCTATCGCATCATACGCAAGCGCGCCGAACTCGATTCTCTCGTGCGCGCGCTCTGGGATGCGCCGCACTGGGGATTCGCGGTCGCGGATTCGACACGTCCGGGCGCGGGCCAACAGGCCACCGCGAAGGATGCCGGACCAGCAACGGGCATCGCCATCTCGACCGCCGCAGGGTCGTCCGTATTCGTGGACCTGGAAAACTTTGAGGACGGCGCGGAGGCTGCGCTTGGACCACTCAAAGACGTTCTCTCAAACGGCCTGCTCGAAAAGAGCGTGCATGATTTGAAGCGCGCCGTCTCGCTGCTCACCCCGCTCGGCATAGAGCCGGAGGGCGTCACCGATGACACCCTGCTCGCCGCCTACTTGCTAGACCCGATTCGCAGCAAGTACGAGTTAGCAGACCTCGCGCGCGAAGCCGTCAACGCTGAACCCTCTGGCGATGCGCCCGAAGGCTGGACCGAACCTCAATGGCGCGCGGCGGAAGCCGCAGACCTCACGGCGCAAACGGCGGATGTCCTGCACGGGCGGATTCTAGAAGGCGGTCTGGAAATGATTTACAACGAGATAGAGTTGCCGCTCGCGCCACTGCTCTATCGCATGGAACGCGCTGGCCTGCGCGTGGACACCACCGTCCTCAAAGACCTCTCCGGTTATCTGGGCCAGGAATTGGAAAAGCTGACGAAGAAGATTTACAAGGTCGCGGGCCGCGAGTTTAAGATTAATTCGCCCAAGCAGGTCGGCGATGTTCTGGAAGAACTCAACATCAGTTCTGGACGCAAGACTTCGACGGGCCGCGTCTCGACCAGCAAGGCCGTCCTCGAAGAGTTGGCCCAGAGCTATGAACTGCCGCGACTCATCATAGAGTATCGTGAGCTCGACAAGCTGAAGACCGTCTATACGGACGCGCTGCCCGCGCAGATTGGCCCGGACGGGCGCATCCACGGCCAGCTTAATCAGACCGTGACGGCGACGGGCCGCCTCTCTTCGAGCGAGCCGAACTTGCAGAACATTCCGATTCGCACCGAACTCGGACGCCGCATTCGCCGCGCCTTCATCGCGGAAGAGGGTTATAAACTCATCGCCGCCGATTACTCTCAACTTGAACTGCGCCTGCTCGCCCACGTCACGCACGACCCCGTCATGCTCGACGCTTTCCAGAAGGGCGACGACATACACGAACGCACCGCGCGCCTCGTCTTCAATGCCAAGACTGGCGAAGAATTGAAGGAGGCGCGCCGCTTCGCCAAGATAGTCAACTTCGCCATCGCCTACGCCATCGAACCCTTCGGCCTCTCGCAACGCGTCGGCATCTCTCGCAAAGAGGCGCGCAAGGTGATTGACGATTACTACGACACCTATAAAGAGGTCCGCCGCTTCATGGAAGAGGTGCCGGAGAAGGCGCGCGAGCACGGCTATGTCCGCTCCATCTACGGTCGCATACGCCCGCTCCCTGGCATTGACGACCGCAACGGCAACATACGCAACCGCGCCGAACGCGAAGCCATCAACATGCCTATCCAGGGAACGGCCAGCGACATCGTCAAGATTGCTATGCTGCATGTGGAGGATGCTATTCAGCGAGAGGGGTTGCGGGCGCGAATGTTGATGCAGGTCCACGATGAGTTGCTGGTCGAAGCGCCTGCGGAGGATGCCGAGCGCGTGGCCCAACTTCTCAAGCAGGAGATGGAGACGGCGGTCGAACTTGATGTGCCTCTCACGGTAGAGGTCGGCATCGGTGATAACTGGATGGATGCGAAATAGTAGTGACGGGTGATGAGTAGCAAGATGAAATCTTGTTCTGAACTGTCGCCTGTTACCTGTCAAAGAGTTTATGTCTGAAGAGAAACCAGTGCGTGAACGGGACGACGACGTGGACGGCGAGGTGGTGTATCGTCGCGTGAGTCAGGGCGTTGACGCGGATGAGAAGAAAACTCGTAAAGGTGGTGAGCCCGGCGCGAAGCCTGCGACGCACAGGCTCGCGCCGACGTTGACGCCGCTCATCATAGGCTTCACGCTGCTGCTGGCCCTGGTCCTCTTTCTAGGCTACCTGAGCATGCGCAAGCTGAATGAAGTCAGCACGGAGATTCTCTACCAGCAACGACAGAACGCCATCCGTCAGAGTTTGACTCTCAAATTACTTCTTGCCACGACACGGCTTAATAACGAGGCGCGTGCGCGCGCGCGTGCCGAGTCCGGCGCGACGACGGATGTGAGGCCGCTCTTCGACCAACCCTTGCGCAACGCGCGCGAGGAGTTGGACCACCTGCTCCCTCTGCTCGAAAGACCGCCTTACTCGCAGATGGATAAGTGGCGCAGGCTGCACGATGACATAGTCGCGTTCGCGCAATCCACGGAAGATTTGAAAACCTACTCGCTTCAGGGCTTCGCCAAGTATAGAGACCTTGATTTGGAGATCGGCAATCTTCTCAAGGAACAGGACCAGGAACAGGATGAGATTTTAGAGCGTCGCCAGGAGTTGCAGAACGCGGCCACGCGCCAGATTAAGCTCTGGACCTGGATTGTCTTTCTGGCGGGCGTTGCGGTAGCAAGCGGGACCATCTGGGAAGTCCAAAGGCGTTTCCGTCAAGTGCGCAAGGGCCTTCTGGCCGCGCGACGCGAACGCGAGTTCAGCACGCAAATGCTCGAAGGCATGGTCAGCGCGGTCGCCGCCATAGACCAGCATGACCGCATACGCAGCGCGAACGAAGCCTTTCTGAAAATCTTTCCACAAGCCGCCGTCGGCGCGTCCGTCCACGACCATTTCGCCTCGCCAGATGCGATGAGAATGCTCGAAGCGGCCACCGCTTCGCGCGTGAAGCGGGCCACATATCGCGGTCGCTGGTCCTGTAATACGGACGACCCCCAATGCCAGGACAGGACTTTCGATATCTATTCATCGCCCCTCGAAATTGACGGCGGGCAGGGACAGATTATCACGATGGTGGATGTGACCGAGGCTGCGGAAGCGGAAATGACCATGCGCCGGACGGAGGCGCTCGCGGCAGTGGGCCAGGCCGCCGCGCAGGTCGCACACGAAATCAAGAACCCGCTCGGCAGCATACGTCTGGGCGTCTCCATGTTGCACGATACGGTCACGGACCAGGACTCGCTCAACACCATAGACCTCGTCGAGCGCGGCATTAATCATCTCAACAAACTGGTGGTTGACGTGACGCAGTTCACGGGCCAACGCCCGCTTGTGCGAACGGAAGCGGACCTCGACGAACTGCTACAGGAAAGCCTTGAGCTAATCTCCGACCGTCTCAAGGAGAAGCACACGCCGTTGGAAAAGCATTTCAGCGAGGAGGCTCTGCGCGGGCAGTGGGATGTGGACCAATTAAGGCAAGTCTTCGTCAACCTGCTGGCTAACGCGGTGGATGCCAGCCCGGAGAATTCTCCGCTCAGGATTTCCACCGAAGCCGTGACCATCGAGCGCGCGAACGATGGTGGTGGTGGCGGCGGCGGCAACGGTCATCGCGGCGGTTTGGGCAAACAGAGATTCGCGCGCATACAGATAGAGGACCAGGGCGCGGGTATGGACGAAGAGACGCGCCGACGCATCTTCGAGCCTTTCTTCACGACCAAGAAACGCGGCACGGGCCTGGGCCTCGCCATCGTCAAACAGATAGTCGAAAGCCACGGCGGCTCTATCTCATTCGACAGCGCGGAAGGCAAAGGCGCCCGCTTCACGATAGATTTGCCGCTCTCCGTCACTGGTCCAATTAAATCGTAAGAAGAGACTGAGCTTTAACGTATCGCCCGAAATGCCTTGCGCGCGGCTTCGATGGTCTTGTCAATCAGTTCGTCCGTGTGCGCCGTGCTGATGAAGCCAGCTTCAAATTGCGAGGGCGCGAGATAGACGCCTTCAGCCAGCATGGCGTGAAAAAATTTTCCGTACAGAGCGCGGTCGCTCTGGCTGGCGGTGGTCCAGTCCGTGACCGGCTCGCCAGTGAAGAAACCCGTCCACATAGAGCCGACGCGATTCGTGACGGTCTCGATGCCAGCCTCGCGCGCGGCCTCCTTCATGCCCGCGCAGAGACGCTCGCCCGACTGGTCCAATTTTTCGTAAATTGATTTATCACGAAGTCGCTTGAGCGTCGTCAGCCCTGCCGCCATCGCCAACGGATTGCCGGAGAGCGTGCCCGCTTGATAGATAGGACCGGCGGGCGCGATGTGCCGCATAATCTCGCGGCTCGCGCCATACGCGCCGACGGGAAGACCGCCGCCGATAATCTTGCCGAGCGTCGTGATGTCCGGCATCACCTGGTAAAGTTCCTGCGCGCCACCGCGTGCGAGCCTGAAGCCGGTCATCACTTCATCGAAGATGAGAAGCGCGCCCACCTTGCTCACAATCTCGCGCACGCTTTGCAGGTAGCCCGCGCGCGGCGCGACGCAGCCCATATTGCCGACCACGGGTTCTATAATCACCGCCGCGATGTCCGCGCCGTGTTCGTCGAAAATCGCTTCGAGCGACGCCGCGTCATTGAAGGGAACGGTCAGCGTATTTTGCGCGACTGACGCGGTAACGCCCGGACTATCTGGCAGGCCCAAAGTGGCGACGCCGGAACCGGCTTTGACGAGCAGGCTGTCTCCGTGCCCGTGATAGCAGCCTTCGAATTTGACTAGCTTGTTGCGATTCGTGACGCCGCGCGCGAGGCGTATGGCGGACATCGTCGCCTCTGTTCCGCTATTGACCATCCGCACCATCTCTATGGACGGGACGGCGTCTATGATTTCCTCCGCCATCAAGATTTCCAATTCGGTGGGCGCGCCGTAGCTCGTGCCGCGCCCCAGCGCATCGCGCAAAGATTCCTGGACCAGCGCATCCGCATGGCCCAGAATCATCGGCCCCCAAGAGCCTACGTAATCAATGTAGGTGCGCCCGTCAACGTCCGTCATCAACGCGCCCTGCGCGCTCTTGATGAAGCGTGGTGTGCCGCCGACGCCGCGAAAGGCGCGCACGGGAGAATTGACGCCGCCGGGAATCAATTCCAGCGCGCGCTCGAACAGTTCTTGAGAGAGGTCCGGTTGGTCCTGTTGTGGTGAACTCATGCGGACATTCTCCACGCAAGGCGCGTTGAAAAGCAAGAAGCGGCTGTCTGTCATCCTTTCGGATGCGGGCAGCCGCTTCAAAGCTTTTGATTATTGGACCGGGCGAGAGGAGAGAGACTCTGTAGTCTCGCCTTGAAGATGACCGTTTAGGAGTTGGCGTCAGGGATGTGCAATTCCTGGCCCACGTCAATGTTGTTCGGGTCGCTCAACTTGTCCTGGTTGGCGTAGAAGATTTTCATGTACTCATGAGCATCCCCGTAAAACTGCTTGCTGATCTTGGACAGAGTGTCGCCGGATTTGACCGTGTAAGTCTGCCCGCCGCCACTGCCGCCGCCCGCCGCCGCCGCCATGCCCCTGGCCTGCGCGCGGCTCTCATCCACGTTGATTTCTGCGGTCAGGTCGTTGTCGTAATTCTGGTCCACCAGTTTAATCTGGTCCCAAATCTTGTTCTTCGCATCTTCCGAGGGCGCGACGCCCCTGATGAAAAGCTTGTTGTCCTGAACGTGCAGGTTCTGAAGTTGCACCTGCTCCTGCGTCACTGCATTGAGCACGGATTGATACTTCGACTTCAACTCGTTGAAACGCTGGTCCGCATTCGGCTGCTGCTGTGATTGAGCCGCGCCGCTGCCGAACATTTTATCGAACAGTCCCATTTTGATTTCTCCTCCTACCCCTCACGAAAAAAGTAAGCCGCCACGGCGACAGGGCCGACCGATGACGAATAGCAAAACTCTCATGCCCCACAACTGCAAGCCTTATACCAACTCTAAATGCTAAGTATAAAGGGCACTCACGCTCCTTGGTTGTCCGCTAATAGGTCAGCCGGTGTTCGTACTTGAACGCTCCGATAGCTTCTCTGTCATGACTCATCCGAACATGCTGCGCCAACGACGGTCCAGCGATTCACCGAACAGAAACGCGCTCAGAGACGGCTGTTCGTGCGAGCGGTCATAGCCGACAAGCTCCACGTAAGCGCGCCCCTCCGCCTGCTCATTGCCTTGACGGCCACGCACCGCGCATGCGCCCTCCCAGTAAACGATCATCGTCGTTCCGCGCGTGTCCAATTCCTGGTCCTGAATGACCGGTTGGACCATCACATCAACGCCGAAGCGCGGCACGCGCAAACGCCACCCGCTCGGGTAAGTCGCACCCGTGCGCGGGCTGCGCCACTGGCCCAGGACTCCGAGCGAGAAATCTTCGCGCGTGAGATGGGCCCACTTTCCGCCTGCGTCAACGAACGTGCCGCTCGAAAACGGCGCGGGCCTTCCCGCCGCGTCTCGCAGGTGATAGACCATCACTTCCGCGCCCGTCTCCAACTGCACGCTGAACCAGTCCCAGCCCTTCTGATTATCCGTCGTGCGCCACGTCCCGAACTCCCTGTCCATCCAGGCGTGGCCCTTAAACTCTTCCGTCGCTCCGTGCCAGGTGATGCGCCCGGACGCTTCCATACGCGTCAGCGAGAAATAACGTGAAGCCTCGCCCTCATCCTTGAAGCTAACGCCGACGCCCTCATGGCCGTTGAGCACGGCGGGCTTCGTATTCTTCAACGTCGCCTCGAAGATAAGGTCGTCGCCCATCGTCGCGCGAAGGATATGCGCGCCGTTCGCCTCGCGCACGGTCCAGTTGCCGAGCCGCAGGTCGTAACGCGCCTCGCTCGCACGCGCCGGAAGGTCGAACGCGCCGCCCGTGCTCTTGCGATGCTCGTAGCGAAAACTTTTGCGCGATTCATCCGTGATGGCGAAGTGGGCCAGATAAAGCGGGTTGGCGATGAGGCGCAAGGGAACGATGCCGAAGCGGTCCAGGTCCGTGCGCCGTTTGAAGAAGACTAGTTCAAAGCCGAAGCGCAGGCCGCTCAACGTGCGCAAGTGGCCTGTATAGTACCACCACTCTGTCTGCGCTTCCCTGTGCGCGTAGAGGTCGCGCGGTAATTGAACGCCCGCGTGCTCCGTCCCGTCGCGCAAGCTTGAGGCTTCGCCGACGACTACATCCGCGAGCCTGTCCAAAACATTCGTCGCAAGCTGTTCCAATGGTTCTATCAAATTCGTGCTCATAGATTAAGCCGATGCCTGATTCCTTTCCTGTTAAGAAAAAATAGCATGAAGGCTGTGACGAAAGTGTTCCTCTTTTGCTGAGTGAAGCTTGCGATTGGGTATGCGTCAGATGCGCTCGACGCTTTCGGCAGGTTGGACCGTGATGGTGCGGAAGCTGGACATGCGGACGAGGCCGGGTGCTGCGCCCTTTGGCTTGGAGAGAAATTTGCGCGGCGTGTAATGCACGTCAACCTTAGCGTCGCGCTTGGCCTGGCTATAGTTGGCGGCGAGTTGGGCCGCTTCGATGATGGTGCGTTGCGGGATTTCGCCGCGCGTCGGATTGCGCACGACGACGTGCGAGCCAGGATAGTCTGCCGCGTGAAGCCAGAGGTCGTGGGGGCGCGCGATGCGAAACGTGAGATGGTCGTTATCTCGCGCGGCGCGACCGACCAGAATCTCGTAACCGTCGGAAGAGCGATAACGACGCGCGCCCTGTACTCCGTCCGCAGACTTTTGCCCGCGCGGAGGACCGCCCTTCTTAGGACGCGCCGCGCTGCCTTTGCCTTCATCAACGAAAGCCGTCAACGCAGACTCGTCGCGCGCGGCGATGATACCTTCAAGCTCTTTCTGTTGTTCATGGAGCGTCTCCAATTCCTGCTTGAGAGTTTCCATACGCCCGGCTATCTCCTGCGATGCGCGCCTGGCCCTGGTGTAACGCGCGAAGCGTCCAGCCGCTTCCTCCTGCAAGCTCTTGTGCGCGTCAACCTGTAGCTCTATGAGCGGCGCGTCCGGCGCGTAGTAATCCGTGAGCGTGACAGTATCGCCGCGCCTTTCCGCCGTCCCCAGATTAGCAAGCAGTAAATCTCCCACGCGCTTATGCTCATCCGCGTCGCCATGCAACGCGCTGTCTCCGGCGAGCTTGCTTTGCAGCCTCTTGCGTTGCTCTATCTCTTTGCGCAGGCGTTGACGAGCACTGCCAGCGCGCGC
>JAXDFO010000346.1:0-8591 GCA_034665545.1 Blastocatellia bacterium
TCGCCGCCGGAGTTGATGAGGCCGCAACGACCCATGTAACAGTTGGCGACTTGATAGCGCACGAGGTCAATCGGATTGTCCGTCGTCAACTCTTCGTAAATCTTCTTGCTCGTCTTCCCGTAAGAGCCTTCCATATTGAGCGCGAGATAGCCGCCGTTACGTTCGGGCAACTTTTGTTTGATGATGTCGGCCTGGATGGTCACGCCCAGATGATTGGCCTGGCCCGTGAGGTCTGCGGCGGCGTGCATGTCGCCCTGCGGAGTCTTGAAGGCCGCGTTGCGTATGTAGCACCAGAGGATGGTCGCCATGCCGAGTTCGTGCGCGTAGGCGAACGACTGGCTAATCTCCGTTATCTGCCGCGTGGATTCTTCAGAGCCGAAATAGATGGTCGCGCCGATGGCGACCGCGCCCATGTCCTTCGCCTGGTCCACTGTGCCGAAGAGCACCTGGTCGTACTTGTTCGGATAGGTCAGCAGTTCGTTGTGATTAATCTTGACGACGAACGGAATCCGGTGCGCGTACCTGCGCGCCACCGCTCCGAGCACGCCGAAGGTCGAGGCGACGGCGTTGCAGCCGCCTTCCATCGCCAGGCGCACGATATTATCCGGGTCGAAGTATTGCGGGTTGGGCGCAAAGCTCGCGCCCGCCGAATGCTCTATGCCCTGGTCAACCGGCAAGATGGAGAGATAGCCCGTGCCGCTCAAGCGTCCCGTGTCGAAGAGCGACTGGAGCGAGCGCAGGACCGAAGGCGTGCGATCCGATTGCAGCCAGACGCGGTCCACAAAGTCCGGGCCGGGCACTTGAATATGCTCGCGGCTGATGGTCTTCGTCGTGTGGTCCAGCAAGAGGCTCGCGTCCTTGCCTAACAGTTCTTCTATGCGGCTCAGTGAAGTCTCACCGGCGCGTTTCAGTTCGGTTGCCATGTCTCTTCTCCCAATCCTCCCGGTTTGCACAAGGGCCGTTGGCCCCAAATTCAAAATCTCACGGCCTTTAATATAACTTGAACTGTAAACTATAGCATAGGAGCGCGCCATCTTCTGAGTCGCAAACTGCCTCCAGGCTATCATTTCGCCCGGCAAAATCTGCCCGCGCCGGTCGAGTTAAATTGTCTCTTGAAGGCTTGCGTTGCTCACTTGGCTACGGTAAAATCCGCGATTGCTATCTCTCGCTGGATAGCGCAACACGACCTCAAGTCAGGCTTTAGTCCCGGTTCACGTCCCCTAGCACATGCTGATTTTATGAAAGGCCCAATTCGATGACTTTTCCTCGCTCTTTAGCTTATCTTGCCCTCGTTCTCTGCTGCCTGATGATGGCGACCCCGGCGCCGTCAAGAGCCTTTGCTTATGGCGGTGACGGTTGGAAGCCGATTGACCCTGCGGAGCTCGCGCTCAAAACGCCCCTCGTCGAGAAGGACGCGGACGCCGAAGCCCTCTTCTGGGAAGTCCACGTCGCGGACGATGTCGAGACCGGCGACGTGCGAACAATCCTTAACCATTACATACGCATCAAGATTTTCACTGATCGCGGTAAGGAATCGCAGAGCAAAATTGACATCATCCCGCTCTACAAGAACACCAAGATTAAGGATGTCGCGGGGCGCACCGTCAAGCCCGACGGCTCAATCGTCGAACTCAAGAAGGAAGACATACATGAGCGCACGCTGATTAAGGCCAACGGGATTAAGGTCAAGGCCACGTCCTTCGCCATGCCGAGCGTCGAGACGGGTTCGATCATAGAGTATCGCTGGCGCGAGGAGCGCGGCGACCATCTCACCTTCTACGACCGCTTGCAGTTTCAGCGCGACATCCCGGTCCAGAACGTCAAGTATTACATCAAGCCGATTAGCGTGCCCGGCTTCGATTACGGAATGCGCGCGCAGTTCTTCAACGCCAGCTTCAAGCCCTTCGCCAAAGAGAAGGATGGATTTTACAGCACGACGCTGAGCAACGTCCCGGC
The DNA here is from genome assembly GCA_034665545.1 of Blastocatellia bacterium. GTDB lineage: Bacteria > Acidobacteriota > Blastocatellia > Pyrinomonadales > Pyrinomonadaceae > DASYML01. The sequence continues at coordinate 1,957 of JAXDFO010000346.1, forward strand.
CTTTCACGTGGAGCCGCGCATGCCGCCAGAAGACCAGGAACGCATCTGGATGCTGGTCTATTATTCCGAAGACAAGAAGCTCAACCCGGACCAGTTCTTCAGGGATTACGGCAAGCGCATGTACGATTCGATGAAGCCTTTGCTGAAGGTCAACGACGACATCCGCAAGAAGGCGACAGAGCTTACAGCTGGCGCGGCCACGCCCGAAGAAAAGTTGAGCAAGCTCTTTGAGTTTTGCCGGACGAACATCAAGCGCATCTACGATGACGCCAACGGAATGACGGACGAGCAGCGCGCCAGGCTGGCGAAGGAGATTAAATCGCCCTCCGATGTGCTCAAGCACGAGATGGGGACCAACCAGGGCATTGACACTCTCTTCGGCTCGCTGGCGGTCGCCGCCGGAATGGATGTCCGCATCGCCAACCTGCCAGACCGCAGCGACATCTTCTTCAACCAGAGCATCGCGGACGACTACTTTCTCAACAGCTACGCGATAGCCGTCAAGGTGGGCAGCGAGTGGCGTTTCTTCAGCCCGTCGAACACCTACCTGCCCTACGGCATGCTGCCCTGGACGGCGGAATCGCAGCCCGCGTTGATTCTGGATTCAAAGGAACCCGTCTTCGTCAACACTCCGCTTTCCGGTCCTGAGAAGTCTCTGGAAAAGCGCACGGCCAGACTCACTTTGAGCGAGGACGGCACGCTCGAAGGCGATGTCAACATAGAGTACACGGGCCATCTCGCCGCAGAGAAGAAGGAGTTCAACGACGACGATTCACCGACGCAGCGCGAAGAGACTTTGCGCACGATGGTCAAGGAGCGCATGAGCACGGCGGAGCTTTCCAACATTCACGTCGAGAATGTTTTGGACCCCAATAAGCCTTTCGTCTACGCCTATCACGTGAAAGTCCCAGGCTACGCGCAGCGCACGGGCAAGCGGCTCTTTCTCCAACCCTCGTTCTTCGAGCACGGAGCCAGCCCGCTCTTTCCTACGAGCGAACGCAAGCATCCGGTCTATTTCAACTATCCCTGGTCCCAGGAAGACGACGTGGAGATTGCATTGCCGCAAGGATTCAAACTCGACAACGCGGACGCGCCCGCCGGAGTCAACGCGGGCGAGATTAGCCAGTTCGATGTCAAAATCTCGATAACGAAGGACGAGCACACGCTCATCTACAAACGCAAGTTCTTCTTCGGCGGCGGCGGCAACATACTGTTTCCGACCAGCGCGTACCCTGCGCTCAAACGCTATTTCGACACGCTCAACAAGACGGACAACCACACGCTCTCGCTCAAACAGGGCGGCACGACGGCAGCCGCCACCGCGCCCTGAACGTTAGTGGACCATTAAACATGAGGCCGGTGGTCGGAATGAAGAAAAGTTGTTGACTCTTGATTCTGATCACTGCCTACTATCCACTGAACACCTCCCACTGCTCCTGAGGATGAAAGACATGCTATACCGGATGATTGGTCTCTGCTTCGCAATTTTGATAGCAGGCATGGCGGCCCCTGCCTTCGCCGCAGGCGATGATGTTCCAGCCTGGTTGCGCCAGGCGGCTTCGGCTTCCACGCCCGCCTATGGCAAGAACGTGCCCGCCGTCGTGCTGCTTAATGAACAACTGGTGACGGTCGGTGATGACGGGCGCGTGACGACCGTGACGAGCTACGCCGTTCGCATTCTCGCGCGCGAAGGGCGCGAGGCGGCGACGGCGCACGAAGTCTATAACACGGGCACGGGCAAAGTGCGAGAGATGCACGCGTGGCTGTTGAGGCCGAGCGGCGAAGTCAAAAAATATGGCAAGGATGAAGTGATGGACATCGCGGGCGCGCCCGACGATGTTTATAACGAAGTGCGCTTCAAGGCCATCTTCGCGGAGAAGGACGCGGACACGGGCACAGTCTTCGGCTATCAGGCGACGAGCGAGGACCGCTCCATCTTCACCCAGTTCGAGTGGAATTTTCAGGACCGCCTGCCGACGCTCAGTTCTCATTATCAACTGACGCTGCCTGCGGGCTGGCGCGCGCAGAGCGTGATTTTCAATCACAACAAGATAGAGCCTACGGTCAACGCCAACACCTACTCCTGGGAGTTGCACGACCTGCCTTATATAGAAGAGGAGCCAGCCAGCCCGGAAGTCACCACGCTCGCGCCGCGTCTCGCCGTCAGCTACTTTCCGCCGACGGGTGGACCACAAAGCGCGGGCGGGCCGACCTTCAATAACTGGACCGAAGTCTCGCAATGGTTGACGGGCCTCAGCGACCCGCAATCAACTTTAGACGACCCGCTCGCCGCGAAGGCGCGCGAGTTGACGGCGGGCGCGAAGACGGAGCTTGAACGCATCCGCGCCATAGGCCATTACGCGCGCAGCATTCACTACATCTCGATTCAGACGGGCATCGGTCGCGGCGGCGGCTATCGCCCGCACTCCGCGACGGAAGTCTTCGCCAAGTCCTACGGCGACTGTAAGGACAAGGCGAACCTCATGCGGACGATGCTCAAGGCCGTCAAGATTCCCTCCTATCTCGTCGCCATCTATTCGGGCGACCCGACATATGTCAGGGAAGAGTGGGCTTCGCCGCAGCAGTTCAACCACGTCATCATCGCCGTCAAGGTCAGCGACGACACGCAAGGCCCGACCATCATCACGCATCCCACGCTTGGCCGTCTCTTAATCTTCGACCCGACGGAAGAGAACACGCCCGTCGGTGATTTGCCGGATTACGAACAGAATAGCTTTGCTCTCATCGTCGCGGGAGATAGCGGGACGCTCGTCCGCATGCCCTCCACTCCGCCCGAAGCCAATCGTTTGGAACGACAGGCCGATGTGGTCCTGACGCCCGAAGGCTCCATCAACGCCAGCATCCAGGAGAGGTCCATAGGTCAATCCGCCGTCTCGGAACGCCGTCTCTTTCGCGCCTCCTCGCGCCCCGATTACACGAAGGTCATAGAGCGTTGGATTACAGACGGCGCGACGGGCGCGAAGGTCTCTAAGGTCGAACCCGTGGACAACACTGCGGACGCTTCCTTCGCGCTCAACGTAGAATTCAACGACCCAGGTTACGCGCAACTGATGCAGGGCCGACTGCTGGTCTTCAAGCCAGCCATCGTCTCGCGCCGCGAATCACTCTTCCTCACGGAAAAATCGCGCCGCGCCCCTGTGGTCCTCGAATCGCACGCCTACACCGAAACGGTCCGCGTCAAACTCCCCGCCGGATTCGACGTGGACGAACTCCCGGACCCGCTCAAACTGGACACACCCTTCGGCGCATACTCCACCACCTATGCCGTCAAAGACAACCAACTGACGTTCACGCGCTCTCTCATCCTGAGAGCCATCACCGTCCCCCCGGACCAGTACGCCGCCGTCCGCTCCTTCTTCGAGCGCATCCGCGCCGCCGAACAATCCCCCGTCGTCCTGGCGAAAAAGTAGGCGGCAGCAGCAACATTCTCTTCAGCGAGCCTCACAAGATTACACGCGTAATCTTGTGAGGCTCTTTTAACTTGCCTTCGCTTAATCCTGTTCGGGTTCGTCCGGCTGAAAGGTAAGCTGTCGGAAGGCTTCGTGCAGGCGTAGGGCGATGCTGCCGATGGGGACCGTGTAGTGATGAAAATCGAAGGTCGTGACGATGGCGAGGGCGATGGCTGATGAAGTGAGAAAGATTTCGTGCGCGTCGCCGAGGTCGGATAATTCGTAGACGCCTTCCTGTGTGGGGATGGAGAGTTCGTGCGCGAGTTCGATGAGGCGTGCGCGGGTCGTGCCCGCGAGCGCGCCTGTCGAGAGGGCGGGCGTGTGGAGCCTGCCGTCCGTCACCCAGAAGATGTTCGCCAGCGTCGCGGAGACTATTTCGCCGCGCTCGTTGAGTCTCACGGCTTCATCGAAGCCGCGCGCGTGCGCCTCCTCATGGGCCAATAAATGGTCCAGGTAATTGAGGCTCTTGAGACCGGCGAGCGGAGAGTGCGTGTTTGTGCGATAGGGCGAGACGGTCAACGCGAGGCTGTCGCTTCCGGGGAGGTGCGGCTCGCCCGTCATGATGAGCAGGTCTGCCAGGCGCGCGGGCTTCGTTGATGCGTCCTCCGGTTTCCAGGGGCTACGGTCGAGGCTCCGGTTGAGGAGCGTGATGCGCGCGCGCCCGTCCGAGACTTTATTCGCGGCGATGAGTTCGGAGAGCGCGGCAGAGACCTGCTCCTCTTCAAGCTCGCCGGTGTCAACGCCGGTGCGTGTTGAGTGGTCCAGTAATCTTTGCCAGTGTTGCGGCCATTGAAAGGGGCATCCGCCGTAGACGGCGAGGGTCGTGAACACGCCGCGCCCGTAGAGCATCGCCGCCGACACGGCAGCGACGCGCGCATCGCTCGCCAACACAATCTTCTCGTTGAGATAAACCCTCGCATGCATAAGAGCAAGTCGGAAGTTGGGAGGCGGAAGGATGAAAGAATTGTTGATGAAGGAAAAGCTAAACTTTCATCCTTGCCGTTTAAGCCGGGACTTCGGCTTTCAGCGTTGTTGCCAGCGATGAACGCCAGGCGGATTCGAGTTCGTTGACGGGCAGGAGGATTGCGTCCTGGCCGTCCGTCCGAATACGCAGTTGTTCCCCGCCCGTGCGCCCGAGCATGGTTAGCTCGCATCCTGCGCTGGCGGCTATCTCTTGCATCTGGCCGAGCGCGTTTTCGTCTAAGCTGATGATAATGCGCGAGGGTGATTCGCTGAAGAGGCGCGCGGCTAAAGAAAGCCCGTCGGCTGATAGTTCAACTTGCGCGCCGATGGCCGGGCGGTTGAGCGATGAGAAACAGCTTTCCGCGAGGGCCACCGCGAGGCCGCCATCCGAACAATCGTGCGCGGAATGAAGCAGGCCCGATTCAATCGCGCGTATGGTGGCCGACTGGACGGCGCGCTCCTGTTCCAGGTCCAACGCGGGCACGCGGCCCTCGTTCATCATCTCTTCCAGTTTGTGGTCCAGGATGGTCGCCGCGTACTCGCTGATGGAGAGGTCGTCGCGCGTCGTGCCGAGCAGCATGATGATGTCGCCTGCGGTCTTGAAGCCGTGCTGGATGATGCGGCGCACGTCTTCCACGAGACCCACCATGCCGATGACCGGCGTGGGCGGAATGCCGCGCCCCTCCGTCTCGTTGTAGAAGGAGACGTTGCCAGAGACGACCGGCGTCTTGAACCACTCGCAGGCTTCGGCCATCCCGTCTATCACTTCGGAGAAGGACCACATCACTTCGGGGCGTTCGGGCGAAGCGAAGTTGAGGCAGTTGGTGATAGCGAGCGGACGCGCGCCGACGCATACGACGTTGCGCGCCGCTTCAGCGACGATAAGCTTCGCGCCCTCGCGCGGGTTCGCCGCGCAGTAACGACCGTTGCCGTCGAGCGTCATCGCCAGCGCGCGCCGCGTCTCTTTAATCCGCACCACGGCTGCATCCGCGCCCGGCAAGACAGCCGTGTTGGTCCTCACCATATGGTCGTACTGTCTATACACCCACTCCTTCGACGCGATGTTAGGCGCACCCACGAGCCGCAACAAAACTTCGTTTTGAAGTCCGGAGTCAGGAGTCAGGAGTCCGGAGCCGGAAGAAGGTTTCGGGTTTAAGGTTTCAGGCTCAAGGTCAGGCGCAGATGTCCTTGGCTCCTGACTCACGACTCCTGACTCCGGACTCTTCATCGGTCGTTCGTAACGCGGAGCTTCATCTGCGAGGGCGGCGACGGGGATGTCAGCCACAACTTCATCGTTGTGAATGACGCGCATCGAGTGGCCTTCACGCACGCGACCGATGACGACCGCATCGAGTTCCCACTTGCGGAAGATGTCCATGACCTCGCGCTCGCGGCCACTGTGCGCGACGATGAGCATGCGCTCCTGCGATTCGGAGAGGAGCATCTCGTAGGCGGTCATGTTCTGTTCGCGTTGCGGCACGAGCGAGAGATTCAATTCGATGCCGGTGCCCGCGCGCGCGGCCATCTCGCATGATGATGAAGTGAGGCCAGCCGCGCCCATGTCCTGAATGCCAGCGACCGCGCCGCTACGCATCGCTTCGAGGCAAGCTTCGAGCAGCAGCTTTTCCAGGAACGGATCGCCGACTTGCACGGTCGGGCGTTTCGCCAGTGCTTCGTCGTCGAATTCAGCCGAAGCCATCGTCGCGCCGTGGATGCCGTCGCGCCCGGTCTTCGCGCCGACGTAGAGGATAGGATTTCCGACGCCGCTCGCCACGCCGAAAAATATTTGATCGCGGCGGACGAGGCCGAGTGCGAAGGCGTTGACGAGCGGGTTGAAAGCGTAAGCGTCATCGAAGGCGACTTCGCCGCCGATGGTCGGGACGCCGAACGCGTTGCCGTAATGCGCGATGCCAGCGACGACTCCGGCGAGCAGGGCGCGATTGCGTCGCCCGTGCTGTTGCTGGTCCAATGAGCCGAAGCGCAGAGAGTTCATCGCCGCGATGGGACGCGCGCCCATCGTGAAGATGTCGCGGAGGATGCCGCCGACGCCGGTGGCCGCGCCCTGAAACGGTTCGATGAATGAAGGATGATTATGCGATTCGACCTTGAAGGCCGCGCACCAGCCGTCGCCGACATCAACCACGCCCGCGTTCTCTCCCGGCGGCACGATGACGCGCTCGCCCGTCGTCGGCAACCGCTTCA
>JAXDFO010000347.1:0-8152 GCA_034665545.1 Blastocatellia bacterium
GCAGCCGTCACCGACCCGACCAGCGTGCCTGTGTACGTGCCTGGTCCCGCCCCTGGCGGGTTCGTGAACGACACCGTCAGCCGGAAGGTCTGGCCTGTGTAAGTAAAGGGCGTGTTGTTCAATGTCAACGTGCCCAGGTTGTTCGGGCTGCCCGGCTCGTTGCCGATGCCGCCGGAGCCGTCGGGGGCTGTGGTGACAGAGAAGCTGCCGCTATTGAAGGTGAGACCGCCGAGCGTGGCAGTCGCAGTGCCGGGACCACAGGCCGCTCCGAAGCAGCCGGTGGTTGAACCGGAAACAGTGATAGAGTCGGCGCGAGCCACCGAATGGCTGAGCGTCATGATGGCGATGGCGGCAATGGCAAGTGCGAGAGATTTAGCCAGCATCGTCAAGTTGGTTTTCATAATTCCCTCCGTCGTTCCTTTTTCGTGCTACCCTTTTGTCATACAAGCGATTGTCGAGTCGTCGCTTTTCTTGCGCTGCGTCGGGCGGCGGGCGGCCACGCGATGCAGACGAGAAGGCGGCGCTCATACGCGCATCCATTCAAGTGCCCTCGTCCACGATCAAGGAACTAGAGTTGGCCCATCCCGCATCCGGCTCATTAGCCTTCCAAGCCGGAAGAAGAAAAGTTTTCTGAAGAGAGTTCAAAGCGTCGCCAGCGCCTTGCGTGCGTCATCGGCTTCGGCGAAATTTTTTCCTTCACCCAGACGCAGCGATTGTTCGAGTTCGCGGCGTGCGCCTTGGCGGTCGCCCTTCTTGGAAAGGGCTAGTCCGAGGCGATAATGATAGCCCGGACTCGGCGTCACATTAGCTTGACGCGCGATGGCGTCATCCTTTGCCACGGCTTTCTGAAACTGCTCGACCGCCGCCGCATACAAGCCCTTCTGGTAATAGACCCAGCCGAGCGTGTCCGCGAACCCCGGCATCTCAGGATATTTCTGGACCACACCCTGCGCGAGCCTGACGGCCTCATCAAGATTGCCCTTGCCATAAGAGGCATAACTCCAGGCGAGATTGTTGGCGGCAATCGCGTTATTCTGGTCCAACTCGACGGCCTTGCGATAATTCTCCACCGCCGCGTCACGATTGCCGCGACTATCTTCGAGCATGCCTATGAGCGTGTAGGCGGAAGCGTCGTCGGGCTTGTGTTCAATGATCTTGTGATACTCGTTGATGGCGCGTTCCTGCTGGTTCAAATTGACGAAGAGCGCGCCGAGCGCGGAATAGGCCGCCAGGTAATTGCCATCGAGTTCAAGCGTGCGCCTCAGTTCGCTCTCAGCCCCTTGCGCGTTCTTGTCATAGCCGTAGACCTGCGCCTTCAAATAATGTAGCCACGGCTTATTGGGTTGTGCGGCCAACGCCTGGTCAACGCGCGCGTGGGCCTGCTCCGTCTTCTTTTGCCGAGCGTAAATGTTGATGAGACCATTTAGCGCATCATAGTTGCTACTGTCAATAGCCAGAGCGCGTTCGTACAAACTGACGGCCTCGTCCGGCTTCTGCTCGCCGAGGGCGACCGCCGCCAGATTGATGTAAGAGCCGGGGTCGTTCGGCGCGGCATCACGCGCCGCAGTGAAGTCTGCGCGCGCGGCCTTCGTGTCGTGCAACTGCAACTCCGCAGAGGCGCGTGATGTCAAAGCCTTGCTCTTCAACTCCGCGAGCATCTGCGGCGAAGTCTCTCTATCGGGCGCGGCCTTGGCGAGCCGGTCCATGAATTCGTTGGAGAGACGCAGGGCCGTCTTGGGATCGCCCGCCGCGAGGTTAATCTGGACCTGCATCAATTTCGCGGGAAGATAATCCGGGTAATATCTCTCAAGGTCTCCGGCGAAGGCGCGTGCCTGCTCGGTCTGCCCGATGCGGAAATTGGCCTCGGCCATGAAATAGAGTCCGGCGCGCGAATTAGGCTCCTGCTTCAAAACTTCCTTGAGGTCTTCGATAGCGGCCTTGACATCTTCGGTCTTGCCCGTTTGCGAGCGTATGCGCGCGCGCAACATGAGAGCCTGCATGTCGTGCTCGTTCTTCTTCAAGACTTCGCTGACCTGCTGTTCCGCGCCCTGCGTGTCGCCGCGCATGAGCATAATCTCGCCGAGGCGATAACGACCGCGCGCGTAGTCAGGAGACTTGGCGAGAATCTCCTGGTAAATATTGACGGCATCATCGAGCCTGCCGACGGATGAATAGAAGTCGGCGAGAACGGCGCGGCCTTCGGGCGAATCCTTGTCGAGTTCAGCGAGGGCTTTATAAGCCTCCTCGGCCTTCTCGTTTTGATTGTTGACGAGATAGAAGCTGGCGAGGACGAAGCGCGCGTCGCGGTTCTGCGGCTCGACTTCCGTGGCCTTCTTCAACTCCGTCTCAGCCGCGTCGCGGCGGTCTATCTGGGCCAGGAATTTTCCGTACTCCATGTGGGCCAATGCTGAGGCATCGTTGACGCCGATGGCGCGCTTGAAAGTCTCCTCGGCCTTGCCCATATCCTTCGCGCTGATATAGAAGCGCGCGAGGCTCAGGTAAGACTCTACGCGCTTCGGGTCGAGTTCGACGGCGTGGGTCATGTGCTCAAGGGCTTCCGCGCGTTTGTCCTGCGCGAAGAGGATGCTGCCCATCAGGATGTGACCCTCTATGTTGTTGGGGTCTTTCTGCAAGACATCCTTGGCGAGTTGCTCTGCTTCGGCGATGCCCTTGCCCATCAGGTAATAGTTGCCGAGCCTGACGCGCACATCCAGATTTTTCGGGTCGAGGTCAGCCGTCCGCTTCATCTCATCGAAGGCTTCCTGAAAGCGTTGCAAACCCTCGTAAGCACGGGCCAACCCCCAGTGACCAGCCGCATCGCGGTCGTCCAACTGGATGACGTTGCGATACTCTATGCTGGCTTCCTGAAACTTCTTCTCTTTGAGGAGGGCTTCGCCGCGTTGTAGATGTTCGGCTTTGGTGGCGGCGGCGTTCTTACAGCCGGAGGAGGCCAGGGCCGCGATGAGCAAAGCGGCGAGCAAGGCAAGATAAAAGGAATAGCGTCTGCACTCTCTGATATTCATCGTCGGGGACTCCCTCTTGTGGCTGCCTCTCGCAAGAGCCGGAGCAAGTGGCCTTGCAAATGCAACCATCTATCCTGAACTGTTTCGTCTCCAAACACATCCCGCAAGACGACGGGCAAAGCCGCTTTAAGGATTGAGAGACATCATAATTAAAGAGCCAATGAAAAGTCGTTTCCCGAAAACCATGGGATTTGACACAACCATGAGCGGCCCTTTTATCCTCTCGATTGACGGGTTCAAGTCGCGCCAGCATAACGCTTAACCGGCGCGACTTAATCCGGGATGTAAACAGGGAGCGACGGCGCGGCCTGTGCTGCCAGGTCCGTCGCGGTGGCGAGGGCCGATGCTTCCGATTGGCCCACAGGGACCGTCACGCGGACCATCGCGCCGTCCGAACGGTTGCGGCGCATGCTATCGAGGACGGTGTAAATCTTCCCCCAGTACTCGCTCGCCACGGCTCGCCCGCGACCCTGATACCAGTAGACCAGCAGTTGCCTTTCGTTGCCATTCTCTATGATATAGCGATTGGCCTCGAAGGCTGGGCCGCCACCAACCGGCGTAATCTTGACGGTGGCGGGGTCGCTCATGGTCCAACCGGAGCCGGGCAGGCAGTTGAGCGGGCTGTGATAGGTCGCGCCGTTGCGTTGCGTCGCATAGTAGCCGACGTAGAAGGAGGCGAGGCTGCCATCCGCCCGCGCGTAGTTGCGCGAGAGATAATCATCCGCGCGCAAGACGGCCTCCGTCTCTTTGTCAAAGCGCGCGTCAATCCCTATCTTCTTCCATTGGCCCAACTGCGCGGGAAACTCCGTGAGCGGGCGACGGTCAATGTGCGCCTCGCCCGCGCGCTCCCAGAGATGTATGACGACGCCGCCCATGACGAGCACTGCGAGCAACGCCCAGAAACGCCAGTGACCTTGTGTTGTAGTTGCCTTTGACATCAGGCTGAAACGCTCCCTTCGCTTGAGCTAGCTAGCCCCGCGTGAGTCTCCGAGACCTTCTCCGCGCTCTCGTCCTTCATCTCCTGCGCGGGCGGCGCGAGGTTGTCCGGCGGTGTTGTCTTCTCCTTCGCGGCTTGATGACCGAGCGAGCCTATGCGGTCGAGCAGCCAGCCGACGGCGAAGAGCAGCAGGAAGGCTACGATGTAGATGACCCAGCCGGAGAAGGAATGAAAGAACCCGTCCGCGACCTGCGTGCCGTAATAGCGAGAGAGGATGCCCGTCCCACTGACGCGCATCGCGTTCGTCAGAATCGCTATCGGGACCGCAGAGAGGACCAGTATCAGAGAACGCCAGAAAGAGTATCGCTTTAAATTAGAGAGCAGGCCGCCGCGCGGGTTGTTCTTATCGTCCGGCCCGTCCTCTCTAGGGTGCGTGAAATAGGCGAAGACGACGGCCAGCGTAACGAGCGTCATGAGAGAGCGAATGCCGCTACAAGCTTCCACGACTTCAAGCTTCTTCGTCTCCTTCGCGCCGAGCGGCATCAACTCTATGACGTTTCCCTGCCGCAGCACCGGAATGTCAAAAATCCTCATGGCCCACACGGCGCAGCGCGAGGCGAAAAGCTGTAGCGGAAAAGCTATCTTGTTAAAGACGATGGCCGGAATCGGTATCGCCAGCAGCAGGAGCGCGAGTGGGACCAGCGCGAGCCTTAAGAGTTTGAAGCCCCAGAAGTAGAGCATGATGCCCGCCAGCATGAGGACCAGCGAGAGACGTTGCGCGTATAGTTCCGCGCCCGCCGTCCCGACCCACAGGGCCAGCAACGCGCAGAGTATCGCCGCCGCTCCCCACCACAGCGCGGGACGGCGCGTGGCGCGTTGTAAGTGCTCCCGCTCGCTCCACAGGATGTAACCGATGATGAAGGGGATGAGCAGCCCGTGCGAATAGTTTTCATCCGTCCACCAATCATGCGAGAGCTTGGCGAGGACGCTCGCGTAGACGAAGCAGAGCGTCGCCGCGATGATGATGGGCTTCCAGAAATTCCTGGGCAATGACATGCTCATAGGGTTTTGATGAGACACCGCTTTCGCGTGGAAGGTAGCCAACGCTGGAACGGTTGCGAGTTGACAAGGCGAGCAGTTTCAACGCGCCAGACAGGGGCGCAGGTCAAGCTTATCTCAAACTCGCCGCCGGGACAAGCGAAACATTCGCCGCGCAGTGGGTTAGAGTAGCTCAATCGGGATTGGTCGCGGTGTGCAGGCCCTGTATCGAATGGGCTTCGCCCACGGGGCCGGGTTGGATGGAAAAGCGTTTCTCGACGAGCACGAAGAGGAGCGTCGAGACGAATAGAGTAAGAAAGAAGAAGACGGGCAGGGCGAGCCAGTAAAGCACGACAGAGATTCCGGTGGGCGCGACGACAAGAGGCAACGCGATGAGAGCTATGCCTTTGAGCGTCAGGCCGTGAATCAGATAGTAAGAGTAGCTCATGTTGCCGAGCCAGCGTAGCGGCGTCCATGAAAAAATCTTGCTCAACAGCGATTGAGAATCGAAACAGGCCAGCGCGAAGACGAAGAAGCTGACGAAGAGCAGGAGCGTCGGATAGGCTCCACCGATTTTTTTGTCTTGCGGGAGGAAGGGCATGATTTCGGGCCGCGCCGTCAGGATGTACATGAAGGCGAAGGTCGCTGCGAGCAGCGCGAGCACCCAGTAGTCTGCGCGCGGCGTCAGTCTCTTATCAAGGTTGTAAGAATACTTGGCTTCAAAGAGCAGGATGCCTGAGACGAACATGATGAGACGAACGTGCGTGTCGGAGACCGTGAGGCAGTAGACGCTATAACAGAGCGTCAGGACCAGAAAAAGCAGGACGCGATGAATGCCGGGCCAACGTCTCATCCCCAGCAGCGCGACCATAGAGGGAATCGTGAGGTAGTAAAAAAACTCGTAGCTCAGAGACCAGGCGACGGTGATGATGGGCTGGATGTTGAGCAGTCCGGGGAGCAGCAGGATGTTCGCCAGGATGTAGGAAGCGGCGGCCAGCGTGTCCGAGGGAATCCGGCTCTGCCCCGGAAAGAGAATCGAAAGCAGCAGGTAGAGGGCCAGCACTACCAGAAAGGTCGGGTAGATGCGTTGAATGCGCCGCTCTATGAATTTCATGTAGCGGCCAGGCTTTTTGAAGATGAGGCCGTAGATGAGATAGCCGCTTAAGACGAAGAAGAGGTCAACGCCTGAATGTCCGATGGTCCCTGTAAAGCTTGAGAAGGCGCGCGTGAACCTTTCCGCATGGGCCCAAGGGTCGAACATCGAATGATAATGAACGAAGAAGACGAGCAGGACCGCGAAGCCGCGCACGCCTTCCATCGGCAGGTTGCGCCTCTCAAGATTTCCGACTTCGTAAATGGCAGCTAGACGCTGGCGTAATGAGACGCTCGCGCTCATTCTCACTCCCTTAAAAACTTTGACGGCGGACAAGCGGAAAACTGATTGGTCCAACTTTGGTCTAACTAAGGATGTCTCGCTCGCGTGGGCGAAGGTTTCAAACTCAAGCCTTGCAGCCCGCCACCCGGCGCGCGCTCGTCAAGCTTATCTCAAGTGCCTTCACGGAACAATCACAAAGCGATACTGCCGCGCACACTACTCTTAAATGCTTAATTCGCAGCTTGCTCCCTAAAATACGCTGCGCGAGGCTGAGCGATTGAAACGAGAATGGCGACCGTGTTGATGCGGTCGCCATTCTCGTTTCGTATCTCTTTCGGATGGAATGAGACCTGTGGGCCTGGGCGCGTCACTTAATCATGACGGTCATGCTATTGCTGCGTTGGCCTCCGGCGATGAGGGTCAGTTCGACGCTGCCCGCGCCTCGCAGTTCGGGCAGGAGTATAACGTTGACCTGGTCCAGTCCGAGCAGTCCGCCTTGCGCTCCTGCGAACTCGACCGGGAGTTGGAGCACGCGCCCGTCGCGCGTGAGCGCTTCGACGGAGACGGATTCTGCGAGATTGGCTATCACGCCGCGCGAGGTTCGCACGTCGTTGTCGGGGTTAGTGTTGAGCACGCCGCCGCCGCTGATGCCCGTCGTATAGAGGAGCAGTCGCGTGCGCTTGTCCGTGCTCAAGTTTTGCGTCGTGACGACATCGAACGCTCCCTGCGTGTTGGTCGTGGCGTTCAAGGCGAGGCCCGCGCCCGTGCCGCTCTCGTTGACGGTGAACAATCCCGGCGCGTTCAAGTTCAAGCTGGTCGTGCCGCGCGAGACATAGCCCTCCTGCAATGTGACCAACACTTCGACCCCGCCCGTGTTGAGACCCTGTGGGACGTAAAAGCTAATCTTGGATGGAGAGACGGAGACGAGCGGCGCGGCGCGCCCGCCGATGGTCACGCTGACGCCCGCCAGTTCGTAAGGCAGCGCGCCGTTGGCGTCCGGCACGGCGGTGCTCGTCGTCATTGCTAAGGGACTATGCACGGGGTCGCCCATGATGATGGCGAGGCTGTTGAGTGAGAGCACTGGGGCGAGGCTCGCGCCGGAACGAGTGTCCGCCGGACCGATGATGGTCGAGATGCTCGTCGCCACGAAATGCGCGTTGAGTGAAGCGGCGACGCTGCCGGGCTGCAACAGGTTCTTCACCTGCCCGAGCCTGTAGGCCGTAATCTGTAAACGATTCTGCACGCCTGAGCCTGGACCTGCGCCGGAGGCCAAGGCCCCAGCCGCACGCGCAAAATAGAGAGCCGAGAGCAGCCCCGTATCCATCTCGCTCGCAGAAGAGTAGTTGGAGGATTCGTTGAGGAAGGCCGCGTAAGCCTGCTCGATGTTGGTGACTAAGGGAGCAATCTGCTCGGCGTTGCTGCTCGTGGATGCGCCCAGCGCGTTGGCCGTCACAAACGCATTCGAGACGAGCGGAAGCGTATTGCCCGGCGTCGGTGTGGGCGTCGGCGTGGGTGTAGGTGTAGGCGTCGGAGTTGGTGTTGGTGTTGGTGTTGGTGTTGGTGTTGGTGTTGGTGTTGGTGTTGGTGTTGGTGTTGGCGTCGGGGTTGGCGTCGGGGTTGGCGTTGGTGTAGGTGTAGGTGTGGGCGTTGGCGTTGGAGTCGGGGTCGGAGTTGGGGTCGGGGTAGGCGTTGGAGTTGCTCCATTAATCGCCGCGTAGAGCGCGGTATAGTCGCAGCCTACATCTTTGCCGTCAGTGGCCCTGTTTTTGTAAGCGGAGT
>JAXDFO010000348.1:0-6847 GCA_034665545.1 Blastocatellia bacterium
GGAACGTGGGGAGCGACAGGCTCTAAAAGAGAGGGCCTTACGCGCCGCCTGTCTTCTGAAAATAGCCCGCCGCTGAAGCCTTTCCTGCCGCTGGAACGCAAGCCGCCCATCCTGAGATGGTTTATACGACTCTTTTTTCTTGAAATTTTCGGAGGGGTGGCTCCGCGCGCAGAAAGAGAGGGCGCGCCATTCTCGAAAGAATAGACTCTTGCGCCCTCTCAAGCCGCGCATGGTTTATTTCGCAGCCGCAGCTACTTTGTCAGCGGTCCAGTTGAGCAGAGTCCCTTGCGCGTTGAAGAGAAGCATAAGAGCTTCGCACTAAGCGTTCAGTCCGTCTTCTTTCGTCTCACCTCATCCGGTTTTTCAAGATGCGGCTTAACCCTACTGACGAAATCCAGCGTCTGGTTCGCAAACGTAGCTTTTCCTGATGGGCTTGTCCTCGTCACACGCTCTATGAATTCGACGAAATCACGAGTCCGGCTTTCCACCTCAAGCAAATCTTCAAGCTCTTTTTCTATCAGTTGTCGGGCGTGTGGCATGTTTCTAACTCCGATAGACGAGGCACATCGGTCCTCATCTGAATTGGAAAGACAAAAAAAAAGGCGAGCCCCGCGTGCAAGCAGAATGCACGCGGATACTCGTCGTGGCTCTCATAATTTATCACATGACTGGTCCAGAGTGTATCCGGGCCGCGCCCTACTCCGAGTAGGCCGAGAGCGAGTGGCACGTTTACCACGACGCGCGCGCCCCTCTCTGCTTGAGAGCTATCGCGGCCCGGAATTCTTTAATAGACGGTTTGCTGTGCGTGCGTCCAACCCTGGGCCAGAATATGAGAGTAAAAAATTTTGTACGGGATGCGTATTGGAACTCTAGTAAGATTTAGATAATAGAAGCCATAGAATCACCTATGAAGTCAGCTTCCGCCTGAAAGCCTCCCGCCTGCGCTTGCGGCGTTGCCACCATTGTTTGAAACGGCCCAGTAAAATCATTGGTCGCTATAGCCCTGCATCATCATAAAATTTATCTTGCCGTCGGCGCGTTCCCTCATGCTCTCCATCGCCGCCGCGAAATCTTTCTCGGAGATACGTGCGCTGAGGTCCGCACCGGCGCACTCGAACAAGGCGAGCAGGATAACCTGTTGCCCGATGGTGATTGAATTCTCAGCACAGAACTTAAAGAAAACATCAAGTAACAGCCCGCGACCGTCATCGCCGTTCTCTTCCGGCCACTCGATTGACAACAATTCGTTGTTCATAGCTCAACTCTTTTCCGTCATTGCGTTTGTGTGCCTTTCAAGCTGCGCCATCAACTCCCGGTGCTTCCTTGCATCGCCCTTCCTGATGGCTTCTTCGAGGTCGTTGAGGATGGAGAGCACTTCGCTGTCGTTGAGAGCTACAGCGGCTTCGCGCATAACGGTAATGACGCGCATGGACTCTGTGGCGGCAAATCGTGCGGCGTTGGATTTATGATTTCCACTCATGATGACCCTTCAATTTCTACACTTCGAGCAATAGGTGAAGCGCGTGTTGGCAGCCCTCTGCCTCATCCTCCCACTTATGATTGCAGCCAAAACATTCGTGTTGATGGAGAACAATCTGGAGCACATCGGGCATCGCCGTCGCCCCGGCTCTCATAGCGATTCGCGTCGCCTTATCTCGGTTCTCTTCCGCATCTTCCCACCCAGCCAGTTTAAGAAGCAGCTGGATGTCAACGTGAAGCTGGTTGCTTGCATCTCTACGGATGGCAGGAGCAAGCCTTTTACTAATATCGGCTGTAGTCATGACTTCCCTTTCTGCAAATTAAGCGCACGAGTAGCATTCCTCTTCTGCCGTCTCGCTTCCGCCCGGGCTAAAATGCGATTTGCACGCGCAGCGCGTTCCAGGTCCGGGACAAAGCTTCCAAGGGAGTGTTTCGGCATGCTCTGAATGGCTTGCTGCCATTCGATTGCTAGCAGCTTGAATCGCTCGCGCATCTCCTCTGTGACTTCGACCAGGTGCGGCTGGCCCTCGCGCTCTGTCCAGGCGTCCAGGAACATCTGCACGGCGGCCTCACGGGTCTCGAATCTTTCGCTCAAAGGGCGCTCGCCTTCCTCCCACATCGTCGCAACTCGCTCGGTCGCCTTCTGGCGCGCAACCTCTTCGGTCAGGTCAACGAAGATGCGGCTTCCAACGGCGGGCACAAAGTCCAGCTCGACCCTGTCCTGGTCGAAGGCGATGTGCTGCATCTCCTGCCCGTCCCGCGAGTAGATGATGAAGGGTGTGACCCCGTCGCGGCTGTTCCAGACAACTTCGTATTGCGCGCCGTCCTGCGTCGCGTACAACATCAGGCAATAGGCTTCGACGTGGTTGAAGCCAAGTTTCGTAGCATTATTGATTCTGCTCTCAAGTGTCCGCATATTCCGTCTCTCACTCCCAGCGTCAAAATCCGTCAAAGTTCACAGCCCCTCAGGAAATAGCAGTTCCGTCGCCGCCACGTAGCCGCCACGCGGATAATCAATCAACCCTAACGAACGGAGCGAGCCGAGGTTATTCGTATATCCGCTGCTCGTCGCACTCTGGTCAGCCAGTTCCGCAAGGGCCTGCTTGCTGAGTGCATACGGATAGCGACTAATGAGCGCCTGCAAGATTTTCACCTTTGGAGTAGAGAGTTTAGAGAACCAGGAACGATGCAGGCTGGCCAGGTCTGGTATGGATACTGAGGATTGGGCCCGCGCGCGCCCTTCAGATGTCAGGCAGACGCGCCCGCCGGTTGGGTAATCTATGAGACCCATCGAGCGCAGTCGCCCAAGATTGTTGGTGAAACCAGAGGACTTGGGAGACTGCTCGCTAAAGACGGCCACATTACTCTTTGATACCTCTGAGTGGCCCAGGATTTCAAAGGCGGCGAGCGCATCGAGAATGCGTTGCTGAGGCGCGGTGATTTCCTCCCCCAGCACTGCTGATACGCGCTTAACGTTCTCCCTCTGTTTAGAGATACTAGGCGGCGCAACCCTTAACGTTGAAGTGCGCGCGGGCACGGCGCTTTGCTGCACGGCAGGAGTGCTTGCCGCTTGTCTCGTAGCCCAGGCTAGCTGGAGAGCGTTCTCAACCGTGCGCAGTGCCAGGCCAAGCTTGTCCATGTGCCCGGTAATAAGCTGCGTCAGTTCCTTAAAGGCATCCATCTGCTCGTCCGTGATGACGGGCTTCTCTATCGTGCGGGTTTCGACTTCCGGCTTGGCTTTCTGCGCTTTCTCCAGTTCGCCGCTGAGTTCGCGGATCCGCCGACGCAGCAGCGCGGGGTCGTTCTCTTCAACCTGCCTGACCACTTCCTGCATGGACTCCCTCAATGTATCAACGTCAACCGGGGAGAGCTTGCGCGGCTGCACCTGGCGCGCCCCAACTTCCGGCGTCGCAGATGAATCGAAAGTTTTCTTCTCGCGGATAAGGAACGTATCGGAGACCTTGAGCCAGCGCGGACTCCACACGTGCGCGTTGCCGATTTCGAGCGTCGGCAACAGTTCTCTGAGACGAGATGCTTCCTCGCGGTCTTTATCCTTGATGAGCTTTTCCATCGTCTCGCGCTCCTGAAGGCCGGTCATCTGGAAAGCAAACCAACACTCACACATGTTGAGTACCTTCTTGTTGATCTCCTGTGGCCGTTGGCCTATGAGGACCATCCCGACGCCTTTGGAGCGGAGCTGCTTTCCGACGCGCTCGAACGCATGTAGCATCTTCGGCTCGAAGCCTTTCTCACTGGGATTCTGCGGGATGAAGTCCTGGCACTCGTCAATCATGAGGCACATCGCGGCGGGACGTTGTTTCTTGCGCTCGAAGAGGCGAGTGGCAAAATCATAGCCAAAGCGGGCCAGTTCGGAAGAGATAAATTCTGACACATCCAGGATGGCCGAATAATCTCCGTCAATGAGTAGGTCAACGATACGCGCGCCCATGTCCGGTCTGAGTGGTAGGTCTGCGTGCTCTCCGCCGAAGACGGGAATTGGATAGCCAGGAGTTTTGCCGTCGGCCATCAGGCGGAGCCCCCAAGCCTCGCCTTTCGGGTCCAGAAAGATGACCTGCGCCCGCGCATCGAGCATCATCTCAGCCAGCTTGGTCACGCAGTAGCTTTTGCCTGAGCCCGTCATGCCGAGCACGGCTATCTTCTGCGTTACAGCATCAATCGGAAGTAAGAGCCGGTTTGAGATTTGAAGTGATTTTGTCATCCAATGCGCTTCCTCAGTTGTGGCGGACCAGGCGAGTTTGATGCAGGCCATGAACCCGTTCGCGTGCGCCGGTGATAGAGCGTGTCCGGCTATATTTAGGTTCAAGTTAGGAAGCCTCTCGCCTGGTCCATAAAGTTTATTAATGAAGAGGACAATCAATAAAATACTTCCACGCTTATTGCCTCCAGTGAAATAGCCAGAACAGGTGAACATAAGTCTCAAAGCGTGTCCGAGGGTCGCGGGCGACGCCAAGACGCCAGATCCTGAAGCGCCAGCCGTCCATTATTTCCCCTTCCTGGCATCGAGCCGATCCAGAGCTTCGTTGTAAGCCTCCCAGGTTTCCTCAGACCAGGGCCTTAGGTCAGTGAGGGACTTCTGCGAGTTTGAGTGATGTGCAGCCATAAAGGCGCGCAGTCCATGCTTGCCGTAGTACTCCGGATTGCTGGCAGCCTGGTTGAGGAAGCCCTGCACGTCCTCGGTCTCCATAAGCACAGACCCGCGCGGATCGCAGGGCAACTGGTGTGACATAGTTTGACGCGCCATCTTCAGATAGGGCTCCAGGGATGCGCCCGGCTTTCCCGAGTTGCGCCGGAGTTGTTCGGCGAACTGCTCAACCCCCATCCCAGGCAATGCTGGCGCAGAGGTCAACGAGAGATGAGCTGGGTCGTGTGTCCACCAACGTTTTGACGGCATAGAAGATTTTCGTGGCTCTGCTATTTCGTACATCCATCATCGAGACTCTCTCAATAATTTCCATGTGCACCTCCTATCTACTTGCGTCGCCGTCGCCGTTTCTTGCGCTTGCCTCGTCCCCCGCGGGTGCGGAATGGAACGCTGATTTTGAGCGAGGCCGCCCGCTTCTCTTTCTCCCCGCGCTGGTCGTAGATGACCGTCGAGGTGATCGAAGCGTGGCCCATCAACTTGCTCACGAGCGAGAGGTCACACCCTTCGTTGAGTAGTTCGGTACCGAACGAGCGCCGGAGGTCATGTGGGCCAAAACGTTCAATTCCGGCATCGCGCGCCCGGCGCTGCAAAGCGCGGTAGATGGCCACGCCCGAAAGATAATGCTCATCCTCAACCTGAACCTCGCCCCAGCGCGTGACGGGACACAGCAGCGGGCCTGGCTCTTTACCGCGCTCGCGGAGATACCAGTTGAGAGCCCTCAACGCTCCTCCATCCTCAAAATAGGCCGTGCGGTTGCGACCGCCCTTACCCTGGATGAAGAGTGTGTGCCGGCGCGCGTTGTAATCGGAGAGCTTGAGCTTCGAGGCTTCGTCGCGCCTGAGTCCAGCGCCGAAGAGCAGTGCAATCAGTGCTGCATCGCGCGCGCCTCCCGCTCCGCCGCGTCGGTCGCAGATGTCCAGTAGACGCCCGACTTCCAATTCGGAAAGTGCGCGCACCCGTCGCACCCGGCGTCCCATGCGTGCTCGCTTGACCGCTCTGATCGCGGCCAGGTCTGCCGGCGTGAGCCACTCGGGTTTGAGACGCGCCGCGACGGCCGCCACTTCCTTCAAGGCCGAAAGTGTGGCGTTGATGCTTGAGGCAGAAAGACCCTCTCTCTGCAAAACATCGCACACGAGTTCGACCAGATGTGCGCGCAGGCTATACCAGTCAAAGTCCAGCCCCGCGCCTCCGAGGATGGTCCCGGCGCGCACCAGCCGCGCCTTTTGACTCCGGCGACCGCTCTCTGCGAGGTGATATAAATAATGCGAAGCAGGCGCCAGCGGGGATTCTGGCGGGAGGTGTCCGGGCGCATTTCTGACGAGGTGAAGAGTGCCGATGTGGGACTCCTTTTTGATCTTCAGAGTGATGCTTCCAGCGACCACGTGTGCCTCCTCTGAGAGAGAGGAAATTTTTGCATGTCCGACCGGCTCAATGTGGACCCTCGAAGGCCGCTTGCGGATGGTCCCTCGAAAGTGCCCCGCATCCAGTTAATTCGGACCTTCCAGCGCCGCCGAGAGGGGCCGGAAAGTACCTTTTTCAGGCTGGGTTATGTGAATATGTTTTTTCAACACCTAGAAAGGGGTTAAATCGTCTCTTTCGCGCGCATCAATCCGAAGCGAATTATCCGCCACTCGCGCTCCGTCAGTTTCACGTCAAGCGTTGGGCCATCCTCGCCTTGCGCGACGGCGAGGATATACTTGAGGTCCGGGCCTAATACCTCAGTCGCTTTGTCAACCACCTCTTGAATCGCGGCGGCCACGGCGCGCGCGTTCTCTCCCGTGCTGAATTCAGGGTCGAAACTATCCGATACCGGTCCCGGCATGTGATTCTCCTTTCAAGCGCTCAACCTATGCGTCTATCCAGTCCGGCCATTCTTCTTCTTCGACGCTCGGCTGGCCTTCGTATTTTTCTTTCCAGGCCGCAAAGGCGCGCCGCGCTGCTTCCCTCTTTGTCAGGTTGGGGTCGTCAGGCTGGCACGTGCCGGGGACGTGCGGCCCGCTCCTGATGCAATCTTCCGAACCCGTCACGCACCTCATCAAACATTCGCGATGCATCTTGGCATGATGAATAACATCATCAGTCGCCGCGAGAAGCTCTTTGCAGTGAAGGCAGTTCAAGTGAAGGCAGTTCAAGTGAAGGCAGTTCATCGGTTTCTCGCGCCCACATCATGACCTGACAGCCAGGCGTGGCTCAGAATAAAATCCT
>JAXDFO010000349.1:0-11086 GCA_034665545.1 Blastocatellia bacterium
TTCAACCTCGCGCACTTCGACACAGTGCCGCTACCGAACCCGGATGTCTTGCAGGAGTTCAAGGTGGCGACCTCGCTCTATGATGCCTCGCAGGGCAGCAAGGGCGGCGGCGCGCTCGGACTGGTCCTTAAATCCGGCTCGAAAAATTTTCATTACGATTTGTACTGGGACCATCGCAACGACGCGCTCAACGCCAACGAGTGGTTCCGCAATGCGAACGGTCTGAGCAAGAAAGCGCGGCTACTGCAAAATGTTTTCGGCGGCACGGCGAGCGGCCCCGTGCCGAAGGTCGGCGGCTACTGGTTCTTCAACTATCAAGGCGTGCGCGCGCGCAACGGCGTGGACCCCAACGGCTCAAGCCTCAGTCCTATCATTCAAAATTTTCCGGCCAACCCGGACGGGACAACTTCGGCGGCCCTGCTGGCCCCCGCTTTCGGCCTGACACCGGCGCAGATTGACCCCGTCGCCGTCAACATTCTCAACGCCAAGAGCGCGCTCTACGGCGGCCAGTTCGTCATCCCGCGCAGAGGCCAGACCGGATGCGGCGCGTTGAGCGGTGTGGGGACGAATAATCCAGGCTCCTTCAACTGCCAGTTTTCTGCGGTCGGGAGTTTTACGGATAACCAGTACACCATCACATATGACAGAGACATGCGTGCGGGCAGGGACAAGTTTACCGGACGCTGGTTCTGGGATAACGGTTCGATTCTCAAGCCCTACGGGACGGCCAGCAGCCTCGCCTTTCCGCGCACGGACTTGCAGGACAACCGTTTCTTCTCCGTCAGCGAGACTCATATCTTCAGCGCGAACAAGGTCAACGAACTGCGCGCAGGCTACAGCCGTTACATCTCTGCCAACAGCCCGACCGATTCGGTTGCGCTCAGCGACATCGGTGCGGCGCGTCCGAACAGTGGACAGTTTCCAGGCGTCTATCAAGTCACTATCACCGGCCTCTACTCGCTCGGCACGGGCGTCAATGATGACAGGGGCACTGTCTCTAATCAGTATAATTTGTCTGACACCTTCTCATGGACCTTCGGCAAACACAGCCTGCGCATGGGCGGCGAGGGTATTCAGTATCAACTGAACCGCTTCAACAACTTCGCGGTGCGCGGGGCCATCACCTTCGGCGCGACGACGGGCGCGGGCAATACTTTCAACGCCTATCAGAACTTCCTGCAAGGACGCATCACCGCGATTCAGTCTGCCTTCGGCGACCCGGCGCGCAACTTCATCGCCACGGATTTCGCAGGGTTCATACAGGATGACTACCGCATCACTTCCAGGCTCACGCTCAACCTGGGCCTGCGCTGGGAGGGCATGAGCTTCGGTCATGACAAGCTGTTCCGCGCGGGCGTCTTCGACCCGCAACTTGCGGCGCAGGGCAGGAACCCTTTCCTGATTCCTGAGAAGGTTGACCTCGCTGGCTTCAAGGGCACGCCGGGCGTCAAAGATTGCGCGTTGAGGAATTGCTTCGACGGCAACAACTTTGCGCCGCGCATCGGGTTCGCCTGGGACATGTCCGGCAATCAGAAGACGGTGATTCGCGGCGGCTACGGTATCTACTATCAACGCCTCTCGAATCAGAACATCCTGCAAAACTCTCTGAGCGCGCCCTTCACGGTCCAGCCGCTCTCTAACAATGCGACGCCTTCATCGTTCCAGTTGGCGAACCCGTTCACGAGCCAGCCCGCGCCGTCCATCATCGCCTCCGCGTTCATTCCGCAAGCGACGCACTTCGCCGGGCTGCGGCTACTCGCGGGCGCACCGGCGGGCACGCCGCTCGATCCGAACAACCCGTTCGTTGGTCCAATTTTCGTCAACGACGACGGGCAAGCCTGTCTCAACTACGGCGGCACGGCGACCAACTGTTCCATCAACCTGGCCTCGTTCACGAGCGCGCCGCTGAACGCCTACACGCCTTACACGCAGCAATACAACCTCACCGTGCAAAGAGAGATCGGGAGAGGTTGGGCGGTCGAGGCGGGCTATGTCGGGACGCACTACATCGGCGGCATCGGCATCTGGGATCCGTTCCTCGCGCCGTTAGCCAGCCCGTCAAGGCCCATCTCGGTCACTGACAACACGGGCCATACCTACAGCATCACCACCAACACCGCGAACAACGAAGAACTGCGTCATCAGATACTCGGTCTCTCAAGAAGGCGCGGCTCTCGTTATTCGAGCAACATAGGCCAGGGCAACTACAACTCCTTGCAGGTGACGCTGCTGCGCCGCTTGCAACGCGGCTTATACTTCCAGGCGGCCTACACCTTCTCCAAGAACATAGACAACGTGAGCGGCTCGCAGAGCACGGACGAGTTGAACTCAACGCGCAACGGCCAGGGCGGGGCCAACATCTTCAACTTCCAGAACGACCCGCGACAGAACCGCGCGATTAGCGACTTCGACCGTCCGCATCGTCTCGTCATCAGCTACGCTTATGATATTCCGGTGCCGAAGAACAGCTTCTTCCAGAATCAGGTCTTCCGCAATTGGGCCATCAGCAGCATCGTGACTTACCAGAGCGGCCTGCCGTTCTCCGTCACGGACAGCACGAGCGGCGGAGCCTACGGCAACACGGGCGGCGGCACTGCGACCTTCATCTGTGCCAACGCTCATGACGCTTACACGACAGGCTCCACCTCGGATAAGTTGGCCCACTATCTCAACCCGGCCTGCTTCACGACGGCGGCCAACGTTCCTTTCTCGGCTGGCGCGGGCGCGACCGGGTACGGGACCGCGCCGCGCAACGCCTGGCGCGGGCCGTTCCAACAGAACTGGGATTTCTCCATCATCAAGCAGTTCCATCTTGGAGAGAGACACCAGTTCAAGTTCACGACCGATTTCTTCAATCTCTTCAACCATCCGGTCTTTCGTATTCCCTCTACGAACAGCACGGTCAACATCGCCACCCCTTCGACGTTCACGCGAATCGTCGAGACGGCGGTCCCGGCCCGCTTGATTCAGTTCACCATGAGATACAGCTTCTAAGAGAGAGGCTGCGCGATGTGTGAATGTTCGCCGGGCAAGTTTCCAGGCTTGCCCGGCCTTTACTTTTCAGAGCGGAGAATCTTCGGGCGGCCACTTGTTTTTCGCAAACTGTAGGAGGATTATATTCTCCATCAATTCCCCGGAGAGGAGGTTCATGAGATGTCCGGCCCGCGTCGTTGTCTGCTGCTCTTGCTGTCACTGCTGCTCACTGCTGCCAGCGTCCTCGCGCAAAGGGATAGAGACTCATGGCTCGGAGGCTCGCCGGTTGAAATCTCCGGGCAGGTCCGGCTCACGGACGGCGGCGCGCTTCCAAAGGATGTCAACGTGAGCCTCGAAAGATTCAGCGGCGGCATCGTGGACCAACTCAAGGCCGATAGCTCCGGCAGGTTTCGTTTCGCCAATTTACAACGCGGCTATTACACCATCATCGTCAACGCTCCGGGCTTCAACGCATCGCGCCAGCAGGTTGATTTGCAGATCATACAACGCGCCTACCTGGTCGTTGACCTGACGCCCGATAAGACTTTCGCCGCCGCTCGTCCGGCTGGTCCTCCAGGTGTGATTGACGCGAGAGTGCCGCTTGATGCGCAGAACGAGTTCGCGTTAGCGGAAGCCGCCTTGAAGGAGAAGAACGACGGGCGAGCCTTGCAGCATCTACTGAAAGCGGTCCGCCTCTACCCGGATTTTTACCAGGCGCAACTCACGCTGGCGACCACTTATCTGAACGCTAACGAGCGGGACAAAGCCGAAGGAGCCTTGCAACATGCGCTGTTGGTAAAGCCCGAATCAACATCCGTCCTCTTCCTGCTCGGTGAAGTCTATCGCAGGCAGAAGCGTTACCAGTTGGCCGAAGAGAATCTCTTGAAGGGCCTCAAAATAGACGAGCCATCGTGGCAGGGACACTTCACTCTGGGCCGCGTTTACTGGGAGATGGATGAGATTCCCAAGTCAGCCGCGCAGGTCGGGCGTAGCCTTCAACTCAAATCAGATTTCGCGGAAGGCCATCTGCTCGCGGGAAACATACTGCTCCGCGTGGGCCAACCCGAACGCGCGCTCGTGGAGTATGAGGAATACTTGCGCCTCGCTCCGAAAGGCGAATTCGCCGCTCAAACGACCCAACTCGTCTCCAAACTCAAAGCATCAATCCCCGCGCCCAAGCCTTAAACTTAAAACCTTAAACCTCGCTTCTATCATGCGCGCAAGATAGCCAGAGGTTTCCGCGTCAACACGTTCCAGCTTGAGACGACGCCGACGGTCGTGACGAGCAGAACAGTGAGAAGGATTCCGGCAAACGAGACGAGCGGCGAGAAGGTCCACGGAATCTCAAAGACGAACCGCGTGACCGCATAAGAGAGCGCGAGCGAGGCAAGCACCCCTATCAACCCCGCGACCATTCCCAGCAAACCGTATTCGACGAAGAGAATCACCAGCAGAACTTTTCTTTTGGCTCCGAGCGTTTTCAGGACCGCGACTTCATAGATACGTTGAAACTTCGTCATAGCGATGGAGCCGACCAGTATCAGCACGCCGCACAAAAGCACGAAGCCGCCGAGGAACGAGACGGCGAGAGTCACGTTGTTGAGAATGCGGCCCACTGTGCTCACGACTTCGGCCACATCTATCACGGAGATATTCGGATACTGGTCCAGCAATTCGCGTTGAAAGCGCGAACGCTGCGGCTCGCCTTCCGGTCCATTAATCGGAGCGACCAGCATCTGCGGCGCGTTCTCAAGAGAGCCGGGGCGGAACAGGACCATAAATCCCGTCCGCGAATTTCTCCAATCAACGCGCCGCACGCTCGTCACGCGCGCCGTCATCTTTCTTCCCAGGATGTCGAAAGTGATGTCGCTCCCGACATCCAATCCGGCCAGGCCCCGCATCCCCTCTTCGATGGAGACCTCAGGCTCGTTTGAACTTTGCGCGTCCCAAAACTTTCCGGCCACAATCGTCTCATTCGCTTCCAGTCGCGGGCGGTACGTGACCACATACTCGCGCCCCAGTCGTCCACGCTCCTGCCGCATCTCTCGCCCCTCAAGGTCAATCTCACGACCGTTGATGGCGAAGATTCTCGCGCGCACGGTCGGTATCAATTCCGGCCTCACGCCCGTCGCCGCTTCGATTAACTTTTCCACGCCCTGTTTCTGGTCCGGTTGAATATCAATCAGAAACATGTTGGGCAAGTTAGTGCGACGCGCGAGGTCAATCTCCTTCAGCAGATTCGTTTGCAGCGAATGGATAGCCATCACGACGAACGCGCCGAGGCCGACCGCCATCACGATTGTATGCGTCTGGTTGCCCGGACGATAAAGGCTGCTCACCGCCTGTCGCAGCGCGAACGAGCGTATGTGCCTGATGCGCCGCACGAGGCGGACGAGCAACAACGCCGCAAGGTACAAAGCTGAAGCGGTCGCGGCCAAGCCGCCGAGAAAGAAGAGACCGACGCGGAGCGAGCCCGCCTGCCATGAAGAGAGAAGCAGCAACCCCAGCACGACGAGCGCGCCCGTCAACCATCTCAGCAAGTCCGGCCTGCGACGTTTCAGTCCGCCGCTCTCATCCTCATCACGCAATAGCATGTTTGGCTTGATGTGGCGCACGCGCAGAAGCGGCAGCGCGGAGAAGAGAATTGAGATGAGAAGCCCAAGCCCCACTCCCTGAACAATCGCGCCGGGTGCGAGACCGTAACTCATGTTCGGCGGCAGGCTTTGCGCGAAGTAATGCCCCGCGATGATGAGCGCGCAACGGGCGAGCGCGACGCCAAGAAGACTTCCCGCGAGTCCCAGCGCAATCACTTGCGCGAGATACGCGGCGAGGATTTGCTTGCCGGTCCCGCCGATGCATTTGAGCACCGCGATGGATTCTCTCTTCTGTTCGATGAAGACGCGCGTCACGCTCGACACGCCTATGCCGCCGAGCACGAGCACGATGAGGCCCGTCAACGCCAGATAGTTTTCCGTGCGCGCAAACTGCTCGCTCAGATTCTCCTGCGCGTCCTTGTATGAATTGACCGTGACGAGTTGGCCCTTCAACTCCGCGCGTAAATTCTGGACCACCGTTTCCAGCGCGCCTTCCTGGACCTTTAATAACACGCGACGGCGCGCACGGCTGCCGAACCCTACGAGGCCGGTGGCTTCGACAGCCGTGCGCGCGATGAAAACTCTTGGGCCCAGACGAAAGCCGCCGCCGCTTCCGGGCTCGCGGTCAATCACGCCGCGAATCTGAAAAGTTGACTCGCCGATTTTAATGTGGTCGCCCGTGCGCAACTGCAAACGCTCAAGCAGTAGTGGCGCGACGACCGCGCCGCCGTTATCAAGCAGGGCAGGGTCAAAACTTTTTCCGTCAGCGAGCTTGAACTCGCCGTAGAGCGGAAAGAGCGGCTCTATGCCTTTGAGCTCGACCATCGTCGCGCCCTCGCCAGATGAATCAGCAGGGCGCACCATCGTGGCCGCGTCAATCGTTTCCGTCTTAGCCTCTACGAGCGGCGGGCGCGCGATGCGTTCGATAGCGGCGAGCGATTCCGGGTTCCACGGCCTGGTCGAATCAACCTGCACGTCCGCCGTCAGCAAGGAACGCGCTTCGCCAGCGACCGTGTGGCTCGCGTTCTGTATGGTCGAGCGGAGCGCGATGATAGAGCCGACGCCGATGCCTATGCACAGGAAGAAAAAGAGCAGCCTGCGCCATGATGAGCGTATCTCGCGCCGCGCCATGTTCAAGATGAATCTCAAGAGGCGGCCACTCCAATCGTCTCTTCCGTTTGTACCGGTTCGCGCTTCTCATGGTCGCTATCGTTGACGACGCGCCCGTCTCTCAGCGCGATGCGCCGCGAAGCCTGCTCCGCCAGTTCATGGTCGTGCGTGACGAGGACGAGCGTTGTGCCGCCACGCTTATTCATCTCGACCATCAACTCGAAAACGTGCCGACCGTTGGTTGAATCCAGATTGCCCGTCGGCTCGTCAGCGAGCATGATGCTGGGTCCGTTGGCGAAGGCGCGCGCGATGGCGATGCGCTGTTTCTCGCCGCCGGAGAGTTGCGAAGGGTAATGATGAGCGCGCGCGACGAGGTCTATATCTTTAAGAAGCTGGCGAGCGCGTTCCATCGCGTCGCGGCGTCCGGCAATCTCCATGGGGACGAGTATGTTTTCCAGCGCGGTCAAAGAGGGAATCAGGTGGAACGATTGAAACACGAATCCTATCTTCGCGCTGCGAAGTTCGGCGAGCGCGTCCTCGCTCATCTTCGTGATGTCCTCGCCATCCAGCAGAATCTCGCCGCCCGTCGGAGCGTCCAGCCCCGCGATAAGGCCGAGCAGTGTTGACTTGCCGCTCCCTGATGGGCCAACGACTGAGACGAACTGCCCGTCCGGGATGACCAGGTCCAGCGAGTGAAGGATGGTCAGCTTTTCCGTCCCGGAAGGAACTGTCTTGGAAACCTTGTATAATTCAATCATGAAAATCTATCTCATCGCCCTCTTACTTTTTTTCGTTGCGCTCTCAACGGCGTGCGGCAATCGCAACTCCTTGAACAGTTCGAGCGCGCCCGCGCCGGTGGCCCAACCGTCCGTCGCCGCCTCGCCTCATGAAAGTCTACCTAAGATTGTCGCTTTCGGCGACAGCCTGACGGCGGGCCTGGGGCTGACGGCTGCCGAGAGCTACCCGTCGCTTCTGCAAAAGAGGTTAGAGTCGGATGGATATCAATACGAAGTGGTCAACGCGGGTGTTTCAGGCGACACGTCTGCGGGAGGCTTGCGCCGCATAGATTGGGCGTTGGACGGAGACGTGCGTTTTCTGATTTTGGAGTTGGGAGCCAACGACCTGCTGCGCGGCCAGCCTATCAAAGAGATGAAGAAGAATCTGGACCAGATAATCGAACGCGCTCAATCGAAAGGCGTCGTGGTCCTGCTCGCGGGGATGTACGCGCCGACCAATTCCGGCGGCGATTATGAACGCGAAGTCCAGGCGGCCTTTCAATCTCTCGCGCGCGAACGAGAGGTCACGCTTATCCCGTTCTTTCTGGACCGCGTCGCCGGAATCGAATCTCTGAATCAAGCCGACGGCATACACCCCAACGCAGAAGGCAGCAAGATAGTCACGGAAACGGTCTACAACGCGCTTCGCCCGCTACTTGATAAGCAGAAGCAATCTGCCACTCCCAAGTGAGTATATGGAGCAAGGTGTTCACCACAGAGACACAGAGGACGCAGAGATAACACAGAGGCTTGAATCGTCGGAGTCCGATAACGACGGTCACGCTCTATAGCTTTCTCAGATGAAGCTTGAAGATGAAAGAGGCTGGCCTCCATGTTTGGAGGCCAGCCTCTTTGTTAGAGTTTAGAGTTTACTTGACCGACACATCATCCACGCGGAATGAGGTCGGGAGTGTGACATCGGTGGTGGAGCGGAACTGTATACGCACCGTTTGACCGGCGAAGCTGCTGAGGTTGTACGGCCCTCTCAGGACGTAGACTCCGGCAGTGCCGCTGTTCTGGTTGCTGAAGGTCGCTAAGGTAGCCAGCAGCGTGCCCGTCGTGCTTCGCACTTCTATAAAGAGCCTGTCGAAGACGGACGCGCCCGCCGCCTCGCTCGTGGTGATGTTGAGCCAGAAATTAAGGTTGGGCGATGTGCCGCTCGGAATCGTGACCTGTTGATAGAGCGTGTCCGTCGTGCTGTTGACGGTTCCCAGAATCATGTAGGCCGTGCCCGCGTGCGGGAACGTGCCCGTACTGCGTACGGTCTGGCCGGAGATTACCCAGGGGGGCGTGCCCGTCTCGAACCCGTTGTTAGTCAATAGCTCAGTGCCGCCGCCGGTCGTGCCCGCCTGCGTTACTGTGAAGGTCTGGCCCGCGATAGTCATTGTGCCCGTGCGAGAGGTCGTGGCGGCGTTGTTGGCGACGGAGTAATTAACCGTGCCGTTGCCCGTGCCGCTGCTGCCCGAAGTGATGGTGATGAACGTGGCGTTGCTGGCAGCAGACCAACTGCAACCGGCGGTTGCCGTCACGCTGACGCTGCCCGTGCCGCCCGCCGCCGCAAAGCTCGCGCTCGAAGGGGCGATTGAGAAGGAGCAAGTGCCGCCGCAATCTGTCGGAACGTTCGTCGCGGCGGTGTGCGTCGTGCCGTCGTTGCCGACCGCGGAGACGCCCATGCCGTGACGCGCGAAGACCGTCCAGATGGCGCAACGATTAACGCCCGCGTTCAAATTCTGATCGGCTTGAATGATGCCGTCGCGCGCGTTGAGGAAGGACGGGCGGGTCGGCGTGAACTTCATGCCGTTGAGCACGAGCCTGTCCGTGATGGTCGCGCCGAGTTGCGTTCGCAAATCCCAGAGAGCCGCAGCCCACACTTCGCCGTCGTTGTGAACTTCACAGCCGCCAGCGCAGACATCCGCATAAGAGTCGTGAACAGTGTTGGCGGGAACAGTGTATGCCGCGCGCCTGACGCCTCTGGTCGGATTCTGCGTGACGTACTCGCCCATCACGCCGTCGTTGTTGAGGGTAGTGGCCCAGTAATCGGACCAGCCTTCGCCCATCGCGCCGGATTGCGTTCCGCTCAGCGCGGTGCTGCCGTTGCCGATGAGGCGATTCGAGATGCCGTGGCCGTACTCGTGAAAGACAACGTCGCTATCAACAGAGCTATCACGGTCGGGCGTGGGCGCGGTGAAAAGGAACTGCTGCATGCGCGGGCGTTGGCCGTCCGGCGGCGTGGCAAAGTTGGCATTGTTCGTGCCGGAGCCGTCCTGCGCTTCGGCTCTCACGGAGTCGTTGCCCGTGCCGCCGCGACCGAAGTTGTTCGTCTGGAAGTTGCCAGCGCTTTCCGTGAAACCGAGGTTGTACGAAAAGTCGTGCATGACGTTGTTGAAGTAGAAGAGATTCGTCACGACGGCGGCCTGCTGCGTGCGCGGGTCCACGGCGGTCGAGAAGGGGAAGTTGAAATTCTGGTCCGGCGCGGAGGCGTGACCGTTGGAAAGGTTCGCGCCGTTGTTGGCATCGGGCGCGTTGTCAGCATTCGTGTCGAGGTATGCTTCGACGTTGTTGCCGGTGGTCACTGTTGATGTGCCCATCCAACCGGCGGCGGTGTTGATGGTCGTGTCGCCGACGAAGGAGACGATCACGCGCGGGGCTGCATCCGGGTCTTCCTTGTAAACGTTTCCCTGCGCCTCTGAGACGTAGAGGTTATGACGCATGAGCAGTTCACCCGTCTGCGCGTCAAGAAGAATTTCGTACCACTCGCTTGGGCCGACATCCGCGTAGACGTGCCATGCCAGGCGCGCGCTGTCATTCACGCGCACGACGTTCAGTTCCGATAGCACGTTCGCCAAATTCAGGTCCAGAGGATTAGCGAACTCCGCGCTCTCGCTCTTTGATTCGCGCGCGCGAGTCTCGGAGAACGACTCGCTGACTGTCCTTCCGGCATGCTCGAAGGCTTTGGCGATGGCCTTCGCTTCGCTCAGCGCGGGCCTGACCTTGACCGTCTGATTGTTGTTGACCAGAAAACCTTCGCGGACGGAAAGGACTTCGCCGTTGCGATTGACCGCGACGCGCACGTCTCCTTCAAACACTTTGATGCCACCGACGGTCTGTGTGTAATTGAGAAAAGACGTTCCTTCATCATTATCTTCTTTATCGAGCTTGAGCGTCTCAACTCCCGCCTCGGACAACGCGAACAAAGAGGCGCGGTCTTTCAGAAAGCCGCGCGCGATGCGATCCGGCGAATCGGACTGCGGGAGGGAGAGCGTCGCGCCGTCAATGAAGAAATTTTTCATCGCGCCCGCTTCATTGACCACCGCGCGCAAGTTTCGCGCGGCTTGAGGCTTGAGGCTCGCGCGGAAACTATCAACCGCAGTGGCGCGAGATGCACGCGCCGCCGCGATGCTCGGCGTCGCAGGCTGCGACGCCGCGTTCGAGTTGAGGTCTGATTCCATAAACTCGCCCTTGCCGACGAGGCGCAGGTCATAATCCGGCAGCGTCGCGCGCGGCGCGCGGGCCGGAGCGGGGGCACTGTGCGGCCTGGACGTGCGCGCCGCATCAGACTTTATCAGGGGAAACAGTGAGACGACTGCCAAAGCAATGACTAATAATCCTAAGAGTAATCTCTTACGCATTCTT
>JAXDFO010000350.1:0-26644 GCA_034665545.1 Blastocatellia bacterium
TCAAATAGCCAACCTGGTCCACCTTGATGGCGACGGTCGGCGTGGCCCCGTAAGCCGCGCCGCAAGTGAGCAGTAAAAAAAGAATAGCTTTCGTCATGCCTCGTTCGCTTCGATTTTGAATTTAAAGACGTTCTGTGATGGCGCGCAACGCCGGATAGAGCGCGCGGTAAGCTTCGTATTGCCGGTCCAGTATCTCGACCACAGACGGCTGCGGAGAGATGACGGATGCGACGCGCACGACCCTCTCGCACGCAGCGTCAACCGTCGGCCATGCCCCGCTCCCGACGCCAGCCAGCAACGCCGCGCCGTAGGCCGCGCCCTCCTCCGCCTCGACCGTCGTGACCTCGCGCCCGTAAACATCCGCCTGAATCTGTCGCCAGAGCGCGGAACGCGCCGCGCCTCCGCCAAGCCTCACAGTCTCGACCGGCACGTTCATCTCTTTGAAGATTTCAAAGGTGTCTCGCAGGCTGAAGGCGACGCCTTCCAGAATGGCGCGGATAACGTGCGCGCGCGTGTGGCTCGCCGTGAGTCCGACGAGCGAGGCCCGCGCATGCGGGTCAAGATGCGGCGTGCGCTCGCCCATCAAGTAAGGAGTCCACAACGCGCCGCCCGCGCCCGGCGCGACGCTCGCCGCTTCCTCAGTCAATCTCTCATAAGGGTCGCGTCCATTTTCTGGACCAGCGCCGAACTGGTCTCGAAACCAGCGCAGGGAAAGCCCCGCCGCCTGCGTCACGCCCATCACGTGCCAGCGACCCGGAATCGCATGGCAGAAAGTATGCACGCGCCCGCCCGCGTCCAGCGAGGGCTGTTCGGTGACGGCGAAGACAACGCCGCTCGTGCCGATGGTCGCGCTGACCGTGCCCGCACGAACGATGCCCATCCCGACCGCTCCCGCCGCTTGATCGCCCGCGCCCGCGACGACCGGAGTGCCCGCGCGCAAGCCCGTCGCCTCAGCCGCAACGGCGGTGATGCTGCCCGTGATTTCGTGAGACTCATAAGCACGCGGCAACAATCTTTCATCAATGGATGCGGCGTCCATCATCTCTCCGGACCAGTCTCTGCGCGCGACATCGAAGAGGAGCGTGCCTGATGCATCGGCGACATCCGTGGCCTTCTCATCCGTCAGTTGCAGTCGCACGTAATCTTTCGGCAGGAGCACGGAGCGCACGCGCCGCCACACGTCCGGCTCATGCTCGCGCACCCACATCATCTTAGGGAGCGTAAAGCCCGTCAGCGCAGGATTGCATGTCAACTCTATGAGACGCGCCGGACCTATCTTGTCCGTCAGCGCGCGACACTGCTCTTCCGTGCGCTGGTCGCACCAGATAATCGAGGGACGCAAGACTTCGTCTCGCTTGTCCAGCAACACCGCGCCGTGCATCTGCCCGGACAGCCCGACCGCTTCCACATCTTCCGCCCGCACCGCTCCTTGAGAGAGTGCCGCGCGCACGGCGGCCACGGACGCGCGCCACCAGTCCCGCGCATCCTGCTCGGCCCATCCCACCTGCGGCGAAGCGAAGGGCTGATGCTCGACCGTCGCAGAAGCCACCACGCGGCCCTCCATATCCAACACGACGGCGCGCGTCCCACCCGTCCCGACATCTATTCCCAGAAAGTTCATAAGCGGATACCCGAAGATTGATTCGCCTTAGATTATTATCATGCTAGTCAAGAGTATTGAAAGCTGAAAACTGCCGGGCCAGCTGTTTATGCTTGACGGATTTTAAAGCGAGGTTTAATCTCGCGTGTGAGTTTTGACTGACCCCCGAACAAAGTCAAGAAGAATTCGAGTGGTGAGGGCTTTGCCTCATCGAATCGTGCGGATTTAACGCGAGTGGAGATGTATCACTATGGCAAACGACAAGTATGCGCCGCGCCCTGAGGATAAGTTCAGTTTCGGTTTGTGGACGGTGGGAAATCGCGGGCGCGACCCGTTCGGCGACGCGGTCAGGCCGCCGCTCCCGCCGGTGGATGCCGTGGCCCTGCTGGCGGAGGTCGGCGCGTGGGGCGTGAATCTTCATGACAATGATTTGGTCCCGATTGATGCCACGCCGCAAGAGCGCGACCGCATCGTGCGTGAGTTCAAGGGCGCATGCGAGACCAACGGCATCACGGTCCCTATGGCGACCGTCAATCTCTTCTACGACCCTGTCTTTCGTGATGGCGCGTTCACTGCAAACGACCCGCGCGTGCGAGCCTATGCCGTGCAGAAGACGATGCGCGCGATGGACCTCGGCGCGGAACTCGGCGCGAAGATTTTCGTTTTGTGGGGCGGGCGCGAGGGCGTTGAGACGGACGCTTGCCGTCGCCCTGACGAGGCCATCAAGCGACTGCGCGACGCGCTCAACTACCTGTGCGAATATTCGCTGGACCAGAAATACGATTACAAGTTCGGACTTGAAGCCAAGCCGAACGAGCCGCGCGCTGACATCTACATGCCGACGACGGGAGCTTACCTGGCTTTCATCACCACGCTCGACCGCCCGGAGATGGTCGGCGTCAACCCGGAGGTGGCCCACGAACACATGCCGGGCTTGAACATGACTCATGCGGTGGCCCAGGCGTGGGAGGCTGGCATGCTCTTTCACATAGACTTGAACGACCAGATACCGGGCCGTTACGACCAGGACTTGCGCTTCGGATCGGCCAACCCGAAGGCGGCCTTCTGGCTCGTCAAATTCCTTGAGGACGTGGGCTATCAAGGGCCGCGCCATTTCGACGCGCACGCGTACCGGACGGAGGATT
This sequence comes from Blastocatellia bacterium, assembly GCA_034665545.1. GTDB lineage: Bacteria > Acidobacteriota > Blastocatellia > Pyrinomonadales > Pyrinomonadaceae > DASYML01. Next base: position 2,746 of record JAXDFO010000350.1, read on the forward strand.
ACGAGGGCGTCAAAGAGTTCGCGCGCGGCTGCATGCGAACCTACCTGATACTCAAGGAGAAGGGCGCGCGCTGGAATGCTCATCCCGAAATCAAAGCCCTGCTCGCGGAAATCGCCGAGTTGAATGAAGGCGAGCCGGGGTTGGCGAAGTATCGTCAAGACGGTGGGACCGCGTTGCTCGCCAGAGAGTTCGACCGCGCTGCGCTGGCCTCTAAGGGATTGCATTATGAGCGGCTGGACCAGTTGACGATGGATATTCTGTTCGGTGTTGAGTGAATGGAAGATTGTAATTCACCACAGAGACACAGAGGACACAGAGCGCGCACAGAGAAGTTTCAACAACTCTGTGCTACCTCCGTGTGCTCTGTGTCTCTGTGGTAAATCGCATGCTCCACACACTCAAGGCAAATTGGACCACTAACAGGTTCACTCCTGCTTTCAGGTTTGCGCTGGTGTCGTGCGACGTATAAACCTCAAAAAAGCCAATCCCGTCCGGTCCGATACGATTCGCATTATCAATCGCCAGATCGTGCTCAACTATGTGCGCGAACGCGCGCCGCTCTCGCGCGCGGACATCGCACACGAGACGAACCTGCAACGCTCGACCGTCTCGCTCATCGTTGATGAACTTAAAAGCGAGGGTCTCATAGAAGAGTTCAACGGTGAGTCTACGGGCGGGCGTCCGCCGCTCCTGCTGCAACTGCGAGCGGCGGAAGCCATCGCCCTCGCGGTGGATTTGAATATTCAATCAACCATCGTCGTGGCGAGCGATTTGGCGGGCCGCGTGCTTGAGCAGTTGGAATTTAAGACGGATAAGAATGCGCGGCGCATGCTGGACCAATTAATCAGTTGCCTGCGCAAGCTCTTGAGAAAGCATCAGGGCATAGAGGGCATAGGCATTAGCCTGCCCGGATTAGTGGACCCGGAAACGGGCAGCGCGATCTTTATCCCGCATTTCAAGTGGCGCGATTGGCCCGTGGCGGAAAAGGTGGAGGCCGCGTGCGGCGTGCCCGTGCGGGTTGACAATGATGCTAACGCAGCCGCGCTCGCGGAGTTGTGGTTCGGCAGGCCGGAGATTCGTGAGGTGCGCGATTTTATTCTGGTCCTGGTGGAAGACGGCTTAGGGACCGGAATCGTTTTCGACGGGCAGGTGTATCGCGGCGCGAGCGGGAGAGCGGGCGAGTTCGGGCACATGACGATAGGAAGGGGCGCGCCCGCCGCATGCGCCGCAGGCAGCCGCGAGTGTTGGGAAGCCTTCGCTTCGGAGCGCGCCGCGCTCGTTCGTTATGCGCGCCTGACGAAGCAGAGGAACGGACACGGGCGCGTTAAGTTTTCGCATCTGGTTGACCGCGCTCTCGATGGAGAGGGGGCGGCGCGCAACGCGCTCAAGGAGACGGCATACTATCTTGGCGTCGGCATCTCAAATCTCATCAAGGGACTCAACCCGGAGGTCGTCATCGTCTGCGGGCAGATAGCGCGGGCCTGGTCCTTCGTTGAACTGGAACTGAACAACGCCGTCGAGAAAAAAAGCCTCTGCCGTGAACTGTCGCAGACGCGCATTATCTCTTCGACGCTCGGAGAGAACCCGCGCATTACCGGAGCCTTGAGTTTAATTCTGGCGAGCAAGTTCGCCTCTATCCTTAACGCCTGAAACAACGAGACAAGCTCATGCAGATGACACGTCACAGACTCTTAATCTTCGTTACAGCCGCCTTCATCATCATCGCCGTCTCGCTCAGTCTTTCAGTCGGCGCGCGAGTTGGGAATGGTCAGGACGCCGGGCCTGCGTATCGTAATCCGAGCTTGCCAGTGGACCAGCGCGTGGCGGACCTGCTCGCTCGCATGACGCTCGAAGAGAAGGTCGCGCAGACCGAAGCTATCTGGATTACGAACCAGCCCAAAATCTTTATTGATGAGAAGGGAAATTTCAGGGCCGACGCAAAGCTTGGGGAGTTGGTCAAGTACGGCATAGGGCAGATGGGCGGGCCGAGCCAGGGCGCGTCGGATTCGGAGAAGGCCGCCGCGCCTTACTACGGCAAGGGGCCGCGCGCGACCGCCGTCTTCACCAACGCGATTCAGAAATATGTGATAGAGCACAATCGCCTCGGCATTCCCACGACCTTTCATGAAGAGGCTCTGCACGGCCTCGCCTCTGCGGGCGCGACCAGTTTCCCGCAGGCCATCGCGCTGGCGAGCACATGGGACGTTCAACTCGTTCATGACATCTTCACGGTCGCCGCCCTCGAAGCGCGCACGAGAGGTACGCATCAAGTGCTCGCGCCCGTCCTGGACCTGGGACGCGAGCCGCGCTGGGGCCGTACCGAAGAGACTTACGGCGAAGACCCGTATCTCGTCTCGCGCATGGCGGTCGCGGCTGTCAAAGGCTTTCAGGGCACGGGACCGAACGTTGATAATCATCACGTTATCGCTACGCTCAAGCACTTCGCGGGACACGGCCAGCCGGAGTCCGGGACCAATATTGGACCAGCCAATTACTCCGAGAGAATTTTGCGCGAGCAATTCCTTTATCCCTTCCAGGTCGCCGTCACGGAAGCGGGCGCGATGAGCGTCATGCCTTCTTATAACGAGATTGACGGCATCCCTTCGCATGGCAATCGCTGGCTGCTTCAGAAAGTCTTGCGCGAGGAGTGGGGCTTCAAAGGCTTTCTCTCGTCGGATTATTTCGGCATTCACGAGATGATAACGAGGCATCACGTCGCGGCTGATGATGCGACCGCCGCGAAGCGCGCGATGGAGGCTGGCGTTGATATGGAGTTGCCGGACATTCAGGCCAACAACACGCTGGTCCAGCAGGTGAAGGACGGAAAGATTGCGATGGCGACGCTCGACAAGGCCGTGGCGAGAATCCTGCGCGCGAAATTTCTGCTCGGCCTCTTCGAGAATCCATACGCTGACGCGGACGAAGCCGAGCGTGTCAACGAGAGCCAGGAGCATCGCGCCCTCGCGTTGAAGGCCGCGCGAGAGGCTATCATTCTTCTCAAGAATGAGAACAACGTTGTCCCGCTCGATAGAAACAAGATTCGCTCCATCGCCGTTATTGGTCCAAACGCGGGGCACGTCGAACTCGGAGAGTATAGCGGCGGGCCGACGCACAAGGTCAGCATCCTGCAAGGCATCAAGGATAAGGTTGGCGATAAGATTAAAGTCAATTACGCGGAAGGTTGCAGGATAACCGTCGGAGACCCTAAGACCGGATTGCCGAGTTGGTTTAATGATGACGTGAAGTTGAGCAATCCGGCGGATGACACGAAGCGCATCGCGGAGGCCGTCCAAGCAGCAAAGGCTTCTGATGTCGCGGTCGTAGTCGTCGGCGGAAACGTGGAGACTTCAAGAGAAGCCTGGGCCGAGAATCACCTGGGCGACCGCGACAGCCTGGACCTGCTCGGACGGCAGAACGAATTGGTCCAGTCAATCATCGCCACGGGCAAGCCCACCATCGTCTTTCTCATCAACGGGAGACCTCTCTCGATTAACTACATCGCGGCGAATGCGCCAGCCGTGTTCGAGGGCTGGTATCTGGGCCAGGAAACGGGAACGGCGGTCGCGGATGTTCTCTTCGGCGATTACAACCCGTCGGGACGTTTGCCCATCACCATCCCGCGCTCCGTGGGCCAACTGCCCGATTACTACTACCAGAAACCTTCGGCCAGGCGCGGCTACCTGTTCACGAGCAAGGAACCTCTCTTCGTCTTCGGTCATGGTCTGAGCTATACGACTTTCAAGTACGGCAATCCGCGCTTGACGCCTGCGACGACGGGACCGAACGGCGAGGCGACCTTGACCGTTGATGTCACCAACACGGGCAAGGTGGCGGGCGATGAAGTCGTGCAGATGTACATCCGCGACGAGGTCAGTTCGGTGACGAGACCCGTCAGGGAGTTGAAGGACTTTAAGCGAATTCATCTGGAACCCGGACAGACTCAAGCGGTCCAGTTCTTGATAACGCCGGACAAGCTCTCGTTTCTTGATGAGAATATGAATCGTGTCGTCGAGCCCGGATTGTTCGACATCATGGTGGGCCCAAGCTCAAGCCCGGACAGGTTGCTGACGACGAAACTGGAAATCGTCGGAAGATAATTCCAGAAGGCTGTTGACCCAATCGAAGAGGAGATAACTCTGATGAAGCTGATGAGAATCTCGCTAACGTTTTATGTTCTGGCGTTACTGTTGAGCGTCGCGTCAAACGGCGCGGCGCAGGAAGCGGGCAAGCTGACTTACGCGGATTTCGAGACGGTGAAAGATAACCGGCCCGTGAGCAATCGCGGAGGGCTCATACAACTCTTCGCGTATCAGGAAAGCCCTTCGCTTCAGGCCAAGTTCAAGGGCATGGTGGGGAGCAACCCGCCCGCGCCCGACCTTGTTCGTCTGCGTAAGGACGACCCGAACAGGGTCATCACCTTCGACTACTCGCTGCCCGCGCCGAACGGCTACGCGGGCGTCACCGTGGAGATACACGGGCAGGCGGACCATGATGGCAAAGCGGTCGCGGATGATGTGAGCGGTTATAAGTATCTGACCTTTCAAGCTTACGCGACGGGCGTAGAGGATTTGCGTGTGGAGATTATCAGCAAGGGCCAGGGCGTGACGACGAACGGTTATCCGCAGATGGTCTTCAAGATTAGCCCCGGCTTCAACATGTACAAGATACCTTTGAAGTCTCTGGCCCAGCCGTCATGGGCCCAGCGCATCAGCGAGAAAGATGTGCTCAAGAAACTCACGTCCATCAACATCAGCGCGTATTGCGATAAATGCAAGCCGGTCAATGGAACGGTCGTGCTTGATAACCTCGTCTTTCAAAACTAGCCACAGGGGCGCAGCGATGAAAATGAACAACCACGCGAAGATGAAGTTTTTTTGGAAACTATCTCTGTGCCTCTGTGCCAGTGTGGCGATCTGCTTGTCGGCTGGCGAGGCGCGCGCTCTCGACAACGGGCTGGCGAAGACGCCGCCGATGGGTTGGAACAGTTGGAACAAGTTCGCTTGCGACGTAAGCGAGCAACTTATACGCGAGGCCGCCGATGCGTTGGTCACATCTGGGATGAAGGATGCTGGCTACCAGTACATAGTGATTGACGATTGCTGGCAAATCGAGCGTGACGCGCAGGGCAACATCATCCCGGACCCCAAACGATTTCCCAACGGCATGAAGGCCATAGCGGATTACGTACACTCTAAGGGATTGAAGTTTGGCGTCTACTCGGACGCGGGCACGCTGACTTGCCAGAAGCGGCCCGGCAGTCGCGGCTACGAGTTTCAGGACGCGCGGCAGTACGCGTCCTGGGGCGTTGATTATCTGAAGTATGACTGGTGCTCCACGAGCACGCAGAACCAGCAGGCTTCCTACTCCATCATGCGAGACGCGCTCTTGAAAGCCGGGCGGCCCATCGTCTTCAGCATCTGCGAGTGGGGTTCGTCAAAGCCCTGGCTCTGGGCCAGAGACGTGGGCAACCTCTGGCGCACGACCGGCGATATTCAGGACTGTTGGGATTGCAAGAGGGATTGGGGCGGCATGGGCTTCGTGCATATTCTGGACCTACAGGACGGCCTCGAAGCTTATTCTGGACCAGGACACTGGAACGACCCGGACATGCTCGAAGTCGGCAACGGCGGCATGACTACGGCAGAGTATCGCGCGCATTTCAGTCTTTGGTGCATCCTTGCCGCGCCTCTCATGGCGGGCAACGACATCCGCAGTATGCCTCCTGAAATCGCTGAGATACTGACGAACAAAGAGTTGATAGCGGTGGACCAGGACGCGATGGGATTGCAGGGCCGCAGGGTCAAGCGTGAAGGCGAGCTTGATGTGTGGGCCAGGCAGTTGGCGGACGGCAGCCGCGCCGTCGCGCTCCTCAATCGCGGCACGGCGGAGAGCAAGATGTCTGTCAACTGGAACGAACTCGGCTATCCGAACAATCTTTCCGCGACGGTGCGCGACCTCTGGACCAAAAAAGATTTGGGCCGACACACCGGCAGCTTCACGGCCAGCGTCCCGTCACACGGCGTCGTCGTGGTGAAGATTAAGCCTTAATGACTCAAGCGCGTCTTGAATGATTATGAAAGAGGCAATTCACCACAGAGGCATAGAGGACACAGAGTACGCACAGAGGCTTAAATTTCTCTGTGTAAGCTCTGTGTCCTCTATGCCTCTGTGGTGAATCACACTGACATGTTCACTGGATGAGAGGAAGGGAGTTGAGATTGCATTCTATCAAACATGACCGGATGGCCCGCGCTCTCTGCCTGTTCGCTCTGGCGTTGTTAATTTCAACGGCTCAACAGATGGTTGTCGAGGCTCAAGCGTTGGGAGACCCGGTTGATGTGAGCGGGGATTTTCAGAAGATGGAGCCGGTCTATTTTGTCGGCAATCGGGTCGTCAGCTTTGACACAGCAACGGGCCAGGGCGTGCTCGAATGGGACAGGTACTTGAGAAGCACGACGCTTTCATTCAATAAGGTTGATGTGGGGCTGGTGAAAGGGCGCGGCACGGAGTTTCCCGCGACCGAGTATGATGAGAATCCCGCGCTGCCTTTCTCGCTCACCTTCATCAGCCCGCGCACCCTCAGGCTGCGCCTGACGACGAGGGATGCGCCGCTCGGCAACGAGCCTTCGCTGATGCTCACGGGCACGCCCGCGCGCGACAATTCATGGAAGGTCCAGCAAACCGCAGACGCCATCATCTACACGAGCGCGTACGGGCAAGTGCGTCTCATCAGACAGCCCTGGCACGTTGAGATTTATGACAACACAGGGCGGCTCCTGACGCGCACGCAGAACATCAACGACCCGCACACCTACTTCGCTTCCGTCCCCTTCTCCTTCATTCGCCGCGCGAGCGATTTGAGCCGCAGCATCGCCGCCACCATGCAACTCTCGCATGATGAAAAAATCTTCGGCTGCGGCGAATCCTTCACGCGCCTCGACAAGCGCGGGCAGAAGCTCGTGCTCTACACGAGAGACGCGATGGGCGTGCAGAACGAATACATGTACAAGCCCATCCCCTTCTTCATGAGCAGCCAGGGATACGGCATGTTCGTGCATACGAGCGCGCCCGTCACCTTCGACTTCGGCAAGACATACGACCAGCACAACGTCATCTATAGCGGCGACGATAACCTGGACCTTTTTATTTTTCTCGGCAGCCCGAAAGAGATTCTCTCCGAGTACACCGCGCTCACCGGGCGCAGCCCTGTGCCGCCGCTCTGGTCCTTCGGTTTGTGGATGAGCCGCATCACTTACAAGTCAGAGGATGAAGTGCGCGACGTGGCGACGAAGCTCAGGCAATATCGCATCCCCAGCGATGTCATACACCTCGATACCGGATGGTTCGAGACGGACTGGCGCAGCAACTACCAGTTTTCGACTTCGCGTTTCCGCGACCCCGGCAAGATGATTTCGGATTTGAAGAAGCAGGGCTTTCACATCAGCCTCTGGCAGTACACCTACTTCACTCCCAAGAACGAGTTGTTCCGCGAGATTGTCAACAACGGCTACGAGGTCAGGAACGAGGGCGGCGGGCAACCCTTCGAGGATGCCGTGCTGGACATGAGCAACCCGCAGGCCGTTAAGTGGTATCAAGGGAAGCTGGCTAATCTTTTGAAGATGGGCGTCGGCGCAATCAAGGTTGACTTCGGAGAGGGCGCGCCGCGCAACGGCCAGTACGCATCAGGTCGCACCGGTCTCTATGAGCATAACCTTTATCCTCTGCGCTACAACAAGGCCGTCGCAGACATCACGCGCCAGACCACCGGCGAGAATATCATTTGGGCCAGAAGCGCGTGGGCCGGAAGCCAGCGTTATCCTCTGCACTGGGGCGGCGACGCGGAGAACACAGATTCCGCGATGGCTGCCGAACTGCGCGGCGGCTTGTCTTTCGGTCTCTCAGGCTTCACCTACTGGAGTCACGACGTGGGCGGCTTCGTTGACCGTGCCCCGCGCGACCTCTATCGTCGCTGGCTGGCCTTCGGCGTGCTCACCTCGCACACGCGCACGCACGGCGCGCCGCCGCGCGAACCCTGGGAATACGACGAGGCTCTCGTTGAGGATTTTCGGCGCGCGGTCGAACTCAAGTACACGCTCATGCCCTACATCTACGCGCAGGCTTTGGACTCTTCCGCGCGCGGCTTTCCCATGCTCCGCACGCTCTTCTTCGAGTACCCGGACGACCGTAATTCCTGGACCATAGATGACGAGTACATGTTCGGCTCAAGCCTCCTCGTCGCCCCCCTGATGGAGGAAGCGAAGAGCCGCAAGGTCTATCTCCCGCCCGGCTCCTGGATTGATTACCAGACCGGCAAAGCCTATGCGGGGGCCGCCTGGCACGACATCGCGCCGGGGCCAGTCCCCATCGTCCTGCTGGTCAAAGACCATTCCGTGATTCCTCATCTCAAAGTGGCGCAGAGCACTTCCTTGATGGACTGGAATAACGTCGAGCTCAGAGTCTTCAGCACGACCAACAACGCGCCCGCGAGCGGCCTCTTCGCGCTGCCCCAGGGCAACCTTCAAACGCTCAATCTCAATGCCACCCCGCGCGGCTACGTCATTCAGAACGACCCCCTCAAAGGCAAAGTCAACTGGCAGATCAACCGCTTCTAGATTCATTAGAACCTGAGCGGGTTGAGATGGCTTCCAGGAAAAAATGCTCTAAAGTATTTAGACTGCAATAGAGGCCGGTGAAATATGACAAGCCTGGAAAACACCCAAGTATTACCTTTGCGATTGACGGAAGACGGAACGATTCGTGTTGCCGATTCGCGTGTGAGCCTTGAGTCGGTTGTGCATCATTACAAGCTTGGGGCAACTGCCGAACAGATCGCCCAAAAGTTTCCCGCGCTCTCTACCAGTTGCGGATTCCTTGTGCAGCCGAGGCCGATTAAGAGAGCCTGTGTGGCGGCTGATAGCAATTCAGGGCAAACTACAGATGCGCCTGAAATATTTCTATCAACGCGGGACTGAGTTGTGGTAATTTGTTGCCGCCCTAAAGGTCAGCCGTACAAAATATCCTATTCCCCTGACGCTGTCACTATAGTTTGTTGTGCTCGCGGACAAAAGTTGCGCCCGGATAGCATTCCTGTCGCACCCTTGAGCCGGATAAGAGGAAAGCTATATGACGAAAGAAGGCTACGCTCAATTAACCTTGATACTTTCCATAGTGGCGGCCCTGCTGGCTCTTTCCGCCGCGCTTGTGGAGTATCTGCGACGGGGGCAGGTTAATATCGCGCTGATAGCGGCGGGGATATTCCTGCTGGCCCTGGGCCTCGGCGCGAAGAGTCGTCTCGCGCGTTGAATCGCCAACTCCAAACAAGAGGGAACTTCCTGCCATGCCACGTACCACTAACTTGATGTGGATTGACTATGCGGTGATGCTCATCTATTTCGTCTTCGTGCTGGGCATCGGGTTCGCGCTCAAGCGTTTCATGAAGACGAGCACGGATTTTTTCCTGTCGGGCCGCTCGATACCCGCATGGATTACGGGCCTCGCCTTCATCTCGGCCAACCTGGGCGCGCAGGAAGTGATAGGGATGGGCGCGTCTGGCGCAAAGTACGGGATTGCGACGAGCCACTTCTACTGGATCGGCGCGATTCCGGCGATGGTCTTCGTAGGCATCTTCATGATGCCGTTCTATTACGGCTCGCGCGCGCGTTCGGTCCCCGAATATCTCAAGCTGCGCTTCGATGAAAAGACGCGCGGGCTGAACGCCTTCTCCTTCGCGGTGATGACCATCTTCTCCTCAGGCATCTCCATGTACGCGATGGGGAAACTCTTCAACCTGCTGCTCGGCTGGGATTTCAACTTCAGCATGATTGTGGCCGCGCTCATCGTGCTCGGCTACATTTTCCTGGGCGGCCTGACGAGCGCAATCTATAACGAGGTCTTACAATTTTTCCTGATTGTCTTCGGCTTCGCGCCACTGGTATTTCTGGGCCTGCGCGATGTCGGAGGCTGGGACGGTTTGAAGGCGAAACTCATGACCGTCTCGACGGCGAGCGGGTACGCGCCGACCGCGCTGACGGAATCCTGGCGATTCATGGGCGACGCTTCGCAGAACCCTGTCGGCGTGGAATGGTTCGGGCTGATCATGGGTCTCGGCTTCGTGCTCTCGTTCGGCTACTGGTGCACGGACTTTTTAGTGGTCCAGCGCGCGATGGCCGCCGACTCCATGTCGTCCGCGCGACGCACGCCGCTCATCGCCGCCATCCCGAAAATGTTCTTCCCCTTTCTGGTGATACTGCCAGGCATGATCGCGCTCGCCGCCAGCACCGGCGTCAACTCTCAAGCCAACCCTGCGGCGACCGCAACAGGGCAACGCGCAGAAGTCTCCGCCGCTCGTTCGCAGTCAGCATCAACGAATGCGGAACTGGACCAGAGCGCTTCGACGAGCACGGTCGGGCGAGGGATTATCCCACCGAAGATGGACGAGAAGACGGGCCAGCCGAAACGTGATGAACGCGGTCGCGTCGTGCTCGACTATGACCTGGCGACGCCGATGATGCTCCTGCACTATTTCCCCAACGGGATGCTCGGCATAGGGTTGACCGCTCTGCTCGCATCATTCATGTCGGGCATGGCCGGGAACGTGACGGCCTTCAATACCGTCTGGACCTACGACATCTACCAGAGCTACATACGCAAGGGAGAATCCGACGAGCATTACCTGTGGATGGGAAGGGTCGCCACCATCGTCGGCATCGCGCTCTCGATAGCCGCCGCCTACGTCGCCGCCTCTTTCAACAACATCATGGACCTCTTGCAACTGGTCTTCGCCTTCGTCAACGCGCCGCTCTTCGCCACCTTCGCGCTCGGCATGTTCTGGCGACGCACGACCGGGCACGGAGCCTTCGTCGGCCTCCTGAGCGGAACGCTGGCCGCCGCGATTCATCACGGGCTGACGCTTCCCGCAGGCGCGATTGTCGGAGTCAAGGGCGGATACTTCGGCGTCTTGAAGACCTATCCGAGCGAGTTGGCCCAAACATTCTGGACGGCTATTATCGCCTGGCTCTCATGTTTCATCATCACGATTATCGTGACGCTCTTGACGAAGCCGCGCCCCGCAGAAGACCTGCGCGGGCTGGTCTATTCGCTCACCTCGAAACCTGAGGAGCACGAGTTGGCCTGGTATCAACGCCCGATTGTGCTGGCCGTCACGGTGCTGGCGTTGACGGTTGTGCTCAACATCATCTTTTTCTAAAGCGCGCGGGAGATACAAACATGGGATTAGATATACGACTTCCTATCGGAGCGATGTTCGCCATCCTCGGCCTGCTCATCTCTCTCTACGGTCTGCTGACGCACAACGACCCGCAACTCTACAGCCGCTCGCTGAACCTGGACATCAATCTCTGGTGGGGCATCGCCATGTTCGTCTTCGGCGCGCTCATGCTCTTATTGACGAGACGCGGCGCGAAGGCGTCCGGCGTCCATCCCGCCCAAACATCACCCGCAGGCAAAGCCATAGAAGCGCGCGAACACAAGTCCGGCTTGGAGAAGTAAAGATTGATGAACGTGGCCGGAGTGAACGCCTCTTCCTAATTCAAAAAGATTCGGCCATCGTGCGAATCTTGAGTTGACTGCGGAGGTCGCCTGGCGAGAGCGTGTCACGCGTGCGGTATTCGACGGAGACTTTCTGGCCGGGGAGAATGTCGAAGTAGTTGTCGGAGAATGTCCCGTCGTGATTCGGGAGTGAGAGGTAGACGGCGCGCGCGAACTTGTCCGCGCTGAGGGTGATGATGAAGCGGTCACTCTGGCGCATGACTTCCGAAGTAATCTGTGATTGAGGGACGGAAAGATTCTTGTAAGGCTCGAAGAAATACTCGTTCGTCGAGACAGCTTTCCCGTCAACGAGAAGTTCGCAGTAGAGGACGACCCGTTTCTTATCCTGGCCCTTTAATAACTCGCTGACGGGAACGCTGAGATAGGATTTACTCTCAAGCGCGTTGACCGTCACGTCCTTCTGCAAACTCTTCAAAGTCCTCGCTTCAAAATCCAGAAGGCTCATTCGCAGTTGCGCCGGAGTTGCCTCTGTGCGGTCGGAGACGACGTAGAGGTTGATGTTGTCGTTTTCCAGATGCGGGCTGACGAGGAGCGGGCTGTAGAACCGGCGCGCGTAGAATTGGAGCGCTTTCCAGCGACCGTTGTAATCAATACTGGACCAGGATGCGACGGGCCAGCAGTCGTCAATCTGCCAGTAGAGCGAACCCATGTTGTGCGGCATGATGCGGCGCAGGTGCTCGGCCCCGATCTTGATGCCTTCGGCCTGTAAGACCTGGCTGACGTAAAGGAACGATTCAAAATCTTTCGGCTGCGGGTATTCCCTGAGCATGTATTCGCGTATCAGTTGGTTGCCGCGCGGGTGGCGTTGATGGGCCAACATGACGGGCGATTGAATGTCGTGGTCTGCGGGCGCCGTGTAAGAGTTGACGGTCTCGATCTGCGGGAAGGATTGAAAGCCGTATTCGCTCATGAAGCGCGGAAACTGTTTTTCGTATTCCTCGAAAGGCTTGGAGGCGTGCCAGACGGCCCAGTAATGCAGGTCGCCCATCTTCTGCGATTCGGCGTCGTCCTGCAAATTAGAACTCGGCGAACTGGGCCAGTAAGGTCTAGAGGGGTCCAGCGCGGCGCAGACTTCCGGCAGGACGCCGTGAAAGATTTTCAGGTAATCGTCCCAGAGCTTGGCCGGAAGATTCTGTTTCCAACCCCAGTGTTGCCAGGCGGTCTCGACCTCGTTGTTGCCGACCCAGATGCTGATGCTCGGATGATTCCTCAGACGCTTGACGTTATCAACCGCCTCCGCGCGAACGTTGTCAAGGAAAGCTTGGTCGCCCGGATACATGCTGCAAGCGAACATGAAATCCTGCCAGACCATGATGCCCATCTCGTCGCAGAGATTATAGAAATCGTCGCTCTCGTAGATGCCGCCGCCCCACACGCGCAGCATGTTCATGTTCGTGTCGCGCACCGATTCGAGCAGTTGACGATATCTCTCTTTGGTGATGCGCGTGGGAAAGCTGTCCGCCGGAATCCAGTTGCCGCCTTTGGCGAAGACCGGCTGGCCGTTGATGACGAACTCGAAACTCTTGCCCGCTTCATCCGCCTGCTGCCTCAGTTCGAGCGAGCGCAGGCCGGTGCGCGTCGTCGCCTGGTCCCTGAACTTGCCGCCGGTCTGTAGTCGCGCCTTGAAGCTGTAGAGATTCTGCGGGCCAAGACCGTTGGGCCACCAGAGCGACGGGCGCGCTATCTGGAACTTGAGAGAAATGCGATTGACGCCCTCGTGCAGTTGCGCGTCCTGCCGGGCCAGCGCGCCGACGCTTTTGCCGTTGACGTTATCAACGAAGACGGTCGCGTTCATCTCGGAGTTTGAGACGACCTCGACTTCCGCCGTCAGTTGGGCCAACTCCTTCTTGATGCTGTCCTGTTGGATGTGCAGGTCAGCGATGCGCGCGGCGTCCCACGCTTCGAGCGCGACGGGCTTCCAGACGCCGCTCGTGACGAAGCGCGGCCCCCAGTCCCAGCCGAATTGATATGGAGCCTTGCGCGTCCACGGGCTTGTCTTCTCGCCCTGGTCGTTGGAGGCCGGAAGTTGATAGTCCAACTTCTGCATCGCGGGCAAGACTTCATTGATGGGCGAGCGGAAACGTATGCGCAGAATATTTGGTCCAGCCTTCAACGCCCCCTTCGCATCAACGCGCCAGGTGCGAAACATGTTGTCGGCGTTGAGCAGGGGCGCGTCGTTGAGAAAGACGTTGGCGTAGGTGTCTAGCCCGTCGAAGACGAGTTCGATGCGCTGGCGTTTGAGAAGGTCCGGCGTGACGTTGAAGGTCGTCTCATACTCCCAATCGGTCTTGCCTATCCACTGGATTTTCTGTTCGTTGTCGCGGTAAAAGGGATCGCCTATCAGCTTGTTGTTGAGCAAGTCCGTGTGGACGCAGCCGGGCACGCTCGCCGGATACCAGGCGTCCTTGCCAGCCTCCCGGAACTTCCAACCGCTCGCCAGCATGATTCTCATCTTCGCTCCCTGGACAGCACGGGCCTGGGCCTGCGCCCGCGCCTGATGAACGGGCGATAACAGTAGCAGCGACAGGACCGGGAGCAGCAAGAGCAGTTTCAATGTTTTCACTTGTGACCTCACGAAGAGTTTGCAAAAGAGACTTTGCCTCCGAGCTTGGGGCAAGAACGAGGATGCTAATATTCGCAATCTTGCCGTTCCTGTCAACCGCAACGCGCGCTGAACGGGCGTTCAGAGTTGGCCCAATGACCCGTTTGTGGCCCTCTCAAGGTTGATGCTATACTTTCGCTCGTTTGTTTGAGAGGAATATCTCCCCGGTGGCCTTTCACGTTACAAATACCATTCAAGTATCGCTACTTCAGTTTAAGCAAGTTATGCTCGCAAGTCTCTTGATTATCTTTGCGTTGACGCTGGCCCCTGCTCAAGAAGGGAAGAACGTGCGCCAGTCCGAAGCGGACTTCGCGCGCGGCGTCGAGTTGCAACAGAAGGGCGACTTGCAGGGGGCGCGCGCCGCTTACGAAGCCGCCCTCAGCGCAGTGCCCCGCAGGTTTGACGCGCTCTCAAACCTCGGCGTCGTTTACGCTCGCCTGGGCCAATATGAGGAGGCCATCAAGCGATACAACGCCGCGCTGGAAATCGAGCCGACGCAGCAAAGCATTCGTCTCAATCTGGGCATCGCTTATTTCAAGACAACCGATTTCGCTGCGGCGGCGCGCGAACTCTCCGTGGTCGTCGCGGCCCAACCCGATAATCGTCAGGCCAGGTTGCTGCGCGGCCTCTGCTATTTCCAACTCGATAAACTGACGGAGGCGATAAGCGACCTCGAACAAGACTATCGCGCCGAGCCGGAGAACCTCGCGGCGGCCTACGCGCTCGGCTCCGCCTACATCAGCGCGAAACAGTCCGAGAAAGCCGCGACGCTCATCGAGAAGGTCTTTCGTCAATTAGACTCTGCGGAAGCGCATCTGGTCATCGGCTCATTCAATCTCGCCGCGAAGGATTTTCCCAAAGCCATAGACGAACTGACGCAGGCGCGGCAAATCAATCCGCAATTGCCGACCCTTCATTCTCAACTCGGCAACGCTTATCTCTTCTCAGGCAATCGTGAGCAGGCCGTCAAGGAGTATGCGACGGAGTTGGACACCAACCCGCGCGATTTCAACGCGAACGCCCGGCTCGGCTGGCTCTACAGGGAGGATGGCCGCCTGGATGAAGCCGCCCTGCTGCTCAAGCGCGCGCTCGAACTGCGGCCCAACGATAGCGGCATGCTCTACCAGTTGGCCCAATTGGCCCAGGCGAAGGGCAACACTACAGAGGCCGTCGGCCTGTTGGAAAGAGTCATAGGGCAAGTGCCGGAATTCACCGCCGCGCATGTCCTGCTCGCGCGCCTCTACTACAAGCTCAAACGCCCTGCGGACGCCGAACGCGAACGCGCCATCATCGAACGCCTCAACGCCGAACAACAGAAAAAGCAACCGACGGGCGACGCGAGCGCGACGCCTAATCCATAAAAGTTCATTTCAAAATTTAGCCACAGCGAAGACAAAGAGGCACTCAAGAGACTGGAACAAATAGATGCGTGGGAATATTTTATCTGCTGTTATTTCTTTGTCTCTGTGCTTCTGCGCCTCTGTGGCAAATGTCGCGGGGCAGGCGGGCGCAACGCCGGTCACTTTTGAAGAAGTCCCGGCGAAGACGAGCGGGATTAGTTGGACGCACAACAACGCGCGTTCGCCTGAGCGATACTTGCCGGAAACGGTCGGCGCGGGCTGCGCCTTTTTCGATTACGACAATGACGGGTGGATGGACATCTATCTCGTCAATAGTGGTCCAACCGATTTCTACACCCCTTCGGCTCCACTCAAGAACGCGCTCTATCACAACAACCACAACGGGACTTTCACGGACGTGACCGACAAGGCGAAGGTCGCTGGCGGCACGTTCGGCATGGGCGTCGCCGCAGGCGACTATGACGGCGATGGATGGCCGGACCTTTACGTGACCGGCTACGGGCGCAACCTTCTTTATCGCAACAACCACGACGGCACGTTCACGGACGTGACGGACAAGGCCGGGGTCGCCGCGCCCGGATGGTCCACCTGCGCGACCTGGTTCGACTACGATAACGACGGCAAACTGGACCTCTTCGTTTCCGGCTTCGTGCTTTACAACAAGACCCTCAGTTGCGGCGACAACCGGCTGGGCCGGAAGTACTACTGCATCCCGCGCGTCTTCAAGCCGCAGCCGAGCCACCTCTTTCACAACAACGGCGACGGCACGTTCGCGGATGCCACCAAAGATTCCGGCATCATCAATGCGCCCGGCAAATCTTTCGGCGCGGTGGCGACCGACATCAACAACGACGGATTAATGGACCTGTTCGTGGCTAACGACACGATGCCGAACTTTCTCTTTCTCAATAAGGGCGGCGGCAAGTTTGAAGAGGTGGGCCTCTCGGCGGGCGTCGCTTATAGCGAGGCCGGCAGCCCGCGTTCGGGCATGGGCGTGGACGCCGCAGACTATGACGGCGACGGATGGCAAGACCTCTTCGTCGCCAACATAGACCAGGAACTCTTCAGCCTCTATCATAACCAGAAGGACTTGACCTTCACGGACGAGCCGGGCGAAATAGGACCGGCGACCAGACCCTTGAGCGGTTGGGGACTCAAGTTTTTCGATTACGATAACGACGGCGACCAAGACCTTTTTTTAGCCAACGGCCACCCGGATGATATGGTTGAAACCCTGACCACGCGCGTCAGATATAAAGAGCCTTTGATGCTGTTCGAGAATACGAACGGCTCTTTCAAAAACGTCTCCGCGAAAGCGGGCGCGGTCTTCGGCAAGGATTATCCCGCGCGCGGGATGGCGGTCGGAGACTACGACAACGACGGCGATCTGGACCTGCTCATCTCGAACAACGGAGAAGCGCCCGTGCTCCTGCGCAACGATGGCGGCAATCGCGGCAACTGGCTCGGCCTTCAACTCGTGGCGACGAAGAGCAATCCGGCAGCCGTCGGCGCGCTCATCACTTGGCAGGCAGGCGGCGTCAAACGCACCCGCTTGAAGACGAGCGGCGGCAGCTACCTGGCCTCGCACGACCCGCGAGAGATTCTGGGCGCGGGCCATGCCGCCAGGATTGAGAGCTTGGAGATTCGCTGGCCCGGCGGCAAGATTGATAAGCTCTCGAATTTGCCGTTGAACACTTATATCAAGGTGGTGGAGGGCGAGGGCGCGTTTAAGATTATCGCGTCGTCGAAATGAGGTGGCCCGGAATGTTGTTGGAAAAAGTTCATCAGAGTTCTGCTAACTGGGCCAATAATATTTCAATGCTCGACGGTCGTTTCGCTTTCCGCGCGTTGGCCAGCGCGGCTCTTTTCTGTTGCCTGTTGGGGAGCGTCTGCGCCGCAAACTCGTTCGCGCAGGGCTCGCAGGGCGCGAGTGTTGCTTCTCAGGATTTTGATAAGCTCGCGGAGCGTGCGAGAGACGCGCGCGAGAATAATCGTTTTGATGAAGCGGTCGCGTTGTATCGCCAGGCGTTGGCCCAACGTCCGGCGTGGGACGAGGGCTGGTGGTACCTGGCGACGTTGCTTTATGAACGCGACTCGTACGCAGAGGCGGCGCGCGCCTTTCAGGAGGCAGCCAAGCTTCAACCTAAAGCTGGCATGGTCTGGGCCATGCTCGGCTTGTGCGAGTTTGAAACGGGCAGCTATGCGGAGGCTCTCAAACATCTGCGGCAGGGAAGGCAGCTAGGCATCCCCGTTGATAATAAAGAGATGGCCCG
Organism: Blastocatellia bacterium; assembly: GCA_034665545.1. GTDB lineage: Bacteria > Acidobacteriota > Blastocatellia > Pyrinomonadales > Pyrinomonadaceae > DASYML01. Next base: position 20,550 of record JAXDFO010000350.1, read on the forward strand.
CGTCATACGTTATCACGAGGGAATGTTGCTTCTGCTCGAAGGCGATTTCGAGACCGCCCAGCAGGCTCTTGATTCTCTCAGTTATGAGGGCGTGCGTTCGGATGATTTAATCACGGCCCTGGGCTTCTCTGTGCTGCGCATACAGGCTCTGCCAAAGAAGATTGACCCGGAGGCGGTCACGCTCGTCAAGCGCGCGGGCGAGGCCGAATATTTGTCAGCGACGAGAAAGTTTGAAGAGGCGCAGAAGGCTTATGCCGCACTGGTCCAGGATTATCCGAAGACGCATAACGTGCAGTACGCATACGGGGTCTTCCTGTTGCTCAACAAGGAAGACGAAAAGGCCGTCGCCGCCTTCAAACGCGAGATAGCAAACACGCCGGAGCACAGGCTCGCGCGCCTGATGATTGCCACCACCAATTTGAAGAACAAGGATATCGCGGGCGGCATTCCCTTCGTAGAGGCTTCAATCAAACTCTATCCCCAAGACCCGCTCGGCCATTACATCTTCGGACGTTTGTTGCTTGAGAGCGGAGAGACCGAGCGCGCGATAAAGGAGTTGGAGTCGGCGCGCGCGTTTTATAAAGACGAGCCTAAAATCTATTATCAACTGGCGCGCGCCTACGCGAAGGTCAACCGGAAAGATGATGCCAGCCGCGCCCGCGAAGAGTTCTTGCGCTTGAACAAACTGCGTGAGGAATCGCCGGAGGGCGTGCGCCCGCAAGGCGACGCGCTGCCGGAAGAGAACGGCGTCGAGACGAAATCGGCCAAGCCTCGATGAGACTTCAAGAGAAACAGAAGGTCCAGGTCGGCGCGGCTTTAGCCTTCGTCGTGTGCGCCATAGTGGCCTTCGGCCACCCGCACCTGTCATGGAGTCAGAGCATCATGCAGGCTCAGTTTCCAACCAGCGCGTGGCGACCGAACCGCGAGATAAGGGACGCGCATTTTGTGGGCAACAAAGCTTGCGCCGCCTGTCATTCCAAAATCACCGCGAAGCAAGAAGAGACGGCGATGGCGAGAGCTTTGGAGCCGCCATCGGATTGCCGCATTCTCAGTTCTCATGCTGAACTGACCTTTCGCAGCGGGCCATTCACTTACAAAATCATACGGCAGGGCAGCGGGAGCCTCTACACCGTCAGCGACGGAACGCGGACGATTTCCGAGCCGGTCCTCTTTTGCTTCGGGCAGGGCAAGGCCGGTCAGACCTATCTCTTTCGTCACGGCGATTCATTCTATGAGAGCCGCGTCAGCTTCTATAACGACATACAGAATCTGGATTACACCATCGGCTATACGCGCAACGCTCCGCCGACCTTAGAAGAGGCTGCGGGCCGCGCCATTAGCGGCGACGAGGCGCGCGGTTGCTTCAGTTGTCATGCCACGGCCTCTACGAAGGAGTCGCGCCTGCAATTGGACCAATTAATGCCCGGCGTCGGTTGCGAAGCCTGTCATGGTCCGGGAGAGAAACACGCGCTGGCGATGAAGGCGGATAAGGAAGGCAAGGAGAGTTTCATCTTTAATCCGGCGAGGCTCGATGCAGATGATTTGGCCCAGGAATTTTGCGGCGCGTGTCACAGGGGCGTTGAGCAGGTCACGCGCATGCCGGGGATGGGGGGCGGAGTCCACAACGTACGCTTCCAACCCTACCGCCTCTTTAACAGTCGCGCGCACGACCCCGCAGATGCGCGGCTCAGTTGCACTGCCTGCCACGACCCGCACGATCACCTGCGCCGTGAAGTCTCTTTTTACGATAGCAAGTGCGCGGCCTGTCATCTCTCAGGCAAAGAGAGACCGCAGGAGATGAAGGCGGCGCGCGATGCCGGACGCACTGCCAAAGCTTGCCCCGTCAGCAAGCAAGACTGCGTCTCCTGCCACATGCCGAAGGTGGAGATTCCCGGCTCGCACTTCAAATTCTCAGACCACCGCATACGCATCGTCAGGCCAGACGAGCCGTATCCAAACTAGAACGTGAATTGGATGTCGGGTGGATTGCAGTTCACCACAGAGGCGCAGGGGACACAAAGCTTACACAGAGGCTTGAATTACTCTGTGCTAACTCTGTGTCACCTGTGTCTCTGTGGTGAACGACTTTATTTCAGGGCTTGACCGTGAAGGGTTCGGTGCGGGTGGAGCGGAGGGTTCCATCCGTGACCGTGACTCTCAGTTCATAGTCGCCGGGCGAGAGCTTCTCAATGGGGAGCGCGCTGGCGAACTGGATGCGGCCAGAGGCGTCGGGCGCGGGCAGTTCCACGGTGGCCTGTCCAAGAGAGTGATGCTGTTGAAGAATTTCAACGGTTGACTTGAGCGCGCCCTTTGCGCCGTGCGCCGGGTAGGCCGTGAAGAAGAAGGCCAGTTGTTTATCCGTTGACTTGCTCAAAGGCTCGCCCACGTTCGGATAGACGAGGACTTCGCCGTAGAGAAAGGGGCTGCTTGGTTTCTGGTCCTGCGACTTAATCTGCTCGACGCGCTTGAGAATCGCCAGGCTGCTGAGCCTGAGTTTCGATTCGTCTCCGGTCTGCACTTCGACGCTCTGACTCTTGACGCTCGCCTGCCCGGTCAGCGCGTCGTAGCCCGCGACGGCAATCGTGTAGTTGCCGGGCGGCAGTTCCGCTTCACGATAGAAGAGAATCTCGCCATGCTTCGCCGCCTCCAACTGCGTTAGTGGCCCGCTCAGCAAGTATTGATTGCTAAACTTTCTGACGACGCGTTGAGACGCATCCTTGACGAGCAGGATGATGGAGAAGTCTGAGCGAAAAACCTTCTTCTCGTTGTCCACTGAATAGTTGACGATGCCTGCGGGAATCTCTACGAGGAAGGATGTCAGGTCCGAAGTTTTTGGACCAGGAAAGTTGAAACCGGCGGCGCGCATCATGAAAGAGTTGGGGCGGCTGCCATTGCTCAGCGCGGCCAGGGCGGGCGCTTCATAAGCCAGCATCGGCGAGCCGTCCGTAGTGTTAATCGCATAGTAGCCTTTGCGCGTCTGGACCAACATGTCCGCGTGGCTGAGCTTGACGTTGATGGTGCGAAAGCGTCCGTCCAGATTCTGATTTTTCGGGATGTAGGTCAGCACGTAATAGCTATGCAGGTCGTCGCCTATCTCGCGCAGGCGCGGAGCGATGCTGTTCGTCTCGCTGATGAGTTTGCCCCCGGTCTGGTCCGCGAGCCTGCCGAGGCCGCTGTCAGGGTTCAGGCTCAACAAGTCTTCATTACGTTCGAGGCCGCGCATCATGGGCCCACCCGTTTCATCTCTGCCGCTTGCGACCTGATTGACACGCTTGGTCCCACGCGCAATCATTTCGCGCCTGGTCTCTTCGTTCGCGCTGATGGCGCGCAGGCCCGCCGCGTCCACGGCATAGATACTGACGTTGGCGCGGTTGGCGTTGCTGATGACGGAATTGAATTGCTGTTGCACGGCGGGCGGGATGGAGATGCCTTCGGAGAAGAAGAGGATGGCTTTGCGGCCTGAGAGGCTGCGCATGGAGTTGATGAGGGCGAGCAAGGCGTTGGTGGTCGCATAGCCCTGCTGGTCCCGCTCTATGCGCTCGAAGGTTTCGAGCGACCTCAACGCCATCTCGTTCAACTGTTGCTCGGCTGCCGCCGGGCCCATCTCGCTGGCGGCTGCGGCCATGCTCGCGCCTCCGGCTGGACTACTGGCCCCGCCCGCCAGCGTCGCTTCCATAGACGCGGTTGCGTCCGCAAGGTTCTGTTGCCGCGAACTCAGGTCGCGCACCTGTCCGGTCGTCGAACCGTAAGCGGATGAACTGCGCGCGCCCGCATCCTCTATCGCGCGCTTCACCAGTTGCGCGTTGTTCGTGTAGGGCTGGATGACTTGCAAGGTTTGATTGACCGCGAAGACGCCAGCGAAATCTCCCGGCCCTAAACCTTCGTCAACATAACTGAGCGCGGCGGCACGCGCACGCGCGCGCGCATCCGGCGAGAGACGGTCGAAGACGAGAGCCACCGCCCCGATAGTGTTGGCGGATTTTATGGGCGAGGCCGCGCCAGCCGTCGAACTGTTGTTGGCGGGTGTTGCTGTTGGCTGGTTCGCGTCCCTTTGCTCGGCTGCGCCCGTCGCCGCGCCCTGTTCGCGTTGGACAAGGCGGAAGGATGCTATCTGCTGGCGCACGCCGTCCTCGTAGACTTCAAAATCATCGGCCTTGAGGTTCTTGACGGGATGCCCCTTTTTGTCTCTGACGATGGCATCGAGCACGACCTCGGATGTCCCGACCACCAACCTCTCATCATCCTGCGGCGCAGAACCCGCAGGCGTCTGGCTCAAAGACGAGAGAGGCACGATTGTCGTTAAGATAGCGAGAAGGAAAACAGTTGTCAGGACTCTCATGGTTTCAGTGCCTCCTACTTCATCCCTGCTTTTATGTCTTCTTTGACGATGATGTATTGATTGGCGCGTATGTTTTGCGAGCGAGTGACCTGACCGCTCGGCCACTTGACCTCAAGGGCGTCAATCTTGTCGCGCGTTCCGAGACCGAAGAGCAGGCGCGTGTCGGACGCGGAACAATAGCTCGTCCCGCCCAACAATGATTTCCAACGGCGTTCGTTCCCCATCGTCAAAGTGACCTTCGCCCCGATCCCTGCGCGATTGCTTTTGGTTCCGACCAGCTTGACGCCGAGCCAATGTTGCCTGTTGCCGCCGTCGTTGCGCAAGAGCGCGGGAGAGTCTCCCACGTTCATGAGCAGGAGGTCCGCGTCACCGTCGTTATCATAATCTCCGAGCGCGAGACCACGGCCCGCGTAGTTGCGACTGAGGGGCGCGCCGTGTTCACGGGCCACTTCGCGGAAACTTTTGCCCGTGTTCTCGAAGAGCAAGGGCGGCTCCGCGAAACTTATTTTCGGAAAGACTTTTTGAATCGGCTCGAAGGGATGGCCGTTGACCACGAAGAGGTCAATGAGACCATCGTTGTTGTAATCCAGGAAACGCGCGCCGAAGCCGCTGACCAATCCGCTCAACGCGAAGGAACGGCCCAAGCCTACATCATCCGTCGTCTCTGTGAAAGTCTCGTCGCCGTTGTTGTGAAAGAAGGCGTAGGTCTCGCCCGTGAAATTCGCCACGAAGATGTCCAGGAATCCGTCCTGGTCGAGGTCTTCGGCGTCAACTCCCATCCCGCCGCGCGCGTTGCCGTCCGGGTCGTAGGCGACGCCAGCCTTGAGCGCGACTTCCGCAAAAGTCCCGTTGCCGTTGTTGCGAAAGAGAAAGTTCGGCGCGGCATCGTTGGCTTGAAAAATGTCCATCCATCCGTCGTTGTTGTAGTCGAGCGCGACGACGCCCAGACCCTTTCCGATTTGCGCGCCGATGCCCGTCTTCTCACTCACGTTCGTGAACGTGCCGTCGCGGTTGTTATGAAAGAGCAAACTCGCAGAGCCTTTGAACCTGTTGATGGAACAGTAGGGCCGGTCCTCTATCATGCTGCAAGGCGCGCTCGCGTCCGATTCATACTTGAGATAGTTGCAGACATACAAATCAAGATAGCCGTCGTTGTCATAGTCGAAGAAGGCCGCGCTCGACCCCCACGCCTTGTCGTTGACTCCCGCGCGTCTGGTGGCATCCGTGAACGTCCCGTTGCCGTTGTTGTGATAGAGCCTGCTCTCTCCGAACCCTGTGATGTAGATGTCGGGCCAGCCGTCGTTATCGTAATCGGAAGAGGCCATGCCCATGCCCTGCATGCTGTTCGACAGCCCCGCGCGCTCCGTCACGTCCGTGAACGTCCCGTCGCCGTTATTGCGGTATAGCACATCTCTCAACTTGCTCGCGTTCGCGGCGGCCTGCGCGGTCTGAGAGTAGCAGACCAGATAGATGTCCAGGAGGCCGTCGCCGTTATAGTCTATGAAGCCGCCGCCGCCGCCCATCGTGTCAATGAGATTCCTGACGCCCGGCGCGAGCGTCCTGATGGACCACTTGATGCCAGCCTCATTCGTCACGTCAACGAACTCGACGGGAGGCATGCTATTGCGGCTCGCCTGCCCGCAAGCCGCGCGCGTGGATTCCTGGACCAGCAGCAGACAGCATAAGAGAAACAGACAAACAGCCTTGAGCTTCATGTTGATAGTTGATGGACCGCGAGAAGCGACGCGCATGAGAC
>JAXDFO010000351.1:0-3131 GCA_034665545.1 Blastocatellia bacterium
CCTTCATCATGAAGGAGAGTCGCTCTCTCGGATATGCAGGGTCGAGCGGCAGGTAGGCTGCGCCCGCCTTGAGGATGGCAAGCAAGGAGATAACCATCTCAAGGGAGCGTTCCATGAGGAGGCCGACAAGTGACTCCGCTTTAACACCACGGTCAAGGAGGAGATGGGCGAGGGAGTTGGCTTTGTGATTCAACTGTTGGTAGGTGAGATGTTGGTTCTCGAAGATGAGAGCGATGCTATCGGGGCTTCGCTCCGCTTGTTGCTCGAATAATTCGTGCAGGCAAGTTCCTCGCGGGTAATCAACGGTCGTGTCGTTCCATTCTTCGAGCAGTCGTCTCTGTTCCTCTGCGGTCAAGAGCGTGATGTCGGAGAGACGTTGCGAGGGGTTGTTGATGATGCCATCAAGCAGGCGTTGCAAATGGCCGAGCATTCGCTTGATGGTCTCTGAATCAAAACGCGCGGGGTCGTAGCTGATGTGTAAGCTCAACTCCGCGCCGGGCACGGCGAGCAGCGTGAGCGGATAATTGGTTCTCTCAATCTTGCGCAGATTACTTACCGTTAGATTCTCAAGCCTCTGTTGCAGCGTGGCATCCATCGGATAGTTTTCAAAAACCAGCAGGCTCTCGAAGAGCGGCAGCCCGCGCGGCACGTCGCTCCATCCCTGGACCTGCACGAGCGGGCTGTATTCATACTGGCGCAACTCCGCCTGCTGCTCTTGCAATGCTCTCAGCCAGGAGAGCAGCGTGTCTTCGGCATAGAGGCGCACGCGTAGGGGCAGGGTGTTGATGAAGAGGCCGACCATTGATTCGACCCCCGTGAGTTCAGCCGGACGACCCGCGACGGTGACGCCGAAGAGAACATCCTGCTCGCCGCTATAACAATTCAAGAGCATGGCCCATGCTCCCTGGACCAGCGTGTTGAGAGTGAGTTGATGCTGACGCGCCAGCGACCCCAGTGCATCTGTCATCTCCTGCGAGAGAGAGATACTATGCTCGTCGTAATCACCTTGCGCATCGCTCTCGCTCGCGGGCGTCAAGAGAGTCTTATCAACAGAGAGGGGAGTCGCGGCTTTGAAGCCCTTGAGCGTCTCGCGCCAGAAAGCTTCCGCCGCCTTTAAATCCTGTCGTTTCAACCAGGCGATGTAATCTCTATAGGGCCGCGCGCGTTCGAGCGTGAGCGTGCGGCCCCCGGATGATGCTTCGTAGAAAGCGAAGACCTCGTTCATGACGATGGGGATGCACCACCCGTCAAGTATCAGGTGTTGATAGGTCCAGATAAACTGTCGCTCATCTTCGCCCAGGCGTATGAGGGCGAGGCGCATGAGGGGAGCTTTCGAGAGGTCGAACCCGCGCGCGCGATCCGTCTTTAAATACTGGTCCAGTCGTTCCTCTTGCTCAAAGCTTGCGAGGCTTCGCCAGTCCTCTTGATGAAAGGGTAGCTTGACGCGCTGGCGCACGACCTGGACAGGCTCCGCCAGGTCTTTCCAGATGAAGGCCGTACGCAGGATGGCGTGACGGTCAAGGACTTGCTGCCAGGCATGCTCGAAGGCGGCGAGGTGAAGCTCGCCGCGCAGCGTGCAACTCAACTGCTCCACGTAGACGCCGGATTGAGGCGCATAAAGCGTGTGAAAAAAAAGACCCTGCTGTAAGGGTGAGAGCGCGTATAAATCCTCTACGTTTTTTCTACTCATCAATGGCCTCAAACTCTTCTTCGTCCAACTGAGTGAAGATAGTATTCAGTTGGTCCTGCTCCAACTCCGCGAGCGGAAAATCAGAGGGCGTATAGCCGCCAGCTTCCCTTAACTGGCAGTGCGCAATCAGCGCGCGCAACTCTTCCAGAAAGCTTCGGGCCAGGCGTTCAACCGTCGCGCGCCGGTGCAGGCTCTCGCTATAGGTCCAATTTATTTCCAGCCGGTTGCCGATAACGCTCCCGGTAATTTCCAGCAGGTGACGACGATGGCCGAGCGGGGCCGCCAGAGGGCCGGGCGATTCCTGGGCCAATTCAAAGGGTGACGATGCGGGCAACGCCTGGTCGAACTGGCCCAGATAGTTGAAGCTCACTTCAGGCATGGGCTGCGCTCTTAATCTCGCCAACTGCTCTTGCGCCGACGCGCCCTCGCTCAGATAACGGAGCATGCCGTAGCCTATGCCGCGTTGAGGAATACGGCGCAACTGCTCTTTGATGGATTTCAAGGCGTCGCCCGCAGAGGCGGCCTTTTCCAGTTCGAGGCGGACGGGAAAGAGAGACGTGAACCAGCCGACTGTGCGCGAGAGGTCAACGTCCTCAGCCAGTTCCTCGCGCCCGTGTCCTTCGAGTGCGAGCAGCAGCGCGCGTCTTCCGGTCCACCCCGCGAAAGCCTGGACCAGCGCGGCCAGCAAGAGGTCATTACTCTGCGTGTGATAAACTTCCGGCACTTCCTGCAACAGGCTGCGCGTCTCCGATTCGCTCAATGAGACGGAGACGGTTCGGGCCGAAGCTCTAGTGTTATCGCCGTCCGAATAATCAACGGGGATGGGCGCGAACGGCCCCGAAGCCTGCGCGAGCCAGTAGGGCAACTCATCAAGCAGCGACGCGGATTGCGCTTGCTGGACCAGTAATTCGGCCCAGGTCTTGAATGAAGTCGTCTTGCGCGGCAACACAGGCTCGCGCCCCTGGTCCAATTGCGTGTAAGCGTTAAGCAAGTCTTCGAGCAGTATGCGCCAGGAGACGCCATCAACAGCCATGTGATGTATGACGGTGAGCAAGCGACCCTGCCTGCCCGCGCCCGCGTTGAAGAGCGTGACCTTCAAGAGCGGACCTTCCGACAAATTTAGACTGGACTGAAGCCCGGCGGCGGCCTCCTCTATCGCTGACGGCAGTTGTGCTTCGGGCACGCCCGACACATTTATCAACTCGAAGGGCGCGTCCCCCTCATGCACCTTGTTGAACTGCCGCCAGCCTGCGTCATCATGTGCAAAGCGCAGATTGAGAGCATCGTGGTGGATGAGCAACTGTTCGACGGCGCGGCGCAACAACTCCGCATCGAGCGGCTGCTTTACTTTCAGCAAGACGGCTTGATTGTAATGATGCGGGGCGCGCGAATTCTGCTCGAAGAACAGATGTTGAATGGGCGTCAGAGGCACTGGTCCAGT
>JAXDFO010000352.1:0-2638 GCA_034665545.1 Blastocatellia bacterium
TGAGGGTTTGTCAGAGCAGCATTCACCACAGAGACACAGAGAACGCAGAGATAGCACAGAGGCTTGCACTTAACTCTCTGTGCCGTCTCTGCGTTCTCTGTGTCTCTGTGGTGAACCTCTTGATTCCATTCATTCAACTTCAAACTAAGGTCGCCGGGTCTGCTGAAAAAAACGCCACATCTCCTGGCTCGCGTCAGGGCCTTTGGGGTCTGTGTAGGATGTGCCCGCGCCGCCCGACCAGGCGTGCTTTAATTCTTCTACAATCCATTTCTCCATCAACGGCCTGCCCCTGTGGTCGTTATAGATGAGCCTCTTGTAAGCATAGCCGCCGGGGACGGAGCCTTCGATGGTCTTGTCCGCGACATCGTCAACGCTGTTGTTGGCTTTCGCGTCGTCAAGGTAATCGTTGGTCCTGGCCCATTGGGTGATGACCTGGTCCGCGTTGACCGGAGAGACCACCGTGTCTTTCGCTCCTTGAAAGACGATGACGGGCATCGTGTGGCGGGCCTTGCTCATAGCTTCGCCCAGAGCTTCATAAGCGAGTTGGCCCAGGTGAGCGGGATTTGCGCCGCCGCTTTTCATGGCGGCCAAACCTTCATTCAAGCTGGTCGCGGACTTGTACGCGAGGCCGGAATGGACGGAGACGGCGGCGAAGAGGTCAGGGTAGGTCGCGCCCATGATGACGGCCATCGCGCCTCCGGCTGAAGACCCCGCGACGTAGATGCGGCGCGCGTCCACCTTGTAATTCTCGCTGACGTTATTGACGATTAAGGCGAGCAACGAAGGCTCGCCGCCGCCGCGCGATTGGTGCGCAGGGTCGAACCAGTTCCAGCACTTGTACAGGTTCGCGCTCGAAGGCTGCTCAGGATAGACGACGAGAAAGCTTTGCTTCTCGGCCAGCACATTCATGTGCGTGCCAGCCGCGAAGTCTTCAGGGGTCTGCGTGCAGCCGTGCAGCATCATGACGAGAGGCAGCGCGCGTTTACCGTTATAAGCGGCGGGAACCCAGAGCTTGTAGTTGCGTGAGCCTGCGGCATTGGTGACGCTTCCGCTGGTCCAATTACCAGCGCGCGCCGCCATCGGGAGCAGCAGCAGGAGGGCGGAGATGATGACGGCCTTGATGAGAGATGTGCTATTGCTCATGCTTCTACTTGCGCTCGTTCTACTGGTCCAATATTCGCGGAATCGGTTTCGTCAGATGAGGATTCGCGCATCCATCTTTGCAGGCGTGCCATGTCTTTTATGATCGTGCGCGAGCCTGCGAAGAGCACGAGCGTGAGGAGCACGGCGAGCGCGGGGATGATGAACATGGCCGAGTGCAGGCCTTGAGCGCGAAACGGTTCGAGGCTTTTCTGGGTGATGTCGAAGACGCCGTGGGCCGCCGCCGCGCGTGTCGTGAAGAAGTCGCTGGCGAGGCCCGTGCCGAGTGGGCCAAGCGCCGCGCCGAGGACGTACATCGCAAAGAAGTAGAGCGACATGGCCGTGCCGCGCAGGCTCGGCTCTATGACATCCTGAATCGCGGGGTAGACGGTCGCGTAGTAAACATTCATGAGGGCGACGCCCGCGCCCATCAGTATCATAAAGCTGAAGGTCGCGCCCGCAGGCCGCTTGAGCGCGAAGAAGATGAGCGGCGCGGAGGCCAGCAGGCAGAGAGTGGCTACGAGCATGCGGCCATTGGTCCAACGCTTGATGACGGCGTCGCCGATGACGCCGCCGAGCAGCAGACCGGGGATGCCGGAGAGTCCGAAGACAATCATCGTCGTGAAGCCAGCCGTGCGTATGTCCTGACCGTGATAGCGCATCAGGAGCGGCGTGAGGAATTGGCCTATCGCATACATGTTGAAAGTTTGCAGCGCGCCCGAAGCGATAATCCACCACATCGTCGGAATGGAGAGCACCAGCTTGTAAGGCGAGCCTGCGCGCTTGCGCGCGCCGATGGCGTGAATCTCCGTCGCGCCGCGTCGCGGCTCATACACAAAAAGAATCGCCACCGTGCAAATGAGCCCGGGGATGCCCGCGACGTAAAAGGCCGCGCGCCAGCCGTAAGCCTGGGCCACAGAGCCGCTGATGGCGTAGCTCAAAGCGATGCCGACGGGGAGCCCGAGCATGAAGACGGAGAGAGCTTTCGAGCGTTTGTCAGCAGGGTAGAGGTCGCCTATCAAAGAGGTCGCGGCGGGCGCGCAGGTCGCTTCGCCCACACCCACGCCGAGGCGCAGGACGAACAGTTGCCAGTAGCTCATCGCCAGGCCGGAAGCAGCCGTCAGCAGACTCCAGATGAAGACGCCCCCCGCCAGAAGTTTTCTGCGCGAGGTCTTATCCGTCAGACGGCCGAGCGGTAATCCGACCGCCGCGTACACCAGCGTAAAGGCTGTCCCGACGAGGCCAATCGCGCTATCGCTCAAGCCCCACTCTTTCCTGACCGGCTCGGCGATTGCGCCGAACACCTGCCTGTCGAAAAAGTTCAGCGTGTTGATGGCGAACAACACCGCCAGCGCAAAGATGGTTCTCGTTCGGTCGTTCATAATGTTAAGGCAGGAGTCAGGAGCCAGGAGTCAGAAGTCAGAAGAAAAGCGATAGCATGCTCTTCATTATTGAAAGCTCAAGACTATTCCGGCTCCTGGCTCCTGGCTCCTGGCTC
>JAXDFO010000353.1:0-8973 GCA_034665545.1 Blastocatellia bacterium
TTGAACTTTGCGGCAAAGGCTTGGCCGCTGTTTCTGTTCAGCTATCCGGTAAAGGCAAGCAAAGAAAGATGATTCTGGCGAGACAAGGGCGTCATTGAGAAGCACTATACCACTCCCTCTCTTGATGCCTTTGATTTTCTCTTGGAGTGGATGGGTGAGTGATGTCCCGGAAGTTACCCGATTCCATGTATTGGCAGATCTATCAAGCCTACTTAGGAGGGCCGTACGCGCTCTTTCGTTTGTTTGAGTTAGCCTTCGGCCAGCATGTGCTCTCCAGCCCTCCTGAGCCGGACCAGCAACAACGTGAGATTGATGACCTGTCGGCACACATCACCCGGCTCAAGGCGCAGATCGAGAAGCTCCAGGCCGAGGTCAGCCAACTGCACGCAGACAAGTTCCGGCTCGCGCGCAGGAACGCGGAACTGGAGGCGCTCTTCGCCAAGGACTCGCACAACTCCAGCCGCCCGCCCTCAACAGATCCGCCCTGGGCCAAGCGAACGAGGAGCCTGCGCCGTCCCTCGGGCAGAAGAGCGGGCGGGCAAGCGGGACACCGTGGCGAGACGCTCCGCTTGTCAATGCACCCGGGGCGCGTCGTCGAGCATCGCCCTCAAGAGTGCAGGAACTGTCATGGCTCGTTAGCCTCGGGGCAGCTCATTCGACATCTGTGCCAGCAGGTCTGGGAGGTGGTGCCAGCGAAGTTGAAGATGACCGAGCACCGGCTCGCGGTCTTACGCTGCCAGGCGTGCGGACGCAGGACTCAAGGCGAGTTCTCGGGAGCGGTTCGCTTGGGCGTGCAATACGGACCGGGAGTCAAGGCTCGTGTGCTCTACCTGCAACAGTACCAGTTGCTGCCATACGGGCGCACCTCGGAGGCGATGCGAGATCTCTTCGGCTGTCAGCTCTCTGTAGGCACGGTCGCCAACATCATCAGGGAGTGCGCCGCAAGCCTTGTCGAGACGGAACTGAAGATCAAGCAGCGGCTCAGGCGCTCAAGAGTGATCCATGCAGACGAGACAGGGCTACGGATCAACCAGCGACTCGCTTACGTGCATGTGGCAAGCACTCAGCAACTGACGCATTACGCGGCGGCGGCCCACCGCGGGCACACGGCAATGGAGGAGATCAACGTGCTGCCTGCTTACCGGGGTACAGTCGTGCATGACGGGCTGCTCTCTTATCGTTATTACACGCGATGCCTTCATGCACTGTGTGGCGTGCATCTGCTGCGAGAGCTGACTTATTTCGAGGAACTCTCAGTAGAGACGAAGGCGTGGGCGGCTCCGTTGAAAGCGTTGCTGCTGGAGATGAAGGGGCAAGTCGCGCGAGTCAGGGGAGAGGGCGGGAAGCGGCTGGCCGAGAATGAGCTAATGAGGCTGACTGGCAGCTACGACCGGCTGGTCGCCGAGGGACAGAAAGCGCTGCCGCCACCGGAGTTGCCCGAACAGGTGAGAAAACAAGCGCGCAACCTGTTGCTGCGCTTGGAGCGGCGCAAGGCAGAAGTGCTGCGGTTCTTAACAGACTTCTCCATCCCCTTTGAGAACAATCAGGCCGAGCGAGACTTGCGGATGGTGAAGTTACAGCAGAAGGTTAGTGGGTGTTTTCGCAGTGAAGAAGGAGCGCGCCAGTTCTGCCGGATTCGCAGTTACATCTCGACGATGAGGAAGCAGGGCAAGGGAGTGCTCCCTGCACTGGAGAAGGCGTGTTGGGGAGTGCCGCTCAGTCCGACCAGACGCCGTCGATAGCTGAACTGTTACTGGCCGCTTCGTGAGAAAGAGTTTGTCTTTCTCCAAGTCCGAGACGATGCACGAACTGTGTTTTCGGCTTTTTCTGCATGACTACAATTTATCACTGGCTCTCTCTTTAGATTGAGCCACTACCAAAAAGTTCAAGTGCCGAGCGAGCGTGACAATCCTAAGCGCGCTGGGTATCGTCGCCGCACCGCCCGCCTGGAGGTGGCTCACCTCATCTTTCTGGATGAGACGGCAGTCAACACCGCGATGACCAGACGCTTCGGACGTGCACCGAGCGGAGAGCGAGCCGGCGAGCGGGTGCCGCGCAACTATGGCGAGCATCTCTCCTTTATCGGCGCGCTTTCATTGCGGGGAGTGGTCGCCAGCATGACGGTGAGCGGCGCGATTGACACGCTTGCTTTCAACGCTTACGTGCGTCAGATACTCGCACCCTGCCTGCGCCCGGGTGACATTCTGGTCTTGGACAACCTGAACGTGCATAAAGCCAGCAACCTTGAACAAGAAGCCACACGGCGCGGAGCGCGTGTCGTCTGGTTACCGCCATATTCACCTGACTACTCGCCGATTGAGCAGTGCTGGTCAAAGATCAAAGCATGTTTGCGTCGGCTCAAAGCGCGAACCTACGAGCAACTTTATGAAGCTTTGAAAACTGCGCTTGAACTTGTGACAGAATCAGATGTTCGTGGCTGGTTCAATCACTGTGGCTATCAGGTCGCATCCGATTGAAAGCCGCTGTAGGGGAGATTAAGGGGAAATGGAATTCAACCCAAGTAACAATGTTATTAAACTCTGTGTTCAAGGTATGGACATGGAAGGTCAAGGCAAACCTGACGAAGCAAGCGGACTATTTCTTCAAGCCTGGAACGAAGCGACAAATGACTTTGAAAAGTTTACCGCTGCGTATTATGTGGCTCGACATCAAAAAGATGTTTCCGACAAATTAAAATGGCTCGAAACAGCTTTGCAGTTTGCATTAAAAATAAACGATGAATCTGTGAAGGCAGCTTTTCCTTCTCTATATTCAAACATTGCCAAATGCTACGAGGAGTTAAACGATCCTGACAATGCCAAAAAGAATCATGAATTAGCAATTTCGTTCACGGACAAACCGTCTGACAACGGTCCCTTTTATCACGGCACGAAAGCAGATTTGCAGATTGGCGATTTGCTGACAGCAGGGAGCAGTTCTAATTATCAACCCGAACTCATCATGAATCACATATATTTCACAGCGCTGGCTAACGGGGCGGGACTTGCCGCAGCCTTAGCCAAAGGTGATGGACGTGAACGTGTTTATATCGTTGAACCAACAGGGAGCTTTGAAAATGACCCGAACGTGACAGACAAAAAATTCCCCGGCAACCCAACACGCTCGTATCGCAGTCAAGCACCATTGAAAATCGTTGGCGAAGTAACAGATTGGGTGAGACAAACACCTGAGGAACTCCAAAAATGGCGAGAAAAGTTGGCGAATGTCAAAGGAGAAATTATTAATTAATTTCTGAAATGCCCACAACCTGCCCGGATTGGTGCTTGAGTAGAAATAAGATGAGAAAAATTATTGTGCTTGAATATATCTCCCTTGATGGCGAGGTGGCCCAGTACGAGGACAGGTACAGGCTCTGCTACATGCGAGGCCCTGCGGGCATCATCGTCGCGCTGACCGAGGAACTCTTCTGACGCGTTCACCGCCTTCGGAGAAAGCTGTGGCGCTCCTTCGCGCTCCTTCTACTCGATACCCTGTTTGGCAACCATCCTTCTTTCTCGCCTGCTTGCGCCGCGGTTTTGTTAGGCGCACTAAATGCTCATAAATATGGGGTGACGCATTTCATCTACCCTCTAAGGATTTTCATTTGTTTTTGGTCTCATTCGTGCAGTGCCTGATGCACTAGAGAGACCGCGATCGAACCCTCGCCGACCGCCGCCGCAACCCGCTTGAGATTTCCTGAGCGCACGTCGCCGACCGCGAACACCCCGGGCAGACTGGTCTCCAAAAGATGCGGGGCGCGGGCGAGCGACCAACGCGCCCGAGCCAGATCCTCCGGCGACAGATCAGCACCGGTCTTAATGAACCCTTTCGCATCCAGCGCGACACAGCCGTCGAGCCAGCCCGTGTTGGGAATGGCGCCCGTCATCACAAAGACGTGTTTGACGTTGCGCGTCTCAATTTTCCCCGTCCGGTTATCGCGCAGGCTGACGCGCTCAAGGTGGCTGTTTCCTTCAAGTGCTACGATCTCTGTCTCTGTCCGCAGATCAATAGCCGGGCTCTCTTCCAGACGGCGAATCAGATACCGCGACATGCTTTCGGCCAGCCCCGTTGATCTGACAAGGACGTGAACGCGCCTGGCGTTTTTGGCCAGGAAAGTGGCCGCCTGCCCGGCGGAGTTACCGCCTCCCACGACGATCACCTCATCATTGATACATAACTGCGCCTCCATCGGTGTCGCGCCGTAGTACACGCCGGCACCCTCAAACTGCGACAGGTTTTCGAGCGACAGTCTGCGGTATGCCGCTCCCGTGGCGATGACAACAGCGCGCGCCGGTACACGTTGGCCGCCGTCTGTCTCTAAGGCATAGGGCGTCCGCTCACAAGTGAGCCTCTTCGCGCCCCTGGCTATCATCATCTGGACACCGAACTTCTGCGCCTGCGTATAGGCCCGCGCCGCGAGTTCCTGCCCCGAGATGCCCGTCGGAAAGCCCAGGTAGTTTTCGATCTTGGAGCTCGACGCGGCTTGTCCACCAGGTGAGTTGGATTCCACGACCAGGACATCGAGTCCTTCCGATGCTCCATACACCGCCGCCGCCAGGCCGGCAGGTCCGGCACCCACAATGACCAAGTCACGAACCTGTGTCTGGTCAATGGTCTCGTTAAATCCCAGGCAGTCGGCGATCTCCTGATTAGTGGGGCTGCGCAGCCCCGTCTCGCCCCGACAAATCAAAACGGGCACTTCCGCCTCGTTGACGTGAAAATGATCCAGCAGTTCCTGAACGTCTTCGTCCCGCTCCAGATCAACGAACGAGTACGGATGACCGTTACGAGTCAGGAAATCTTTGATGCGAAGTGTGGCGGCGTTATGGTTCGACCCCAAGAGCACGACATCTCCAAACCCACGAGCAATCAACTCAACTCGGCGCAGGATAAAAGCCCGCATCAAAATGTCGCTGAGCTCGCTGTCTGTTTGCACCAGCGCGAGCAAATTCTCACGATCAACTTCGATGACCTCCCCTGCGGAGGCTGCGCGTGTTTGGACGAACCCGCGACGCCCCGAAAGGATGTTGATTTCGCCCGTGAACTGCCCCGGTCCGAAAACGGCCACCACCTTTGTGCCCTCGCCTGACTGCCGGACGAGATGCACTTCGCCCGCCGTGACGACAAAGAATCTGGTGCTTTGCTCGCCCGCATCGACCAGCACTTCACCAGACTTCACCTGCCTCGCTCGCCCGTGCGCGTGGACGCGTGCGACCTGCGCCGGTGTTAAAGTTGGAAACACCTGGTCGGCGCGAGAGTCCGTAGTCAATTGAACGGGCTGAGTATTATCAGTCATCGCTATCGGAGTTCACCTCTAAGCTTCTTCAATGTTGAACAAGCGGTGGCCCCTCGGCCGGACGCATCTCGCCGAGCATCGTCGGGATGAGTTCGGAGACGGTTGGATGGATGTGCATGGCGTGCTGAAGCACGTCGTAGGGCAGGCCGGCATTCATGATGTCGAGGATGCCATGAATCGCCTCGTCGCCGCCCGTGCCAAGAATGGCGGCCCCGAGAATCTTACGTGTCTCAGCATCCACGACGACCTTCATCAGCCCTTGCGTCTCCCCCTTCTCGATGGCGCGGCTGACGCGGCTCATGGGACGACTGCCGATGAGTACCGGCCGCCCGCTCTCTCGCGCCTGTGCTTCGGTCATGCCGGCGCGGCCGAGCGGCGGGTCGATGTAGAGCGCGTAAGCCTGGACGCGGTCAGACATGCGCCTCTGCTCGCCGTCAAGCAGGTTCGCGGCGATGATCTCGTAATCATTATAGGCGGTGTGCGTGAAGGCGCCGCGACCGTTGCAGTCGCCGAGCGCCCAGATGCCGGGGACATTAGTGGCAAGCCCGTCATCCACTTTGATGTAACCACGCGCGTCGGTCTCTACCCCCGCCGCTTCCAGCCCGAGGTCATCTGTGTTCGGACGGCGCCCTACCGCGAGCAGGACGTACGAGCCGAAGACAGTTGGCTCGCCTTCTTCGCAGTTGACGCCAACCTCGACGCCACGCGCGTGTGGCGCCAGGCTGATGCACTTGGCGCCGGTGCGGACGTTAATGCCCTCGCCAGTCAGAATCTCGCGAATCTCTTCTGAGATTTCTTCGTCCTCACGACTGATGAGACGCGGGCTCATCTCGACGACCGTTACCTCAGCGCCGAAGCGGCGGTACATCTGTGCGAACTCCAGCCCGACGTAGCTGCCGCCGACGACCACCAGGTGTTCGGGCAAGTGGTCGAGTTCGAGCATCGAGCGGTTGTTGAGGAATGGGACTTCATCCACGCCGGGAATATCGGGCACGGAGGCGCGCCCGCCGACGTTGACGAAGACGCGCGGCGCGGTTAGCAGATCCGCTCCTACGCGAACAAGGTTCGCGGCCTCGAAGCGGGCATGCCCTTCGACGACGGTGCAGCCGGCCATGCCGCGCAACCACTGCTCGACTCCGTTGCGTGAGTCCGCGACCACGGCGTCCGCGCGCGCCTTGACCCTCTTCATATCTACGTTCACAGAGCCTTCGAGGAGGACGCCGTAGTCTGCGGCGCGGCGCGCGAGGTGTGCGGCGTAGGCACTGGCGACGAGCGTTTTAGTCGGCGTGCAGCCGGTGTTGACGCACGTCCCGCCGAAGAACTTGCGCTCGACGAAGGCCACCGTCATGCCGGCGTTCGTGAGGCGTCCCGCAAGCGCAGGTCCGGCCTGCCCTGCGCCAATGATGATCGCGTCGAACTCCTTCATCGCACTTTCCTTCATGGCAGTTCGGAGAGCTTACGGCGTTTCGTGTTGTGGTCGGGAAGCTCGTAATCGGGGAAGAGAGCCTCCGGCACGATGTCAACTCGCATCTGAAATACCACCTTCTTCACATCGTCAGAACCACGCGGAACTGTGCATCACCGCTCATCATGCGCGCGTAAGCCTCAGCCGCTTTTTCGAGCGGATAAGTCTCAATCATGGAGCGTACCCCCGTTAGCTCGGCGAAGCGCAGTGTGTCTTCGGAGTCAACCGGCGTCCCCGAGGCCCAGCCCTGAATCGTTCGACTTCCCGATATGAGCTGTAGCGGTGTGACCTCTATGGGAGCAAAATCAGCGCCGATGACCATCAGCTTACCGTTCGGCCCCAGCCCGTCGATCACCTCCGACATGGCTTTTGAGCTTGGGGCCGTCGCCAGAATCACCTGTGCGCCGCCCAGCTTTTGTAACTCTTCTGCCGCGTTCGTCGCACGGCTATCAATGTACAGGCTCGCCCCGAGCTTCTTTGCGAGCGCAGCGTTTTCCGGGCCGCGCCCGACGGCTGCCACTCTGTAGCCGAACTTGTTCGCGAATTGAACTCCGAGATGACCGAGACCGCCGATGCCCTGCACCGCCACTAGGTCGCCAGGTGATGCGCCGCTGTGCCTGAGCGCGTTGAAGGTGGTGACGCCGGCGCAGAGCAGCGGTGCAGCTTCGGTATCATTCAGACTATCCGGTATGGCCGCCAGTGCCTCCACGGGAGCCAACATGTACTGCTGATATCCGCCATCGTAGCTGATGCCTGGTATTTTCATGTTCCGGCAGTTGATGAAATCTCCACGCCTGCACGAGAGACACGTGCCGTCGTGACCGCCGTGCCAGCCTACGCCGACACGCTGCCCCTTTGTCCTAACGGAAACACCTGCGCCACCTCATCTATGAAGCCTACGACTTCATGTCCAGGAATGCGTGGAAACACGATGCCGGGCCAGGTGCCTTCTTTCGTGAGCACGTCGCTGTGGCAGACGCCGCAGGCCTGCACCTTGATGCGTACTTGTCCTGCAACTGGGTCAGGAATCTCCCGTTCGACGATCTGGAAATCCGCTCCCGGCGCGGGAACCTGCGCCACCTTCATCGGCGCTGCTGCGACTTTTGTCGTTGACATAAATCCTCCTATGAATGTCCAGCCGTTGTTGAAAAGCACTCCTTGCTACTAGTGATAGGTATCGCTTTGCATTGTCATCAAGCCGCAACCGATTGCTCGCCACGGATGAACGCCAGCAGGTCATTGTTCACCTGATCTTTGTGCGTCGAGCACATACCGTGCGGAGCGCCCATGTAGACTTTCAGAGTCGTGCCTTTAACTATCTTGGACGAGAGCAGGGCCGAGTCTGCAATCGGTACTATCTGATCGTCATCCCCGTGCAGGATGAGAGTGGGTACATCTATCTTCTTCAGGTCTTCCGTCAAATCCGTCTCGGAAAAAGCCTTGATGCAGAAATAGGAGCCGGGCATCCCGCACATCATCCCCTGGAGCCAGAAGGACTCGCGCAAACCCTCTGAGACCTTGGCGCCTGTTCTGTTGAAACCATAGAAGGGCATGGATAAATCCTTCCAGAACTGCGAGCGATCAGCGAGCACGCCAGCGCGTATCTGGTCGAAGGCTTCTATCGGCGTGCCGCCCGGATTTGCTTCCGTCTTTAACATGAGCGGAGGGACAGCGCCGATGAGCACAGCCTTGGCGACTCTTGCAGTTCCGTGGCGGCCTATGTAGCGCGCGACTTCGCCGCCGCCAGTGGAGTGACCGACATGGACTGCTTCCTTTAGGTCAAGCTCTTCGACGAGCTTCGCCAGGTCATCGGCGTAAGTGTCCATGTCGTTGCCCGTCCAAGGCTGGGATGAGCGGCCATGTCCGCGGCGGTCGTGCGCGATACACCTGTAGCCGCGCTCGGCCAGAAAGAACATCTGGTCTTCGAAGGCATCCGCAGAGAGCGGCCAGCCGTGGCTGAAGACTACGGGTTGCCCCTCGCCCCAGTCCTTGTAATAGATGTCTATGTTGCCTGAATTTTCCTGACCTACAGTTACGTATGGCATTTGAAACTCTCCTTGTGATTGAAGTGGAAGTACTCCGCCGAGCGCCGTTGACAACTTCGGACCGCTTGATTAATGGCAACGCCGATCAATAACCATCCGCTTCGACAACAGCCCTGGCAAAGTCCTGCGGGGCTTCCTGCGGCAGATTGTGACCGATGCCGCCCGTG
>JAXDFO010000354.1:0-3763 GCA_034665545.1 Blastocatellia bacterium
GCAAAGAATTGCTCGCCAACCTTATTCATTACAATTCGGGGCGCGAGGACCAGCCTTACATCAAACTCAACTGCGGCGCGATTCCCGAAAACCTTCTCGAAAGCGAACTCTTCGGACACGAGAAGGGAGCCTTCACGGGCGCGCACGCGCGGCGTCGCGGTCGTTTTGAAGAGGCGCACAAGGGCACGCTCTTTCTGGATGAGATAGGAGAGATGACGCCCTCTGCTCAAGTCAGGCTCTTGCGCGTGCTTGAGGATGGCAAGTTCACGCGCGTCGGCGGCAATGAAGTTTTGCAAACTGACGTGCGCGTTATCGCGGCCTCGAATGTGGACCTCAAACGCGCCGTCGAGTTGGGAGCCTTTCGCCCTGACCTTTACTATCGCCTCTCGGTCTTTCCCATCCAACTGCCGCCCCTGCGCGAAAGGCCCGAAGACATTCACCCGCTCGTCATACATTTTCTTGAGCACTACAAACAGAAGACGGGCCGCTTCATCACCGGCATCTCGAAGGACGCGCTGCAAGCCTTGATGAGCTACGAGTGGCTGGGCAACGTGCGCGAACTTGAGAACGCCATCGAGCGCGCGGTGATTATCGCTTCGGGCCGCCAGATAGAACTCGCGGACTTGCCGGAAGCCATCGGTCGCAGCATCCTCGAAGAACGCTCGCGCCTCAGAGGCGAACGCGCGGCGGCGGCCAACGAAGGGCGAGCCGTGACGATGGAAATCAACGTCCCCTCCTCCATAGACGAGATTGAGAGACAGGCTATCGAAGCCACGCTCGATTACACCTCCGGCGACAAGACGCGCGCCGCACGCGCCCTCGGCATCGGTCGCAAAACTCTCTATCGCAAGTTGCAACAGTACGGCGGCGCGTCCGACCAGCCCGCAGACGTTGACGAGCAGGAATAAGTTTTTCGTTTCGACGACAGCGAGAGGAATCCACCCTTTCCCACAAGGAGACTTTTATGGCTAAGAAAGCATTCTGTGTAGGAGTCAACAACTACCCTTACGGCGATGAGAACGACCTGAGAGGTTGCATCAACGACGCGAACGCCTGGGCCGCGATGCTCAAAGAACATTTCAATTTTACGGATGTTAAGGTCGCCACGGACGCGGATGCGACGCAGGCCAAAATCATAGAGGGCATCAAGGGCTTGCTGGCGAAATCCAAGTCCGGCGATGTGCTCGTCTTCACCAACTCTTCACATGGGACGTATCTCGCTGACACTTCGGGCGACGAACCCGGCTATGATGAAGCCCTCTGCCCGTATGATATGAACGATAAGGGCATGCTGGTGGATGATACCCTGCGCGAAATCTTCACGGCGATTCCGAAGGGCGTACACTTCACGGTCATCTCTGATTCATGCCACTCCGGCTCTGTGACGCGCGTTATCCTCGACGGCAAGCGGCGCAATCGTATGCTCTCACCCAAAATCTGGGGCGGGCGTGAACTAACGCCGCAGGAGATGTCAGCCGCCAGCAGAAAGAAGAACGCCACGGAAAAATATCCAGAGTCCGGGATGAAGGAAATACTATTGAGCGGTTGCAAGAGCAACCAGACATCTGCGGACGCTTACATTGACAGCATCAGCGAATATTACGGCGCGATGAGCTACTATGCGATGAAGGCCATCAAGGACGCCGACTACAAACTGACCTACGCGCAGTTGCACGAACGCCTGCTGCCCATGCTGGAAGACCAGCAGTACGACCAACTGCCGCAACTGGAAGGCACAGATGCCAACAAGCGACGACAGATTTTCACTTAATGCGCGGCGCATCAACGGGTGAACATTTGTTGCGCGAGTTCGCGCCTCTTTGGTATATTCGCTAGCGGTAAACCGTTTGTGATACAACTTTCTTGTCTGTCTGGCGGTTGATTCTTTTCCGAGAAAGGTCTCCTTCTATGCAGAACCAAAATGCAGTTCGGCGGCGCGAGAGCGGCTCGGATGGGCCCACGCGGCTCACCTATCTTCTCATCGGCGGCGGCATCGGCGCGCTGGTCGCGCTGCTCTTCGCGCCGAAGTCCGGGCAGGAGTTGCGCGGCGACATCGCAGACGTTACGCGCAAGGGCATTGACCGCACGCGCGAGACCGCCACGCAGGTCGGCACGCGCGCGGGCGAACTCGCGGGCACGGCCAGAGAGCGCGCTTCGGAGTTATACTCGACGGCTTCCGAAAGGGCTGGCGAACTGGCGGGCACGGCGCGCGAAGCAGCCACGCGCAGGGGCGGCCAACTGAGCGCCGCGATAGAGGCTGGCAAAGAGGCTTACGCCGCAGAGAAACGACGCACGACGCTCTCCGGCGCGACCAACGTCGCCCCAACCTGGTACGAACGCGAAAAGGAAAGCTGAGAGGAATTCTGGATTGACCTCAATCCGGAATCCAAAATCGTCATGAGTGTTAATGATCCGATGTTCTGGGTGATGTTGATCGTCGCCGTCTCATTCGTCGTCATCGCGGCGGCGATGGTGGCGATGGCGGTCTTCGTCAATCGCGCCATCAAGACTATCACGCGGCTTGAGCAGCGCGTCGAGCCGCTGGTCCAGAAGGTCGCGGAACTGAGCGAGCAGGGCAAGCAGGTCGCCGCGCAGGGCAAGGAGATTGCCGAGCAGTTCGGCGTCGTGACGAATCATCTTTCGACCGCGACGATGCACTTCTCTGAATCCGCCGCGCTCATCAGGGATGAAGTGCGCGAACTGAAACTGCTCGTCGGAGAGACGGCGGTGACGGCGCGCGATAAGGTCCAGATGGTCAGCCGCAGCATAGACCGCACACACAAGCAGGTCTTCACCACGACCACCTTCATCCGCGACAAGGTGATAGAGCCTGCGCGCGAGTTGGCGGCGATTATGGCGGGCTTCCGCCGTGGCCTCGAAGTTCTGGTCGCGCCTGCGCCGAAGCCCATTAACGAAACCTATCAAGATGAGGAGTTGTTCATCGGTTAGAGACCGAAGGCATAAGAGAAGCCCACGAGCGGGCCCGGACCAACGACTCAGCAAGACGAGCCATGGTTCGGGCCTTTTGTTGTTCACATATGTTAAGTCGCGCGGCCCTCGCTTTGTCGGGGATGCGCTTCTGCTGCTACTATTGTTAATTCTTGAAGCGTCGCGCCGCTTCCGACCCGAAGGGCGCGACTCATGGAAAGTGAAAAATTGTCATGTCTACGGAAACACCGCTTGACTTAAAAAAGACGGTCAACCTGCCGAAGACGAACTTCGCGCAGAAGGCCAACCTCGCGCAGAGCGAACCCGCTCGGCTCAAGAAATGGACCGAAACGAATCTCTACGGGATGATTCGCGCGGCCCGCGCGGGCGCGGAAAAGTTTATCCTTCATGATGGCCCGCCCTACGCCAACGCGGACATACATCTCGGAACCGCGCTCAACAAGATTCTCAAAGACTTCATCATCAAAACGCGGACGATGATGGGCTTCGACGCGCCATACGTTCCCGGCTACGACTGTCACGGGCTGCCGATAGAACTCTTCGTGGACAAAAAGCTCGGCGCGAAGAAGGCCCACATGCCGCCGCTCAGCATACGCCGCGCCTGCCGCGAGCACGCCACGCACGCGCTCAAGAGCCAGACCAGAGACTTTCAACGCCTCGGCATTCTCGGAGAGTGGAACGACCCTTATCTGACGATGTCGAACACTTACGAGGCGGAGACGGCGCGTCTCTTCGGTCGCTTCATCGAGCGCGGCTATGTCTACAAGGGCGCGCGCCCGGTCTACTGGTGCATACACGATCAGACCGCGCTGGC
>JAXDFO010000355.1:0-10618 GCA_034665545.1 Blastocatellia bacterium
CAGCTTGGGAAGCTGATGCTCTACCAACTGAGCTACACCCGCTCAAATGCAAATAGGAAGGATGAAGGCGGAAGGCGGAACGAATTTATCGCCGCGCTCTCATCATCTAAACGACACCGTAAAGATAATCAACCTCGCGGTCGGGTGTCAACGGAAAAGCGGGAGCCAGGAGCCAGAAGCCAGAAGGAAGAGCAGAGCCTTGAGCATGAAGTGCATGCTATCGCTTTTCTTCTGGCTCCTGGCTCCTGTTTCATCCTTCCGTGTATTTGCGCATGAGTTCGGTCCAGCGTCCCTGGGCCTTGAGGATGAGTTCAGCGACTTCGCGGATTGCGCCGTGGCCGCCGGGAAGTTGTGTGACGTAGTGGGCGGCGGACTTTGTCTCCGCGCCCGCGTCTGCGACGGCGATGGCGAGCCCGGCGCGGCGCATGAGAGGAATGTCAACCACGTCGTCTCCGACATAGGCGACCTCCGTCTCTTCAGTCCCGGCTTCCGCGAGGACTTGCTCGAACTCTTTAATCTTGTCCCACGTTCCCTGGTGCAGGTAGTTGATGTTGAGTTCGCGCGCGCGCCTCTCGACCGCGACGGAGGTGCGACCGGAGATGATGCCGGAGAGCAGGCCCGCGCGGTGTAGCATGACCAGCCCGTGCCCGTCGCGTGTGTGAAAGGTCTTCTGCTCGTCGCTCTCGCCCATGAGGGTGATGCGACCGTCCGTCAGCACGCCGTCGCAATCCATCAACAGCAGTTTGACGCGCGCCGCGCGCCGCATGACTTCCGTCGCATCGCTCATACGCTCTTATCGCACTTCAAAGAATTCAATCGCGGACAGTTTCCAGCCGCCGCCAGCGCGAGCCAGCATCAAGACAGCCGTGCCCGCCTGGTCGCGGCCAAACTCTCTGGTATTGAGGCTCACGTCAACGGCCATGCGGTTGGCGTCCAACTGTTCAGTGCGCAGGATGCGCGTCTGCCAGATTTCCGGCTGGCTGCCGACGATGCCCTGCACGAACCTGCTGAGTTCGCCCGGCACGATGAGAGATTCGAGTTCAGTCTTCTTGCCTGTCTTAATCACGGCATCGAACTGCGCGATAAAAGCTTTGACCGATTCATCAATAGCGGGGGCCGCGCCCGCTTTGGCTTCCGCGTTGATACGACCTGCGCGGGCCGCGATGGTCGAAGCGTATTCCGCATCCACGCGCACGGCTTCATTAAAGCGGCGCGCGGCTTCGGCGGCCTGTCCCTTGCGCAGGGCCACTTCGCCGAGACCTATGTTGGCCCAGGCGAGCGTTGATGGAGTCGGCGCGCGTTCATCCAACGCTTGTCGAAACTCCTTCTCCGCTTCGTCCAATTTGTTTTCTGCCAGGAGAGAGCGCGCCAGCATGATGCGTGCCTCCTGTATGCGGGGCGAGATGTTTAGTTGTTCGCGCGCGATGGCTTCGGCTTGCGCGAACTGCCCGCCCGCATAGAGACGTGTGGCTTCGGAGAGGGCGTCATCGCTCTGTCGCGTGCGCGGCGCGATGTCGTTGGAGTAGTCTAGTTGCGGGTAGAGTTTGTCTGGGTCTATCTCAACGCGAGCGATGCGCGCCTGAGTGTTGAAGACGGCCTCCGCGAAGTTACGCGCGGGGACAATCGCCTCGACCGTCAGGCGGTCGCCGCTCACGGTCGTCGCCGCGACCATGACAGCAGCATCCACCGAACCCACGTTGCGGAGCGCGGAGACCCACTGCGCGCCGCGCTGTTGCGGGACGCCTATCAACAAATCCATATCCGTCGGCTGGTCCAATTCCTGGTCCAGAATAGTCTTGACGCTCGCGCCGCCACGCTCGACCAGCGCGGCCCTCAACGCGGCCAGCGTCAACCCTTGCGCGCTTCCCTTCGCGTTTTGCAGCGACGTGCGGACGATTGCATGGAAAGCATCACGACCGAGCGCGCGTTCCAAAACGCGCCAGACCATCGCGCCCTTGTTGGCGACCGAGCCGAAGTATGTATCGTCTAGCGGCGTCGCCAGCGAGAGAGGCGCATCGCGTTTGGAAACCGCGACGTAGGCGGCGCGCTGGCGCATGCGCTCGGCGTCAGCCGTCTCGCGCCCGAACTGTTTCTCAAGAAAAAGGTTTGCGAGATACCTCGTCAGACCTTCGCGTATGACGCCGAAGCCCTCGCCGCGCACGGCTGTCTGACCTCCGACCCATAAACGCGCGACCGATTCGGCGACAAGCAAAGCGGTCGTCGAATCAATCCTGGTCCGGCGAAAGACCGCGCTGTCGAGCAGGACCGTGCCCGCGTCGTTAAAGCCCGCGCCGCGCGTGACGGCGACGATGTTGATAGGAGCCTCCGGCGCCGGTCCAAGCAGGCCCGCGTAAAACGAGCGCGCCGCGCCCGCCAGGTTCATCAACGCTTCGGCCTCCTTACGCTCTTCCGCGCCGGAGCCTTTCTGAAGCCAAGCACTAACGCCGTTCGCTTCGCCCGCGCCTTCCGTCTTCTCCCAGTCGCCCGTCACGAAGAAGGGTTGCGCGTTGAGCGATTGCGTGTACACGCTGGCGAGGCTGCGTGGCTTCTTCTCGACGCCGGATGAGACGGCCCACTCTCCATCCACCTTCAAAGTGAAGGGGGCCACGTCCGGGCCGCGCAGGGCGAAGGGCGTGTTGGGCGCGGGATACCAGAAGGACAGGGGCAGGAAGAGACTGCCGTTGGGCGAGATGGCCGCGAGGCTCGAATTGTCCGTCAGGGGCAGGCGATATTCGACAATCACGGCGGTCGTCCCGTCTGGCGGGACGGAGCCCGGAATCCTGATAATCAATCGCTGTAGATTGCCTCTAGCCTCCGGCTGCGCGTTGAAGGTGGCCGTCGCGTCGTTGATGCTCACGGACTTAATCTCCGCCTTCGAGTTGATGCGCACGGTGATGGTTGAACCGGGGCCGCGCCCCACGTTGCGCACGTTGAGCCGCGCGCGCGCCATCAAGGCGCGTCCGTTGGCGTCCAGGTTAGCAGTGATGTCAAAGCTGGCGACCTGCCAGGCCGCGCGCGGTTCATCCTGCGCCCGCGCGCCGCTCCCCGCGTATCCGAAAACGAGTAGAGATAGAAACAGAAAAGTTCTGATGATGTTCATGAGTGACGATGATGAAAAGTTTGCTATTGAGATTCAGTCAGTCGCGCACAGCGCCTTGATGAACGAGCTTGTGTATGTCTCGCAGCATCAAGAGCAAGGGCGCAAGTCGTTCGAGCGGGAGCATGTTGGGCCCATCGGAGGGAGCCTGTTCGGGCCTCTCATGCACTTCCATAAAGACCGCGTCAACGCCGCACGCCACGCCCGCGCGCGCCAGCGATTCGATGTACTGCGATTGCCCGCCCGTTGCATGGCCCAACCCGCCGGGCAGTTGTAGAGAGTGCGTGACATCGAAGACGACGGGCGCGCCGAACTCTCTCATAATCGGAAAGGAGCGCATGTCAACCACCAGGTTGTGATAGCCGAAACTCACGCCGCGCTCGGTCAGGAGCAGCTTTTCGCAACCGGCGGCCCGCGCCTTCTCGACTATGTTCCGCGCATCGTGCGGGGCCAGAAACTGTCCCTTCTTGACATTAACGGCGCGGCCCGAACGTGCCGCCTCCGCGATTAAATCGGTCTGACGACAGAGGAACGCGGGAATCTGTAGCACGTCAACCACCTGCGCGACCTGTGCGACCTGCGAGGCGTCGTGAATGTCCGTCAGCACGGGCACGGAGAGTTCCTCTCGCACGCGCGCGAGGACATCCAGACCGGCGCGCATGCCGAGCCCGCGAAAGCTCCCGATGGACGAGCGGTTGGCCTTATCGAATGATGATTTGAAGACGAAGTCCAATCCGGCGTCGCGCGCACGCGCGGCACACTCGCGCGCCATCATGAGCGCGTGTCCGGCTGATTCGATGACGCACGGACCGGCGATTAAAGTCAGCCTCCCATCACCGAATGTCGCGTTGCCGACGTTGAATGATTTAACCTGCGCTTGTTCCGTCATATTTCTATACTGGTCCAATTAAAACGGGTTCTTGAATATCTTCTTAACAGCATTTTTGACCTTGCCCATCGTTGAAGTCCCTTTGGGCCTCTGGCGCGCGGGAGCCTTGCGCCCGGCGGGTCTCGCATCGCGCTCGGCCTCGCGGCGTCTGTTGGCCTCTCGTTGTTCCGGCGTCTTTGATGATTCGGCTGGCGTAGATGGAGACGGTGAAGCCGCAGGGGTCGGGGAAGCGAGCGTCTCCGCGCGCGCGTCTGCGTTGCCGTTGGAATTACGGTCGCTCACAGAGCGCATCGCCACGGCTCCGACGATTAAGGCCAGGAAGGCGAGGCCGAGAAGGGCCAGCGCGACGGGTTGCCTGGACCAGTAACGCCAGTCATGCTTTTGTTCCAGAGAGACGTTGATGCGCGAGACCGTTCCTTGTTCGACTTGAGTTCGCGGCGCGGCAATGCTCGCAGAAGAAGAAGCGGTTGAAGCAAGCGAAGCGGCGGCGATGCTGTCAGAAGAAGAAGCGTCTGTGATGTTGGACGAAGGAGCATCGTTGACGCTCTCTGCGGGCTGGTCCTGTTGGGATGGTTGAGGCTGCGCGCCGTCGTCCTCCATGCTCTGGAACACGGTCGTATCGCTGGCCCCGCTCTTGACGGCGGCGGCGCGGCTCTCGCGCAAACGCTCTATGTCTATCACGAGTCGGCCCGAAGGCGTCTCGGTTCCCGCGCTGCGCAGTGATTCTATGGAGGGCGCGCCGTAGCTGCCCGCGTGTTCGAGGCCGAGACGTTCGGCGGTCGCGTAAAGTTCGCGGCGAAAAGCTCCGGCGTCCTGCGGCCTCTCCGCAGGCTTCTTTTCCAGCGCGTGCAGGACGACCTCTTCGAGCGCGGGCGGAATCGTGTGGACCAGTTCGCGCGGCGGCCTTGGCGATTCGGTCGAATGCTTGAGGGCGACGGCGAGCGGCGACGTGCCCGTGAAGGGCGTCACGCTCGTCAACATCTCGTAGAGAATAATGCCGAGACTGTAGACATCTGCGGCGGGCGTCAGCGTGGCCCCGTCGCACTGTTCGGGCGACATGTAACGCGGCGTGCCTATCATCACGCCGACCTGCGTCAGCGTTTGATGGTCATCGTCGTCAATCGCTTCAGCCGCCAACTTGGCGATGCCGAAGTCGAGGACTTTAACGACGGCGGGCGCGTGCGGTCTTTGGACTATGAAAATATTCGCGGGCTTCAAGTCTCTGTGAATGATTCCGGCCTCGTGCGCCGCCGCGACCGCAGCGGAGACTTGCAGCATCATGGAGACGGCGCGGGCCGTATCGAGCGGAGCCTCGCGCGCGAGCACTTCACGCAGGGTCACTCCCTCAAGCAGTTCCATGACGATGTACACGTAGCCGTCTTCGGCGCGACCGAAATCTGTGACGGCGACGGCGTTGGTGTGTTGGAGGCGACCTGCGGCGCGGGCTTCCCGGCGAAAGCGAGCCTGCGCGGCCTCGTCTTCGACGAAGCGCGGGTTGAGAACCTTGACGGCGACGGGGCGGTCAATCAGTAGATGCGTGGCGCGATAGACCGTGCCCATCCCGCCGACGCCGAGCCGCTCGTCCAGCCTGTACTTATCATCGAACGTGCGCCCGATGAGCGGGTCCACAGGCAGGGCGACGGCGACCGTCGAATCGGCCTGCAAGGGCGTGCCGTCTTCCGGGCACTCTTGCAGGTCGTTCGCGTAACGCAGCCCACATGTGGGACATTGAAGCATAAAAAAAATTCGCTGGTCCGGCACGTCGGGCGCAGCCAAGACTACTTTAATCCTTTGCTTGATTCACTCTTAGTATATACGGTGAGGCGTCCGCGTGGTACTCCGCGCGAGCAGTAACGTGCCAAACCGCTCCACCCTCTTTCTCAACTAAGAGGATTAATCATCGCCCGCGACCCCGGCGCGCGCGTGCTCTTCCCTGGCCTCCGTTTCGCCCAACTGCTCGACGGCGGTTTCGTTGCGAAGACGATTTTCATAGGCCGCGCGGACGAAGGAGGCGAAGAGCGGGTGAGCCTGAAGCGGCTTCGATTTGTATTCGGGATGAAACTGGCAGCCCAGGAACCAGGGATGAACTTCGCGCGCGAGTTCGATCATCTCGACGAATTTGCCGTCGGGCGAGATGCCGCTAAAGCGCAGCCCCGCGCGTTCCAAGGTCTCACGAAATTCGGGATTGAACTCGTAGCGATGGCGATGGCGTTCGCTTATCTCTTCCGCGCCGTCGTAGATTTCACGAGCGAGCGAGGCGGGCGCGAGTTGGCAAGGGCACGCGCCGAGACGCATCGTGCCGCCGAACTCTTCTATGTTGACGAGGTCGCGCAGTTTGAAGATGACGGGATAGGGCGTCTCCGCGTCAAACTCTGTCGAGTCTGCATCCTTGAGGCCGCACATGTTGCGCGCGTATTCGATGCAGGCCGTTTGCATGCCCAGACAAATTCCGAAGTAAGGCGTCCTGGATTTCCGGGCGTAGGCGATGGCCTTAATCATTCCGGCGACGCCGCGTTTGCCGAAGCCGCCCGGAACCAGAATCGCATCGAAGTCGCGCAGGCGTTCTTCGCAATCGGCCTCCATCAATTCTTCCGATTCAATCCAGCGCACGGAGACGCGGACGTTATTAGCGATGCCGCCGTGCGTGAGGGCTTCGCGCAGAGATTTGTAGGAATCCTCAAGCTCAACGTATTTGCCGACGATGGCGATGGAGGTCTCGCCGGTGAGAGGTTCTTTGACGGTGGAGACCAGTTCGCGCCAGCGCGAGAGGTCCGTCACGGCGGCGCGGTCTCCGAGCATCAGCGACGTGACGATGAGTTCGTCAAGCCCCTGCTCATGAAAGGCGAGCGGGACTTCGTAAATCGTCTCGACATCGAGCGCGTTGATAACGGCGGACTCTTTGACGTTACAGAAGAGCGCAATCTTCGAGCGCAAATCGCGCGAGAGCGCGCGGTCAGAACGGCACAGCAGGATGTGCGGTGAAATACCGATCTGCATCAACTCGCGCACGGAATGTTGAGTGGGCTTGGTCTTCAACTCACCTGCGGCGGCGATGTAGGGCACGAGCGTGACGTGTACGAAGAGAGTATTGCCCGCGCCCTCTTCGTTGCCCATCTGCCGGATGGCTTCGAGGAAGGGCAGCGATTCGATGTCGCCGACCGTGCCGCCTATCTCGACGATGACGACATCGGGCTGGCTGCTCTGGTTGGCGACGGCGCGCACGGCATCCTTAATCTCGTTGGTGATGTGCGGGATGACCTGTATGGTCTTGCCGAGGTAATCGCCGCGCCGTTCCTTCTCGATGACGGAGAGGTAGATGCGCCCGGTGGTCCAATTATTGGCTTGCGAGAGATGCGCGTGCGTGAACCTCTCGTAGTGGCCGAGGTCGAGGTCGGTCTCCGCGCCGTCGTCTGTGACGAAGACTTCGCCGTGTTGAAAGGGAGACATCGTGCCTGGGTCCACGTTGATGTAAGGGTCCAGTTTGATGAGCGCGACCTTGAGGCCGCGCGCTTCGAGCAGGCAGCCGATGGAGGAGGCCGCGAGGCCCTTTCCCAGACTCGAAACCACGCCGCCCGTGACGAAAATATATTTAGGCATTGTATCCTCAGAAATAGTCGTAAAAAAATTAAAGTGGCAAGTGAGAAAAGCTCTTGCGGTCAGCGTTGAACCTTTCCCTCTACGCCTTCCTCACGTTCCGCTTCTTCATCTTCGATAGCTACATCTTTATCATCATCGCCGGATTTCTGCCCCTCTTTGTAATGGCCCGCGCGTAAATCGTTGAGCACGGCGACGGCCTTCTCGGCTGAGGGATCCAGAACTTTCTGCAAGCCCATGGCGGCCCCGCTCACCAGCCCGCGACCGGGGCTTTCCCTGAGACGCTTCTCGTATTCCTCCTGGGTCAACTCGTGCGGCTGGTTGGCGCGCATCAGCCAGTACAGCCCGCCCACCACGATGAGCACAATCAAGCCTAAGCCGATCCAGTCGTTCATATAAATCAAGTGACAGGAAAGAATTTAATTTTGGTCTGTCACTCCTGCAAAGATTGCGCGCACGCGCTCCAGGTCATCCGGCGTATCAACGCCGATTGAGGGCGTGTCCGCCCCTACGACCTTAATGACGGCCCCGTGTTCGAGCGCGCGCAGTTGTTCGAGCGATTCCGTGCGCTCAAGTTGAGATGGCGGCCAACTCGAATATTCTAACAAAAAGGCGCGGCGATAGGCATAAAGCCCCGTGTGCTTGCGAAAGCGAGAGAGGAGCGACGGGTCTCTCTCAAGCGCGAGCGCGAGCGTTCCATATTCGTTGACGGCCTCGCGCGGGAAAGGAATCGGCGAGCGTGAGAAATAGAGCGCGCGCCCGCTCTCGTCCGTCGTGACTTTAACCACATCCGCGCTCAACACATCTTCCGCGAGTGTGATGGGTTCGCTCGTCGTGACGATTGAAGCATCCGTTGAAAGCTTTAACTCTTCGACCGCTCGCTCTATCGTGCGCGGCGAGATGAGCGGCTCGTCGCCCTGCACGTTGACGATGATGCACGCGTCTTCGATGGCGCGCGCGACTTCGGCCAGGCGGTCGCTCCCGCTCTGGTGGTCATCCCTCGTCATGACCGCTTCGTATCCAGCATCATAGACCGCTTCCAGAATGCGCCGGTCGTCCGTCGCCACGATGGCGCGCGAGATGTTGCGTGCGGCGAGCGAGCGTTCCACAACATGCAGGATCATCGGTCGTCCGGCAATCAGGCTCAAGGGTTTGCCCGGAAATCTGGTTGAACGAAAGCGAGCGGGAATGATGGCGACGGCTCTGTGTTGAGGCAAGGCTTGAGGATTTGCGCCCGTGTCATTCACGGGACAGCAGAATAGTCTTTGCGCTCGCCCGATGTCAATGAAAAGCAGGAGCCAGGAGTCAGGAGCCAGGAGCCAGTAGAAAAGCAATAGCATGCTCTTCATGATGAAGAGTATGCTCAACGCTCTGCTCTTACTTCTGGCTTCTGGCTCCTGGCTCCTGGCTCCTGCTTTTATCCTGGCTTCCGGCTCCTGCTTTTCTGCGAAGTTTGACAGGGCTGCGTGCGCGCGTTTACCATGCGATTACTGTAAAGCTTGGAATTATAAGGCGCTTTCAGAGCCGTTCTAATGATGTGGCAGAAGCGAGAAGCTTCGTAGCTCATCACTCATGAGTTAATTATTATGGGATTTGCAACCACAGCGATTCATGCGGGGCAGGAGGCCGACCCGACGACGGGCGCGGTCACTGTCCCTATCTATCAAACTTCGACCTACCAGCAGGACGGCCTCGGCAAGCACAAGGGCTACGAGTACGCGCGCACGCAGAACCCTACGCGCGCCGCGCTCGAACGCAACCTCGCGGCCCTCGAAGGAGCGCGTTTCGGTTACGCCTTCGCCTCCGGCATGGCGGCCATTGATGCGACCCTGCGCCTCATACGCGCGGGCGAGCACGTCATCGTTTCCGACAACACCTACGGCGGCACGTTTCGTCTCTTCGACAAGATTCTGAAGCACTACGGGATAGAGTTCAGTTTCGTTGACACGTCGGATGTGACGAACGTCGAGGCGGCCATCAAACCGAACACGAAGATGGTCTTCATAGAGACGCCGACCAACCCCGTCATGATCGTGACGGACATGCAAGCGGTCTCGGATGTGGCTCACGCGGCGGGCGCGCGCGTCGTCTGCGACAACACCTTCATGTCGCCTTACCTGCAACGTCCCCTTGAATTCGGAGTGGACATTGTGGTTCACTCCACGACGAAATATCTCAACGGGCATTCGGACGGCGTCGGCGGCATCGTCGTTCTGAACGATGAGAAGGATGCGGAGTGGCTCGCCTTCGTGCAGAACGGGGCGGGCGCGATTCTCTCGCCCTTCGATTCATGGCTGGTCCTGCGCGGGACGAAAACCTTAGCTCTCAGGATGGAACAGCACGACCGTTCGGGACGCGCCGTGGCGGCCTTTCTGGAAGAGCATCCGAAGGTCCAGAAAATCTATTATCCGGGTTCGCTCTCACACCGTCAGCACGACCTGGCGAAACGCCAGCAGAGAGGTTTCGGCGGGATGGTGGCCTTCGAGACCGGTTCGCTGGAAGCTGCGCGGACGGTGCTCGAATCTGTTAAGCTATGCACCCTGGCCGAAAGCCTCGGCGGGGTGGAGACTTTGATTTCGCATCCGTTGACGATGACGCACGCCTCCGTGCTCCCGGAAACGCGCGAACGTCTCGGCATCACTGAAGGCTTAGTTCGCATTTCCGTCGGGATAGAAGATACGGACGACATCATCGCAGACTTGGACCAGGCTCTCGGAAAGGTGTGACAGGTGACAGTTGACGGTTGACAAGATAGAATCCTAAACGCTCTTGTCACCTCTCAATTGTTCCCTGTCACTATTCTTATGATCATAGAGCTTTATGCAAAATCGGATGTGGGGCGCGTCAGGCGCGGCAACGAGGATAATTTTCTGCTCCTCGATTTGACGACCGAGACGAACTTGACCGGCTCGGACAGCGCGGAGACGCCGCAGGAGATGCGCCGCTTCGAGTTGGGCCAGAAGGGTCTCGTGCTGGTCGTCTCGGACGGCATGGGAGGCGCGCTTGCGGGCGACGTGGCGAGCCGCATGGCCGTCGAG
>JAXDFO010000356.1:0-3286 GCA_034665545.1 Blastocatellia bacterium
CGGGTCATGGTTGAGCGCGTCGCTGGTCGTGTGCGCGTTCGGCGCGCTGCTCTGGTTGGAGAGAAGGCGGCCATTGCGGCGCGAGGTCGAACCCGCGCTTAATCATGATGCGCGCAACCTGGCGGTCGCAGCCGTCGCCGCGCTCTCGCTTCAACTCGCGGAGCGGCCCGTCATACAACCGCTCTCGAAACTATCGGAACGTCGCGGTTGGGGCTTGCTCAAGCAACTGCCCTTGCCCGCATGGGTTGAAACGACGCTCGCCGTTATCCTGATGGATTACACCTTGTACCTGTGGCATGTGCTGACGCATCGCGCGCCGTGGCTCTGGCGTTTTCACGTCGTACATCACGCGGACCTGGACCTGGATGCTTCGACCGCGCTGCGTTTTCATTTCGGGGAACTCGTCATCTCAATCGCCTGGCGTGCGGCGCAGGTCTCGCTCATAGGCGTCTCGCCGCGCTCTCTGGACATCTGGCAGACGGCGTTGCTGCTCTCCATTCTCTTCCATCATTCCAACGTCCGTCTGCCGATTGAGACGGAGCGTTGGCTCAACCGCCTGATAGTCACGCCGCGCATGCACGGCATACATCACTCGCTGGTGCGCGAAGAGACGGACGCCAATTGGTCCAGCGGCTTGAGCGTCTGGGATCGGCTGCACGGAACGCTGAAGCTCAACGTCCCGCAAGGCGAGATTATCATAGGCGTGCCAGCTTACCGCGAACCGTCGGAGTTGAAGTTGACGGAAATACTGTTGATGCCGTTCGGAGAAGAGCGGCCCACCTGGCGCTTGCCCGGAGACGGCCAGCCCGCGCGCGCATCCTCGCAGACAACGGCGTTGGACCATTTACTCGCCTGAGAGTTGAAAGCTAAACGAGGATGCTTTCCATCATCATTCCGACTTTCAACGAGGCGCAGTCAATCACTCATACTCTTGATGCGCTGGCGCGCATGAGTGGTCCAGTAGAGATTATCGTTGTGGACGGCGGGAGCGTTGACGAGACTGCTTCGCTGGTCCGGGAACGCGGCCTGCGATTGTTGACATCGGAGAGGGGACGCGGCGCGCAGATGCACGCGGGCGCGCTCCACGCGCGTGGCGAAGCCCTCTGGTTTCTGCACGCCGATACGCTTCCGCCGACGAACGCCGCGACGCTCATCATGGAAGCCTTAAGGGAGAGCAAAGTGGTGGGCGGAAACTTCAGCGTCCATTTTGACGGGACGCGGCCCGCCGCGCGTTTCCTGACATGGCTCTACCCTCGCTTGCGGCGGCTCGGATTGTGTTACGGCGACTCCGCCATCTTCGTCCGCCGCGAGACATATGAACGCATCGGCGGCTTTCAGCCGTTCCCTATCTTTGAAGACCTGGACCTGATAAGGCGGCTAAGGCGAGAGGGAAGCGTCGTACACTTGCCCGCGCGAGTTATCACCTCCTCGCGCCGCTTTGAAGGCCGCAGCTTTACACTGACCTTCGCGCGCTGGTCCATCTTACAAGCCCTCTACTGGCTAGGCATCCACCCGCGCCACCTAGCCCCCCGCTACGCGCCTATAAGAGCAAGTAAGAAGTCGGATTGATGAACGATGAAAGGAATGCTATTGAACGGTTGAATAGCTCGTCTCTCATCCTTCATCCCAACCACTTCCGACTTGCTCTTGTTGAAAGCGTGCGAGGTCTTGAGGGGTGTCTATGTCGTACCAAGGGGGGAGGGTCAGGAGGCGCAGGTTGAGGCGGGCGGCGTTGGCGGCGGTTTGTTGGAAGGCGCGCGGGGTGCTCCACTCTATGTTTTGAAAGAGGCCGGGGACCGGATGGCGCAGTCCGACGAGGTAGTAACCTCCGTCCTCCGTGGGGCCGAGCGCGATGTCCGCTTGGCCTGCGGCGAGCGCGTCGCGGGCCATGATGGTGAAGGAAGTCGGAAGCGTAGGGCTATCAGTCCCCATGATGAGCAGGGGACTGTAAAGAAGCGCGGCGGCGTGGGCGGCGATTGCTTCGAGGCGCGCGCCGAGGTCCGCTCCCTCCTGTTCGCGCCAGATAATCGGACCAGTCAACAACTCCGCGAGCAGGGCGCGCCCGTCCGATGGAGTGTAGGCGACGATGACATCGCGCGCGACCTCTCTCGCATGGGCCAACGCGTCACGCGCGAAGCGGGCCGCGAGGGCAGCCGCTTCCTCAAAAGAGACGGCGGGCGCGAGCCGCGTCTTCGCTTCGCCCGCGCGCGGAGCCTTGACCATTAGAATGACAACCGGACGTGACATTGTTACCATTGAAAAGCAAGTATGAAGTCGGGATTATGAAGGATGAGAGTGTGGCTATTCAAGCCGCTTCATTCATCATGATTCCTGGCCACTCCCGGAGTAGTTCATCATGGCATATTACGAAGAAGAAGACCTCGGTCGTTTTGCGGAGATAGGGAAGCATCGCCCGGACCTCTTTGAAAAGTTCATGGCTTGGTATCAGGCGTGCCAGGAGGACGGCGCGCTCTCGCGTCGTGAGAAGGCTCTGATAGGGCTGGCGGTCGCGCACGCTCTACAGTGTCCCTACTGCATAGACGCTTACTCGCAAGCCTGTCTGGAAGCCGGGTCGAACATGGAACAGATGACCGAAGCCATCCACATGGCTGCGGCCCTGCGAGGCGGGGCCGCGCTCATTCACGGCCTACAGGCGCACAACTCCGTGGACAAGGTGTCAATGTAATGAGCCTGAGCTTGCCCGTCATCAATCCTGGTCCAACGCCCGCGCCCTTCGATTTTGATGAGAGGCTCGCGGCGCATGGCCTGGGCCCACTGCGAGCGAGCGGGGTGCAGACCTTGCAGGTCAACGTGGGCAAGCTGTGCAATCAGGCTTGCAAGCATTGCCACGTTGATGCCGGTCCCAAACGCACAGAGGCCATGACGCGCGAGACCGCCGAAAAGATTATCGCCGCCGTTCGTCAATTCAATATCGAGACGGTGGACATCACTGGCGGCGCGCCCGAACTCAATCCTTCCTTCCGTTATCTGGTCTCGCGTGCGCGGGAGGCCGGGGCGCACGTCATCGTGCGTCACAACCTGACCGTCATGTTCGAGTTGGGACAGGAAGACCTGCCGGAATTTTTTCGAGAGCAGTCGGTCGAAGTCGTCTCTTCGCTGCCATACTTTCTTGAGCAGCAGACGGACGCGCAGAGAGGCCGTGGGGTGTTCGAGAAATCCATAGAAGCGTTGCGCCGCTTGAACGCTGCCGGTTACGGTTTGGATGAAAGCGGCCTGACATTGAATTTGGTCTACAACGCTGTAGGGGCTTTCCTGCCGCCCGCGC
>JAXDFO010000357.1:0-5498 GCA_034665545.1 Blastocatellia bacterium
CTGCGCCGCCCGGAGTGCCGTCCGCTCCTTCATCAATGGGCCAACCCGGCGCGCTCCCCTTAGATGAAAACGATGCTGATGTCACCGATAGCAAGACCGTCATCGTCAAGACTTACCCGCTCCGAAGTGGCGCGGCTGTCTCGCTCAAGAACGTGAGCGGCGATATAGTCGTGGAAGGCTGGGACGAGGAACAGGCGGAGGTCAAGGTCATCAAGTCCGGCGGCTCTCCGCAGGACCGCGACGCCTTGCGTATCATACAGACCTTCGCGCCCAACAAGCTCACGCTGGAGACGCCGCTGGTCAGCGATACGAACGTAGAGGTCCAGTATCAGATTAAGCTGCCGCGCAGCGTGGCAGCGGTCGCCATCTCTTCGCTCAATTCCGAAATCAAGCTCTCGGAGATAGACGGCTCCGTCGCCATAGACCTGCAAAAGGGTTCAATCGAATTACATGACATCGGCGGCTTGATTAAGGCCAAGACCATCAAGGGCGACATCAAAGCAGAGCTCGCCGTAACCAAGCAGAAGGGCGCGCAGGAGTTCAGCACCGTCAAGGGCAACATCGAATTACAGTTTGACGGCGAAGTCAACGCGGACCTCAAAGCGGAGACGATGGACGGCAACATCAAAGTTGACGACGACTTCAACCTCCAAGTTTACAAGCAGCCCGTGGGCCAACACGTCGCCGGACACGTCGGCGCGGGCGGCGACGCCCTCCTCGCCAAAACCATCAACGGAAACATCACGCTCACAAAGTAGGAGCCAGGAGCCAGGAGCCAGAAGAAGAACAGTTGAAGCTTGCAGTTGTTGAAAGCTCAGCTATTCCGGCTCCTGGCTCCTGACCCCTTGCTTTTTAATTCTGGCTCCTGCTCTTCTCCATTCCCGCGATGATGATGCGTGCGATGGTGGGGATGATGTCGCGGTCGTTGGCGTGGTCTGTGGTGAAGGTGACGAGGACGAAGCGCGCGCCGTTGGGGAGTTCGATGTAGGCCGCGTCGTGGCGAGTCGTGCTGGTCCAGCCAGCTTTGGACCAGAGGCGCGCGCCGGGGCCGAGGGCGATGCCTGTAAAGCCGTGGGCCTGGTCGTCCGGGTCTTCGCTCTTGCCCGCGAAGTCGCGCTTGAGCAGTTCCATCATCTTCGCGCTGCGGGCGGCGGTCACGGCTCTTCCAGTGACTATCTCCGTCATGATGCGGGCGGTCGCGTCCGTCGTCAGCTTGTTGCGGTTCTCGTACTTCAGTCCGACGAAGGCTCGCTCGCGCCCGTATGGACCTTCGCACCAGGGCTTCTGGTTAGTGTTGATGTTGGTATAGCCTTGCGCGGCGAAATAGCGATTGACGATGTTGCGTTTATTGGCCCACTCCTGCATTTCTGCGGGCGGCAACTCCGGCCCGCTCGTCGTCCCCGTCACGGCATCCACGACGTAATGCGTCGCCTCGTTATATGAATCAACTATCATGTCGCGCATCGCGCGTTGCATCTCTTCGCTCTCCTTGAGCTTGCCGTCTTCGAGCCAGCGATGCGCCGCGACCAGATAAAACAGCTTGACGACGCTCGCCGGGTAGACGCGCTCTTCCCCGCGAAAGCTGGCCCGGATGGGATGCTCCGGGTCGTTCAAATCCACGAGCGTAATCGCCAGATTCTCCGCCGTGAATTTCTTATCGGCGTATTTCGTCAGCGCCGTCTTCGCCGCCTCGTCCACCAACTCCTGCAAAGCGGCGGCCTGGCGCGTGAGCAAGCCGCCCTGACTCGATGGACGCGCGGGCGTCGCGCTCTTGTTCGTCTCCTGGCCCGCGACGTTGAGATTAAAAGTCGTCGTTAAAAAGCAGAGCGCGAAGACGAGCGAATAAAGTTTGCGTGTCATCTTTTGTGGTCCTCTTAAACTACTATCCTTTCCGCCTTCACTTCATATTTGCTCTTCAACAATCGGGCGCGTAGTGTATCATTAGCTCATCTCCTGACGTTAGAAAATTTCTTTTTGGACCATGCTCGCGACTGCTCGATGCGAAGAGATTCTGTTGATTCATTAAGCGAGAGGCTGCGCGACATAGTGGGGCGCGATGCGGTGCTGACGGAGCCGGACGAGCTTCTCGTCTACGAGTGCGACGGCTTGCCGCAGCACAAGTTCGCGCCGCGCGCGGTCGTCTTCCCGCGCTCGACCGAAGAGGTCTCTCTGGTCTTGCGTGCGCTGGCGCGCGATGGTGTGCCCTTCTCGCCGCGCGGCGCGGGCACGGGCCTGTCGGGCGGCGCGTTAGCCATGAATCGCGGCGTCGTCATCGAACTGGCGCGCATGCGCCGCCTGCTCAAGATTGATATTGAGAATCGTCTCGCAGTGGTCCAGACCGGCATGGTCAACGCGCAACTGTCGCGCGCCGCCGCGCCCTTCGGACTCCATTACGTGCCGGACCCTTCGAGCCAGGCGGCCTGCACCATCGGCGGCAACATAGCCGAGAACGCGGGCGGCATACACTGTCTAAAATATGGCACGACCGTGGACCACGTCCTCGCCGCGCGCGTCGTCCTCGCGGGCGGTGAGATAGTCGAATTGGACGGGTCAAAGCCGGGCTACGATTTGCTAGGCGTCTTCGTCGGCTCGGAAGGAACGTTCGGCATCGCCACGGAAGCGACGTTGCGGCTTGTGCCCATCGCGCCCGCCGTCAGAACGCTGCTCGCTGATTTTACAGATGTGAATGATGCGAGCCGCGCCGTCTCCGCCATCATCGCGGAGGGCTTGGTCCCTGCGGCCCTTGAGATGATGGACGGCGCGATCATATGCGCGGTCGAGGCGAGCGTCTTTGCGGCGGGACTTCCGACGGATGCAGAGGCGGCGTTGCTCATAGAGCTTGACGGGCTCGAAGCGGGGCTTGATGAAGACACTGCGCGGGCCGAGAGCATCTGTCGCCAGCACGGCGCGCGCAACGTCCTGCGCGCCTCGGATGAAGCGCATCGCAAAAAGCTATGGGCCGCGCGCAAGGGCGCGTTCGGCGCGATGGGCCGTATCTCGCCGGACACGATGTTGCAGGATGCGGTCGTGCCCCGCTCGCGTCTCCCGGAAGTGCTCGCGGCCACCTATCGCATCGGCGCGAAATACAACCTGCGCGTCGCCAACGTCTTCCACGCGGGCGACGGCAATCTTCATCCCTTCCTCTGTTTCGACGCGCGCCATCCAGATGAAGTGAGGCGCGTCAAGGAGGCCGGGCGCGAGTTGATGGAGACCTGCGTGCGCGCGGGCGGAAGCATCACGGGCGAGCACGGCGTCGGATTGGATAAGAGCGAGTACTTGCCGCTCATCTTTTCCGCGATGGACATGGACACGATGCTTCGCGTGCGCGCGGCCTTCGACCCTAGCGGCCTCTGCAATCCTTCCAAAATTATCCCGACCTCTCGCAGTTGCGGAGAAGCGCGCGGCGCGCGCAAGAAGCTTGATGACAGGCATGCTATTGAGAACAACGGTCAAGCCGTTGACTCGCTGCGCGGAGACGAGACGGGCGAGCTAGCGGTGGCGACGTTAGTAGTCCCTTCATCATCATCTTCACACATCATCGCGCCTTCTAAATCCGCGAAGAGTTCTTTTGAAGCTCAGACGGCGCGTCACGCCCTCGCGCGAATCGTCGGCGCGGAGTATGTCTACGGCGCGGCGGAATTGGACCAGGAATCCGCGAGCGTGGATGATTCTCTAAATGATTCCCTCACGGTCGTGCCCGCTTCGTATGAAGAGGCTTGCGAGGTCTTGCGTCTAGCGGCGCGCGAGGGTTGGACGGTCGTCCCTGTGGGGGCCGGGACATGGTCGGATGTTGGCAATTCGATGAGGCGGGCGAACGTGTTCATCAAGACGGGTCGTTTGTCGCGTCTCATAGAGCATGAACCCGCAGACCTGATTGCGATAGCGGAGGCGGGCATGCCTCTCGCCGCGCTCAACGCGCGGTTGGCCCATGCGGGACAATGGTTGCCGCTAGACCCGCCGGACGACGGGCGGGCTACGATTGGCGGCGTGGCGGCGACGGGGCTGGCGGGGGCGCAGGCTTTCGGCTATGGCGCGCCGCGCGGGCACATCATAGGCATGCGGGTGGCGCGCGCGGACGGGAGCATGGTCAAGGCGGGCGGGCGCGTGGTCAAGAACGTCGCGGGCTATGACCTCTGCAAGCTGTTCGCCGGAAGCTACGGCACGTTGGGTCTCATCCTTGAGTTGACCTTCAAGCTGCGACCGCTTCCGCCAGAGACGGCGACACTCATCGCTATTGGTCCAATAATTAAACTCTTGCGCGCGGCGTTCATCTTGCGCGGGGCGAAACTTTTTCCGGCGGCGATTGAAG
Source organism: Blastocatellia bacterium (assembly GCA_034665545.1). Taxonomy (GTDB): domain Bacteria; phylum Acidobacteriota; class Blastocatellia; order Pyrinomonadales; family Pyrinomonadaceae; genus DASYML01. Next base: position 4,310 of record JAXDFO010000357.1, read on the forward strand.
TCGTCTCGAACGGGATGGCCGGGCGTTTGGGTCTCGATGCGAGAGAAGCGGGCGACGGCGCGTTGCTCCTGCGTTTCGCGGGGACGGGGCGGGCGGTCGCTTACCAGTTGGAGGAGGCGCGAAGGCTGCTCTTTGATGAGGGGCATGCTGGCTTGAATGTCTCGCGGGATGAGGAGGGTGATTTGTGGCGCGCGCTGGCGGCGATGCCCTTGAGAGAGGCGCAGGGTTTGACGTGGAGAGCGCAGTTGCGGCCAACGCAGGTCCGTGAGTTTCTGTTGGCTGCGGGGAAGAGTGTGGGTGATGAAGAGTTCGCTTCATCGCTCTGGCAGGCGGGCGCGGGTGATGGCAGGGTCCGCTTTATCAATTCGCGTGTGGAGACGAAGGCGGGCGTCGCTTCGCTTAAAAGTTTGCGCGTGATGGCGGAGGCTCTGGGCGGCTCGCTCGTCATTGAGAGCGCGCCGGAAGAGTTGAAGCGAGAGATTGATGTGTGGGGCGGAGCGGTGTCTGGTAATGAGTTGATGCGGCGCGTCAAGACGGAGCTTGACCCGCAGGCTCTATTTTGTCCAGGTCGTTTCGCGGGGGAAGGTTGAATAGGGTAGATTGATAATTCACCACCGCACACACAGAGGGCACAGAGCGGGCACAGAGAAGTTGCAAGCCTCTGTGTATCCTCTGCGTGCTCTGTGTCTGCGTTGGTGAATGATTCTCTACTTACACTCAATTGAATGGGGATGAAGATGTTGATTTCAGTGAAACGTGTTGCGCTGGTCGTCGCTTTGCTGTTGACGTTCGTGAGTGGGCCAATCGCGCCGTTGTGGGGCGGCGTCTCTCAGCCAGTGGCGCGGGCGGCCTCGCGCGAGCCTGTGCGCGGGGCGCATGGGATGGTGGCTTCGACGAACAGTCTCGCGTCAGAGGTCGGGGTTGAGATATTGAAGCGCGGGGGCAATGCGATTGATGCGGCGATTGCCGTCGCGTTCGCGCTGGCCGTGGTGCATCCGTCTGCGGGGAACCTGGGCGGCGGCGGCTTCATGATGATACGCCTGCGCAACGGCGAGACGACGGCGATTGATTACAGGGAGATGGCCCCGGCGGCGGCGACGCACGACATATACCTGGACCAGTCTGGCAATCTCATCAAGGGCGAAGGCTCTTCAACCGTCGGCTATCGCGCGGCGGGCGTGCCGGGCAC
>JAXDFO010000358.1:0-14055 GCA_034665545.1 Blastocatellia bacterium
GCGAGACGCTAGAGTTTTTATCCTACCCCTGCGGGCCTTGCTGATGAGACGCCATGCGCTTTAGAATCATCACAGGCCCCGCAGGGCCTTTTACTGAACCCAAGATTGAGATACGGTCATGCCGGACGTTTCTCTCCGCCTCTATACATGACGCTTCTCTAATCACTAACCATCCTTACCCGCCCAAGAACGGAGAAAGAGTTTAAAGCCATGCATCGCTTGACCTCAAAATTATCATTTCGCAATTCGGTCTCCTTGATTCTCGTCATCCTCTTTTCTCTCATGCTGATGAGAACGGGGGCGACCGAGGCTTCAAACTCGGCCCGGCCAAATTCCCCGCCGACCCTGCCTTTACAAGAGAGCGTCACGGTTCATGCCGCTCAACGCGGCAGACCCTGGATTAATCTACAGGACGGCCACGAACCGCAGGCCGTTTACCAGGGCAAAGCCAGTGGGATGCTCTCTGCGGCTGGGGCCGGCTCCTCCGCTCGTCCGCGCTCTCTGGCTTCGGCGGACTTTGATGGAGACGGGTTCCCGGACCTCTTGGTGGGCTATTCATCCAACGGCGCGGGCGCGCTCTCGCTCTACAGGGCCAACCCTGAGGCTTTCGCACCGAGCACCATCGAAGCCTCGCAAGCCATCGCAGCATTGAATTACCCTGCGCCCTTCCTGGCCAGCACGAGCGTCCTTGAAACGCCCGTGGCCCCGGACTTCGTGGGCGTTGGAGACTTCAACGGCGACGGCCAACAGGATGTCGTCGTGGCTGCCAGAGGCGGCAGCACTTTGGGACTTCTGGCGGGCGACGGCCACGGCAATTTCAAGCGGCCCGCGCTGCTTGAGTTGAACGGCGCGGTGACGGCCTTACAGGCTGACAGGGGCGCATTGTGGAAAAGCTCTTCCGACATCGTCGTGGGCATAGAGAGTACGGCAGGTCCGCAACTATTGTTGTATTCCGGTAAGAAGGGCGCATGGCAGGCCGAGCCGGAAGTTTACAGTTTGCCCGCAGAAGCGACCGGGCTGGCTGGCGGTGTGTTAGGCACTCGCGCCACTCCGGATGTAGTCGCGGCGGCTGGCAACCAGTTGCTCATAGTCCATCGCGCTGATGATGAAGGACGCGCGAGCAGTATGGAAAGAGTCAACCTGCCGTTCACGGCGCAGGCTGCGCAAATCGGGCTCTTCGTGTGGAACCGAGAGGGGTCGCAGGAGATAGCCTTGCTCTCGACAGATGGTTCCGTGCATCTCATGACGCAAGGCGAATTGGACCGTCGTCCCTACTCGCCCGATGAGATAACTTTGATGAAGCAGAACCGCCCGAAGAACGGCGACACCGAGTCGCAGAAACGTTTCGCGGCGGTCAAGAGTAAACTCATCCAGCGTCCCAGCAGTTCAAACGCCTGGACTGAGGCCGAGACGCTCAACGTGGGCGCGCTGCCCGCCAGCCAGGGCGACTCGAACGCGCAATTCATGACAGCTTCGCTCTCATCCGGCGCGACGAACGACCTGCTCGTAGTTGACCAATATAATAATCAAGTGCGCGCCGTCTTAGGCATCCAGAGCCAGACCCTAGGCGAGATCGAAAAGCGCGCGATACGACCCGCGACGGTTGACGAGCGGCCCGAAGCGGTCACGCTCGATGTCGAAAGCGCGCCGGTCGCCGTGCTGCCTATGAAGTTGAATCTGGGCACGCGCAACGGCCTCGTCATTCTCAGAGAAGGAGCGGTCGCGCCCTCCTTCGTCATCGCGCCTGCTGCCGTCACCATCAACGTCACGACAACGGCAGACGTGCTGGCGAACAACGGCCAATGTTCCCTGCGCGAAGCCATCATCAACGCGAATCACAACAACCAGAGCGGCTCGACGGATTGCGCGGCGGGCTCGCCCCCGACGCAGATTAGCGTGCCCGCCGGAACCTACACGCTGGCCCTCTCTTCGGGCCCATTCAACGGCGGCGCGAATGCCGGTAAGACTTACGACGATGAGTTCCTCTTCGCTAACGGATTTGTCGAAAAGGGCGGCGACCTCGACATAGGCAACTTCGACCTGACCATCAACGGTACTGGAAATCCGATTATCCAGGCGGGTACCACCGCCGCGACGACCAACGCCAACGGCAACGGCATTGACCGCGTCTTCGATGTCAACGGCCTGGATGGAACCGGAGCCATCATCACGGGCGCGCCCATCAACGTCACGTTCTCAGGTCTGACCATTCGCAACGGTAAAGCGCCGGAGGACGACCCCGACAACAACGCTGGAACGGACAATAACTTTTTCGAGGCGGGCGGCGGCATCCAGTTCGACGGCAGCGACCAGAACGGCAACCCCATTCCGACGGCCAAGATTCTCACGCTCACCAACGTCACGGTGTCGAATAACTTGTCCGCTTCCATCGGCGGCGGCGTCTTCTCAACTGCCGCGTCTGTGTCCATGAGCGGCGGCGCGCTTTCCAACAACATCAGCTTCCATACGAAGGGCGGCGGCATCAACTACGACGGCGGCACGGCGGCCAGTCCGACACACACCCTCAGCATCAGCAACGCCACCATCTCCGGCAACAGCACGGTCTTTACCCCGCGCGCCAACTTCCCCGTCAACGCCTCAGTCGGCGGCGGCATCCTGGCCGTCGGCGGCACGAGCGTCACTATCTCCGGCACGAACATCACAGGCAATAACGCGGACCTCAGAGGCGGCGGCATCAGCCTGGATAACGCTCCGAGCGTGACCTTCACGGGCGGCAGTATTTCCACCAACGTCTCTAAGGGCGACGGCGGCGGACTCTGGAGCAGCGCGCGCGTGCCTTCGACCAACGCCAAATCCACCGTCACGCTCGACGGCGTCACTATCAGCGGCAACACCGCACAGAGCACCAACGGCAACGGCAACGGCGGCGGCATCTACAACCACTTCGGCGACATGTCCGTCGTCACCACCAGCGGCACGCCGCACATAGACAACAACATCGCGTTTCTCAACGGCGGCGGCGTCTACTCAACCTGGTCGCAAAACACGAATGACCCGTCGGCGGGCTTCACGATGTCTGGCGGCACTATCGGGCAAACGGGCAGTGGCAACACTGCCAGGAACAATGGCGGCGGTTTCGCCCTCAGCGTACACTTCTCTTCAGGGTCAACTGACCCGACCACGTTAGGGACCGTCAGTCTCACCAACACGACCGTCCAGGCCAACACGGCCAACAGTGATAGCGCTGGCGGCGGCGATGGCGGCGGCATCTACGTTGATTCCGGCACGCTCAGTTCACTGAACGGCGTGACCATAGATAGCAACGTCGCTAACAGCGGCACGGGCGACGGCATACGGCAAGCACTGGCGGGCGGGACCAGCACCCTGAGTCTTGGGACCGGAACCACCAACGTCAACGGCGGCGACAGCATCAGCATCTCCGGCGGCACATTCAACTCTACCTCCGGCACGCTCAATCTAACAGGCAACCTGAGCATCTCCGGCGGCACGTTCAACGCCAACGGCGGAACACAAAACATCACAGGGAACTTCAGCCTGACGAGCGGGACTTTCACCGGCAGCAGTTCGCCTGTCAACCTCGGCGGCAACTTCACCTTCTCTGGCGGTACGTTCACAGCCGGGACCGGAACGTTCACCTTCAACGGCACAGGTGCGCAGACCATCAGTGGCGGTTCTACACCGAGCTTCAACAACCTGATCATCAACAACGCAAACGGCGTCAGCATGAGCAACAACGTGACGGTTGGCGCGGCGCTGACACTGACCAACGGCGCGCTTGCCGTCAACTCCAGCACGCTGACATTGAACGGCGCGGCCACAGCGACCAGTGGCTCTCTGACCAGCAATGCCAACGGCACCGTCAACTACAATCAGGGTTCTAACGGCCAGGCTATCCTTGCAGCCAACTACGGCAACCTGACCTTCAGCAATTTCACCAAGACCTTGCCCAACGGGGGCATAGTCAGAATCGCCGGTACATTCACCACTGGCGCGGGCGGCGGCCACACCATCACCGGCAGCACAGTCGAATTCAACGGCACGTCGGCGCAGACTCTGCCCTCCGGCTTCACGACCTACAACAATCTGACGCTCAACAACACTGCGGGCGTGACGGGCTTCGCGGGCCTCACGGTCAACGGCCTCTTAAGAGTTCAGGCGGGCACGTTCACCAGCAGCAGCACTTACAACAACGTCCAGATTGATGCGGGCGCAACGCTCGCCGGAGTCAACGCCACGACCATCAACGTCGGTGGCAACTGGACCAATAACGGCACGTTCACGCCCAACGGCAACACCGTCAACTTCAACGGCACGAGCGCGCAGACCATCGGCGGCTCGTCCAACAACAACTTCAACAACCTGACCATCAACAACGCGGCTGGCGTCAATCTCGGCAGCAGCCAGACGGTCAACGGCGCGTTGACCTTAACGAACGGCGTGCTCGGCATCGGCACGAACACATTGACGCTGAACAGCACGGTCGCCTTCACGTCCGGCACAATCGGCAGCGCGACGGGCGGCACGGTCATTTACAATCAAGGCTCAAACGGCCAGGCTGTCGCGCCCGGCACTTACGACAACCTGACCTTCAGCAACTTCAACAAGACGCTGCCCAACGGCGGGACCATCAACATCTCCGGCACGTTCACGCCCGGCACTGCGACGGGTCACACCGTCACGGGCAACACCATCAACTTCAACGGCTCAGGGACGCAGACTATCCCCGCCTTCACCTACTTCAACCTGACCAGCAGCAGCACAGGATCCCGCACGCTCGCGTCGAGCGGCATCGTCAAGATTGCTGGCACGTTCACGCCCGGAACGAACGCTTACACCATCACGGGCAGCACGGTCGAGTACAACGGCACGTCGGCGCAAACTCTGCCCGCAGCCTTCACGACCTACAACAACCTGTCGCTCAACAACACCGCTGGCACGACCGGATTCGCCGGACTGACCGTCACTGGCTTGATAGAAGTCAAGGCGGGCACGTTCACCAGCAGCAGCAGCACTTACAACAACGTCCAGATTGACACGGGCGCGACCCTCGCGGCCACAGCCGGAAGCACCATCACCGTCTCCGGCAGTTGGACCAATAACGGGGGCACGTTCACGCCCAACACAGGGACCGTCAACTTCAACGGCGCGGTCACGCAGACCATCGGCGGCACGTCTGCCACGACCTTCAACAATCTGACGAACAGCAATCCCGCCGGTCTCACCTTCGCCGCGAACGAGACCGTCAACGGCGTCCTCGCGCTCTCCGCCAGTGATATTACGACGGGCGCGAACACTCTGACGATGCCCGCGACCGGAACTTCGACGGGCACTTTCGATGTCGTCGGCAACGTCAAGCGCACGGGCTTCGTTTCAGGAGGCAGCGCGAACACGCTCAGCTTCGGCAACCCTGACAACCGGATTACTATCAACTCCGGCACTGTCCCGACAGACATCACCATCAACCTGGCGAAGCAGGTTCCGACGGGCACATTCGGCGGCAACAACTACAGCTTCCCGAACGCCGTGCAGCGAACCTACATCATCACGCCCACGGGCGGCAGCGGCATCAACGCGACCCTGCGCTTGCACTACCTTGACTCCGAACTCAACGGCAACACGGAGGCCGGTCTGATTTTCCGCAGGTTCACCAACCCCGGTTGGTCTCCTGTCATTCCGACCGCCGCCGATACGACCAACAACTGGTTGGAGAAGTCGGGCGTCACGGCGTTCTCGCCCTGGACCTTTAATTCGACTGCCGTGCCGACCGCCGCTCCGGGCACTGTCAGCGGTCAGATAACTGACCTGAACGGCGTGCCTCTCGGCGGCGTCATCTTGCAGTTGAACGGCAGTTCATCCGTCAGGACGATTACGGCGGCGGACGGCACTTACAGGTTCGATAACGTGGAGGTCAACAACTTCTACACCGTCACTCCGCAGAGGTCCAATTATTCGTTCAACCCGGTCAACCGCTCCTTCTCGCTCGTCGCAGATAAGACCGATGCGGTCTTTACGGCGACGCCGGACGCGGCGCAGACGGGCAATCCGCTTGATATGGACATGTACTTCGTCCGTCAGCAATACCTGGATTTCCTGGGACGCGAACCTGACAACGGCGGTCTTCAATACTGGACCAGTGAACTCGATAAGTGCGGCACTGATGCTGCCTGTCTCAACCAGAGGCGCATAGGCATCTCGGCTGCCTTCTTCATCGAGAACGAGGCCCAGCAGACAGGCGCATACGTCTACCGCGTGTACAAGGGAGCGTTGGGTCGTCAACTCAACTACAACGAATTCAACACTGACCGCCAGCAGGTGCTCAGTGGAGATAACCTTGAGGCGAACAAGACGGCCTTCGCTGATGCCTTCGTGAGAAGGGCGGAGTTCGTGCAGAAGTACAACTCGGCCACGAGCGCGGAGAGCTTTGTGGATGCGTTGCTCAACAACATACGGCAGACGAGCGGCGCGGACATCAGCGACCAGCGCGGCAGCCTGATAGCCAGATACAACGGCGGCAGCGATATCAACCAGAGCCGCGCGCTGGTCGTCAGAGATGCGATAGACAACGCTTCATTCAAGCAGGCGGAGTACAACCCGTCCTTCGTCCTGATGGAGTACTTCGGCTACTTGAAGAGAGACCCGGAAATTGATGGCTACAAGTTCTGGCTCAACGTTCTGAATAACAGGGAGTCTGGGAACTATCGCGGCATGGTCTGCTCCTTCATCACTTCGGCTGAGTATCAGGTCAGGTTTAGCTCGGTCGTCTCGCACGGCAATCAGGAGTGCAAGTGAAATAGCTCTCTCAAAGAGAGCCTGAACTCAAAGGCCACTCAAGTCTTCACAAAGACTTGAGTGGCCTTTGGCCTTTCTCGCGCGGCTCGCAAGAGAGCGGTTGGCCCATGTCACGAATGGCTTTTGAGATGAGAAGTTATCCAGTAGAATCGCGGCTCACGCGAGAGACTCGCACGAGAAGAGAGGATTGAGATTTGTTCAATTATAAGAAGCTACTGATTGCCGCCGTCTTGATAGTCTTGATGGTCTTGATGATAGTTCTGTTCGGCTATCTGCGTCGTCGGCTACGCACTCTGGAGGAGCAGCCGGGAACAGCCAACGCTCCCACCGCAACAAGCCTCTACACCGCGCTCGGCAATCCCAGCCGCGCGACCAACGACCCCGGCAACAAGAACAACTTCCTACTCGTCAAGCGGCAATACACGCTCTCTTACAATAACGACAAAGGCGAGCCGAACTGGGTCAGTTGGTCCCTGCAAAGCTCCGACATCGGAGACGCGGAGAGACAGAACAACTTTCACCCGGAAGCGGCCCTGCCGGATGGATACAAGCGAGTCACCCCGAACGATTACACGGGCACGGGCTTTGATCGCGGCCACGTCTGCAACTCGAAGGACCGTAGCAGTTCGGCGGAAGATAATTCGGAGACCTTCAGCATGGCGAACATGCTGCCGCAGACCCCGGACCTTAACCGGCAAGTGTGGGAAAGTTTGGAATCATACTGCCGCAACCTTGTAAAGCAGGGCAATCAACTGTTCATCATCGCCGGTGGCTATGGCTCCGCGAAAACGATTGGCAAGTCCAACAAAGTGAATGTGCCGACCAACTGCTGGAAGGTGGTCCTGGTCTTCCCTCAAGGCAGCAGCGACATCAATAAAAACACGCGCGTCATCGCCGTGGATATGCCCAACGTGCAAGGCATCGCCACGGACTCCTGGCAAAAATATCTCACCACCGTGCAGGACTTGAAGCGGAAAACGGGATATGACTTTTTCTCCAGCGTTCCTCAAGATGTGAAGAACGCTCTCGAAACGAAAAAGGATTCCGGGCGATGATAGCTCTCAACCTCTACTGCTGAATTTTAAAACCGGACGCTAGGTCTCGACCACTCTTGTCGAGACACCGGCCCAATCGCCCGTCACTGTTCTGCCGACAACATACACATCAGCATCAATCTCGCCGACCTGATAAACCTTTATCTCGCCGAGGTTCTCTTTCAGCGTTTTGACGAGAGCTTGAAAACGCTTGACCGTCTCAAGCTCTTCCGGCCCCTGCCATTCCTGGACCTGCGTGGAGTTGCTGAAGAACTGCTCGAAATCCATCTCCTTGACAGGCCCGCCGGACCTTGTCTTGAGCAGCGAGGTCAGGTCATTGACGCTCAGTGTTTGCTTCCCGTTGCCAGGAAGCGTGAATGGCACGACCGGATAATCAGACTCGCTCAGAAACAGTAAGCCCGCCGTCAGTTGTTTGAGTTGCGCTAAAAGAGATGCCGTGTCTTTGCTCATTGAAAACTCTTCTGTCATAACCCGCGACCTTTCACTCCGTCAGATGAACATAAACCCTCATCCTCTTTTCACCAAGCCGATGGGCCCACAAAAAGACCGGACCATATTATGGTCCAGCCAAATACAAGCTAAGTTGAATATGTGATTCTTACCGAATGAGAAGTCTACTCTGCGGCGGCGTGCGAATTTTGGCGTCTGTGTTTTTCAACTCGGACTGTTGAGCATCTCTTCGGCGCGTTTGATGTGCTGGCTGCCCTGCCTCCAGTTAATCGCCACTGTGTAAAGGTCCGTCGAGAGATACGCTTTATCCATGAGTGTCGGCTCGGACTCCGCGAATCCTCTGCCCGCCACGTTAATCACCATCGGGCGATAGACCTTAGACCACCAGAAGCCGCCGTCCAGGTATGACAGCAAGGCATTGTGAAGCTCTGATTTCAATCTGTTCTCAGGCAGCAAGTGGAGCAGGTGTTTGACCACTGGCGAGATGCTATGCAGATGCTCCGTGTAGCTTTCAAACGAGACGCGGGCCAGCGCACGTCCCTCTTCAAACTCACCGAGCGATTTGTAAACGATGACATCATCTTGCAGTTCTTTCAACCACTCAATAGCCTGTTGGGCCAATCTCAAATCAAGCTCCCGCTCCGCGCGCATCTCTCGCAACGCGTTCATCACAGCAGCATCCCGCGCACCCTCTCCAGCATGAAGAACTGCGTTGGCCCATCCAGTATGAAGGCGGGCTTTATTCCATAACCAGACTCTCTGCGGGCCATCCGCGTTTTGACAAAGAAAGAGGTCAACGCCCGGTCTCTCGCTCGCGCATCTGGATTCTTTAGATTTATGCGTTTCGACTTCATTCCACTCGGACAAGACGCGCTCATAAAGATAAAGAGACGTGAGAAGGTCAGTCTTGATGTCGCCCTCAGGAAGTTTATGAGTCTCATCTTTAATTCCTGCGGAGACCTTACGAACAGCTGAACTGTACTCATCATATCCAGGGTTCCTGGAAGCCAGGATTCCCAACTGCTCAAGCTGGCCGATGAGATGCTCCGTCCTTGCTCTCTGCTTCTCATTAAACTTTATTGGACCAGTTTGTCCATGAACCGTCAGGCCGCTTGAACAGATGCACATGATGATGAGTAGTGATAGGCGTTTCATTGCGAAAGTGAGTCGAAGGCCGAATGACATTCAAAGATTGACAGCCGGATGGGCCCGTCAACCGGGGCACGTTTAATTCAAGAGACGATTGAAGACAAAAGGAATGCCTACGCGAGCGGCCACGCTGCTCGCCCGTGCAATCGCTTCAGAAAACTTTGTACTGATAGAGATGCTCAATGCCCTGCCGATTCCAGCCCGGTAGGACACGAGGGCGCACAGGTCTCTTCTAGTACAGTGAGATTATGCTTTGTCTAAAAGAAGATGAAGGAGGATTATAACGTGAGGCCAACGTCGCAAAAGTGGATTGATAGTGCGTTCGACTTTTGGTTAGAAGAAAAAGTTGAGCCGAAAAACTCCTCTAAGATTTTTGTGGGACCGGCAATGAAGGCTCATCACCTTTGAGCCGCTCGTGCCTGCATCTTGTGACGCCGCCCTCGAATCCCTTCGGATAGAAAAAGTTGGTCCCCCCGCAATCCGGGCAGTTCCTGGACTCCGCACTTGTTATGGTCGGCGTCTTTTCCACCGTGGACGACTTCCCTTCCTCACTCATCTGTTGCTTGTCCTTCTTCCATAGCCTGCGTCTCAAGTGCTCGGCCAGAAAGGATGGCACGGAAGAGACGGTGGTGCGCGCGGCGGCGATCTTTAATTCTGTGACCAGGACTTCTGCCAGTTCCTGCCAACGTTCATTATCATGCCTGGAAGTTTCTTTTCCGGTTAACTCTTTTGCGGCTTGGCGCAAGGTTTCATTGAGTCCGGCGAAAGCCTCATCATCATCAATCGTCTCAATAGTCTTAAAAGAAGTCTTAGACGTGTCGTAACTTATTGCGGAATCAGAACTTAAAGTATGCCTAGTCTGACTAGTTTCTAGACTGACTAGTCTGTCTAGTTTCTGGGCAGAGCTAGTCAGACTAGTCTGACCAGTCAGACTAGTCTGACTAGGCATACTTGTTTTTAGCTCTTCCGGCAGGTTCACCGTGTACTCATTGCCCTCATGTTCGCCTGCGATCTGACGGATGCTGATTAGACCCACGGAGGCCAGTCGTTCAATATTTGAGTCGAATGTCACCCTGGAACCGATGTGAGCCTTAGCCATGAGTTTAGGGCGAGAGATGCGAACGGAGCGAGTCGGCACTATCGCCCCGCGCGTCATGGAATAGAGACAGTCATAAAGCTGCTTGCTTTTGCCTGTGAAGAGGCCGGATGGGACGGCCTGTCGCCCGATGGAGTTTGCAACTTTCGTAAAATCTTTCTGCGGTGCGATAGCAGCACTGCTATTATCCGTCTTGGAAGTATGACTAGTCTGACTAGGCAGACTACTATGCCTAGTCAGACTAGTCTGACTAGGCATAGTAGGTGTATGCGAAATAACTTCCTTATTTTCATCTGTTTCCGATTCAAGGGGAGTCTCCCGTCTCGGAGTAATAAAATCATCATGCGGCATACGCAGGGCGGGCGGGACCGCTAGTCCGAGTTTTTTCTTGGGGCCCGGGGTGCGCAGCGACGGGGCGTTTTTGGGCTTGGTTTCAGCCATTAAGACCTCACTTTACAGCGGCCAGCTTTTGCCGTGACATTTCCAGACGGTCCAGGACTTCATCAGTCAGACTCCAGAGTTGGTCTGCCGCCCTGTGTGTCTTGGCGTAAAGGACCGCGGGCAATTTCTGCGAAGGGGCTTCCGCGACTTTTGAATAATCGTGCAAATTCGTATCGAAAACATGGCCCACCAGTCCCACAGCGGCTTCCACGGCGCTGCGAGATTCGGCGGATAAATTACGTTGCGGCTTATAAAGGTTAATCACCGCACCGAGCATCTGTAAGTCGGAATTAACATTTTTGCGGACCTGCTCGATGGTAAAAGCAAGGTCGGATAAACCCTGCAAACCCATTGCGTCGGAGGCGCAGGGGACCAGCACGTAATCAGCCGAATAGAGGGCTGCGGTCAACAGTTTGCCCAGTTGTGGCGGACAGTCTATAAAGACCAGATCATAGGCTTTGCCGTGCTCTTTGAGTTGGTTGCGCAGCCTGTGCGTCAAATAATCTGGCTGCATCTCAAAGCGCGCGAGGCGAATATCTGCGGGCACTATATCCAGATTCTCGACAGGACTCTCTATAATCGCGTCGTCGAGCGGGAGAGGCTCCGTCTTGATACCGTTGGGGGCCTCCGGCTCGATTAAGACGTGCGAGAGCGTGGCCTCGTAGACATCCGGGTCAATCCAGCTACTAGTCAGGTTTCCCTGCGGGTCACAATCAACCACGAGGGTTTGAAATCCACGCAGGGCACAGCACGCGGCCAGTTCTCGCGTGAGGGTAGTCTTACCCACGCCTCCCTTTTGGTTCGCTACGGCAATCGTAATCATCAGGCAGCCTTTCTGAGTCGGAGTTCCATAAGGTGTTCCACGTCTGTGATTCTGACGAGTTTGACCCGTTTATCCAATGGGTCAAGAACGTAAGGCAGCGTGCCTTCGGCTAAGAGGGAAGCCATCTTCTTCTTGCTGACGCCGAGCAGCTTTTGCGCTTCTGTAACATTGATTAATTGCTCACTCATAATGTGATCTCCCTGACAAGGTTTGGGAACTATAAGAGACCAATCGTTACACGTCAACACTTTTTTGAACCGATCTTCTCGCCAGACACATTAATAGTTCTTCGCACACGTGTTCTCCAATCGCAAATAAAGTCCCGCACAAAGCCCGGTTTCACGCGGTTTCACTTTAGGTTAAATCCTAATTATGACAGGCACTTGGTTAAACCGCTTTGGTGATAAAGTGAATGATTTCCGGAAATCTGATTTATGGGTAACGCGGAACGACGACCTCGCGTAATTTTTCTATCATCATAGCTAACTTGCTCTCCTTCACGATGGGGGAAGTGCTCAACGCGAGTCGCTGGTTCGGGCTGCGGTGGGGCGATAAATTTTTTCATGAAAATAATCTATGGCCGTTGATTGACTCTCGCGCGGAATCTCGCGTTAGAGGGTAGAGGAGCAAAATCATGGCGGCAAAAATTGGGATTCGAGTCATCAAACGTGAGCAGCGTGGCCTGGATGCCAGGCTTGAAAAGAAGAGGGCTGAGAAGGGCGGGGCACTGGAGATTGCCGCGCGTCAGGTCAAAACTGTGGTCAACGGTTGGGTCCATGACCGGCAACAGCGTCGCTCGGACCCGCGCAGAGCCTTCGCGGAATTGTTCCGCGCAGCTTAAGGGCGAGGCCATTATGCTCGCCGAAACCCCTTGTTTTCGGGGCTTCGGCGTTGTCATATGCCCCTCACGAAAATAAAAAAACCTTTTCCTCCCTAAATCCGTTAAACTGTTCTAGTCGTTCCTGCATCTAAATAGGGTCTTAAGGGGAATTAGCTGTTATAATCAGAACCGGGATTCCCCCGGTTTTATTTTCGTTGATGCGTAAGGTACGCATAGAGGAGGGCGAAGACAGGGCATGGGCACAGCACGCCTGGAATTTGAAGCGCCGGAAGAAGAGCGCGACCACACCGCTCCTTCCGTTGTCGAGATAGAAGAGGTGTTGGAGAAACTGAGTGTTTCCGAACATTTGGAGCATGAGGAAGATGCTTTAATTCTTGATGGTAATGTCGCGGAGGATGCGCTGGTTGGCGACAATCTGGACATCAATGATGGCCCGGAGTTGGACCTCTCCGCCGGGGAGTATGATAAATCGAGTGATCCTGTTCGCCTCTACTTGCAGCAGATGAGCGTCGTCCCGCTTCTCAAGAGAGAAGGTGAGGTGGCCGTCGCCAAGCGCATCGAGTGGGGGCAGATTAAGACGCAACGCGCTCTCTCTCGTTCGCCCATCGCGCTCCGCGAACTCATTAAAATCGGTGAGGAACTGGAGTCCGGCCAGGCCAACATACGCGAGATAGTCAACTTCTCCGACCAAGAGGATTTGGAGGAAGGCGAGGGCCGCGCCGATGAGTATCTGCGCCGCACGTTGGAAATCGTGGAGAGCCTGCGCAAGCTCACCAAGCAGGGCCAGAAGCACTGGGAAGACCTACAGGCAGAGCAGAAGGCCCACAGGGGAAAGCGGACTAAGAAACTGTTTCGCCTGAAGCGCAAAGTGGCCGGAGAGCGTCTGGAGATAGCGCGCAATTTCGCGCAGCTTCATCTTTCCGAAAAGGCACGCCAGCGTTTGATTGACGCCATCGCCACGCGCTTTAAAGAAGTTCGGGTGCAGGAGCGCGAGATTGAACGGCTTCATGAGAAGCTGGAAAAGAAGCGCATCAAGCCCGAAGACCAGAAGGAATTCAAACGGCAATTGACCGCTTGCAAGCGTCGCCTTCATCAAATTGAAGCGGAGACGATGGTCTCAGCCGTTGAGATCAAGCGTTCGCATAAGACGGTCGCGCAGGGCTTGTATGAGACCACGCAGGCCAAGAGGGAATTGACGGAAGCGAATCTGCGCCTCGTCGTTTCCATCGCGAAGAAGTACGCCAATCGCGGCCTTCAATTCCTGGACCTCATTCAAGAGGGCAACCTCGGCTTGATGAAGGGCGTGGATAAATTCGAGTGGCGGCGCGGTTATAAGTTCTCGACCTACGCGACGTGGTGGATACGACAGGCCATCACGCGCGCCATCGCGGACCAGGCGCGGACCATTCGCATCCCCGTCCACATGATC
>JAXDFO010000359.1:0-21535 GCA_034665545.1 Blastocatellia bacterium
GCAGCCGTATATCACATCTTATTCTTCAATTCAATGGAAATCTCGACAGGGGGGTGTGAGATTTCCTGAAATAAAAGATTATAGGGCCGCTATTTTGATTATAATTGGACCATTAATTCTGATTTCAAATCTCTTATAAAATGGCTGATTAGACTGATACTTTTATTGTTTTCTTCTCTTCCTGCGCCGTTGAATTCTCGCCAAGATGGTCAAGACAGGCTCACTGGCTTTTAGCAATTCATTTATCTCTTCTTCGCTTACATCTTCGCGCCTGATGTTCCGCAGGGCGAATCCCAAGTGCTTAATCTGGTCCCAGAACAGGTGAGTCGGGTCATAGGGATCGAAATCCTCTAGATCAGATTTTGGACTTCTGTCGGAGACCTGCCCGGCTTCACCTGCTGAAGCACAAAGCAGTTCTGCGACGCGTTCTCTCAGTCTTTGACCTGACAATCCCGCCTGCACGTGCGCAGATAATAGTTCGGCACGGGCGCGTCTAGCCTCTGCCATCTTAACGCCTAGCCTCTGCGGTGTGACTCTGGCGAGTTGCTCTGCCTCGAAGAGATTAATATCTCCTGCGTGGAGCGCCTGCAACACGTCTGACGGGAAATCGAGCAGGCGAAGATAATGGTCAATAAAGCTCGAAAGGGAGATGTGAGAGGCTGTTTCATGTTCCAGAATAGCAGAGAGTTGCATGCCCACTTTTAAAAGCTCTTCACGCTTCCAACGGCCTGGACGACCGCGCCTGGTATCCGTCGCCGGATAGCGATGTATGTGTCGAGCGGCCCGCAGCATTCGCACTAAATCCTTGTCCCTATTGGGTATCATCTTAGGCAGGGACGCGCGTAATTTGTTAAGGATAGAGCGGACGGATTCATCGGAAGCGAGCGGGTCGGTTTTGCGCTGGCGACGATATGTGGCTCTCAAATTCCTGGTCATGACTCGCACCGTGAAGGGAATGTTTCACAACAATCTAATTATACATAGAATCAGTAAAATTCTATCAAGATTTACAGATGGATACACAAAACCCAGATTTCTGTAACCATTGTTATTCTGTAAGAGTTGTCGTATAAGAAAGGCGTTCGCGTACGGAGAGGCTATGAGAAAGGTGGAAAAGGGGTTTGCCGGAAGACGGAACGGCCTTGCAAAGCTTCAACGAGCGGGAGAGCGATATTGCGATTAGGGCCGCCGCTCAATTATGGGCAGAGGCGACCACGGATCGTAGTCTGGCGCGCCGTCAAGACCTCTTGCGCGACAAGATGAAGACGGTCCACTCCTTTTTCTCTTTCGTGCGCAAGGAGCCTGCGCTGGTTGATGCGCTTGACGTGAGGGCCTGGCAGGCGTTGATGGAAGGGAGAGGCATCACAGCCTCTACCGTCTACATTCGCACATCGCTGCTCTCTTCCTTCTATAGCTGGGCAATGAGCAACTTGCAGCCGGGCCATCATCCACAGACCAACCCCGTCGCGCTCGCCCGTCCAAAGAAGCCCAAGCCATACAGGACCGCGCGTACAAAGTCTCTGCTCGATGACGAATTGCGCACGCTCTTGCGCTTCGTCAAGGGGCAGGCGGCGGACGCGCGTAATATCATCGCCAAGCGTGATTACGCGCTCTTGCAGTGGTATATCAAGACCGGACGCCGTCGGAACGAGGTCATCAGTTTGAAGGGGTCCGACGTGCGGGTGAGGGAACTGCGTGGAGAGAATGCGAAAGAAGAATTGATGATCGTCCGTTACAGAATCAAGGGCGGGCGTTATCTGGTCTGCGAACTGCGAGATCCTCTGGTGCTTGAAGCCCTCCTGGATTACTTGCATGCGAGCGTGCGTCTGGAAGTGCTCAACAGCGAACGCCCTTTGTGGACCAGGCACGACCGTGCGGGGAAACCCGGCGCGCCGCTGACTTCACATGCCTTCGTCAAGAATCTTAAACGCTATGCGAAGGATGCTGGCTTGGAGCACATTCATAACCACATGACGCGCCATACCTTCGCACGAATCGTGGCGGAAGAGACTGGGTCCATGCTGTTGACTCAAGAAGCCCTGGACCATGAGGACCAGGCGACGACACGCATCTATGTGGAAAGCATCGCCATCAAACGAGACAAATATAGCGAGAGCATTTCCAGACGTATAGACGAATAGCCAGCCCGCCTTCCGAATAATAACAATCAAGCTATTGGGTCCAAAAAGCGTTGACACTTTCGCGCACTTGAATCTATACTTGCGTTGAAGATGAAAATGGATTTCAATTTCATATCAATCTCGTCTTGTTCTTGAGGCTTTCATAACAGTTCGATAGCTGTCGGCCTTGACAGGCTGGAGAGGCAATCCGATGTTGGACCTTCGTTTCTATAATCGTGCGTCTTTTTATTATCGCTTGATGTTAATCGCAGCTTTCTGTCTGGCTCTGCATACGCAGGTGTTGGCCCAGACTGAGTTGACGGCTGGCATTCGTGGCAGTGTGACGGCGATGGCCTCCGGCGAGGCCATTCCGGGAGCGCGAGTCATCGTCAAGAGCGAGACGTTGCGCCTGCACAGGGAAGCACAGACGAACGAGGAAGGGAGGTTCAGTCTCAACGGCCTTCCTCCCTTGACGGATTATGAGATTACGGTGGAGGCGGACGGCTTTCGCCAGACCGCACGCGCACACGTCTCGCTCGTCTCCGGGGAGGCGGCGATTGTTAATATCCCTCTGGAAGTCAAAGGGGTCAACGAGGTGGTCAACATCACTGACGAGACTTCGCCAGTTGTCAACAACGCGCCGGAGGTGAGCCAGGTCGTAGGCTCTAGGCAGGTCTCGGAACTTCCATCGAACGGGCGCAGCCTCAATCGCTTCGCGCTCTTAGACCCGCACGTTCGCAACACTGGCGGGATAGGCGCGGACGGTGCGGCTTCGGCGCGTCTTTCCATCAACGCGCAGTCCTATCGCCAGACCTTCTATAAGCTCGACGGAAATTCCAACTACGATTTCGTCTTCGCCAACGCTCCGCAGCAGCAGGTATCGCTCAGTTCCGTGCAGGAGTTCAAGGTGCTGACGAACCAGTACTCAGCGGAGTACGGCGGGTCAAGCGCGGGGATTGTCAGCACGGTCACGCGCGCGGGCACGCGGGACTTTCACGGCGAGGGTCTCTTCTTCCTGCGCCCTTCCGGCATTCAAGCCGCGCCGCCCGTTTCCACTTTGCGCGTGCCGAACGAGTTGGCCCAATTCGGCGGTTCGACCGGCGGGCCTTTGTTGAGCGAGCGCGCGACCTTCTTTCTCAACTATGAACAGACGCGCGCCAGTCGCGGAGCTTTCATACAGAAGCCCGCGCCGCTCATCTACGAAGGAAACTCGCGCGACTTCCTTGGATTGGCCCGCGTTGATTTCAACCTCAGCGACACTCACAACATGTCTCTGCGCCTCAACGGCAACCGCAACACCAACGATAACCCGAACGACCGCGTGAGCGGCTTTACCCAACCGAGCGCGGCGCAGTTGAGCAAGACGCAGTCCGTGGGCGCGCAGTTCACGGATCGTTCGGTCTGGGGCGTTGCCGTCAACGAACTACGCGCCTCTTACGTCAATTCGATTCCTTCCGCGACGAGCGCGCTCTTCCCGCAGACCTCCATCATCAGGCCGAACGTCAGCACCGAAGGCGGCTCCACCTATTCCTGGGTCCGCACGCAGACATGGCAGGTCGCGGACCAACTGGCGGTTCAATCCGGACGCCACGAACTGAAACTCGGCGGCGACTACGCGCGCCAGAAAGTCTTAGACTTCAGCTTCACGCCCTTCGGCGAATATCGTTTCACAGGCGCGGGGCTGGCCGATTTCACACAGAGGTTCGGCCTCGGCTTCATTCGCTACGGGCAGACGCTCGCCAACGCCTTCTTGCAGGATAACTGGCGCGTCACGCCGCGCCTGACGGCTAATCTAGGACTGCGTTACGATTATCAATCGAGCACGGATGACTTCAACAACTTCGCGCCGCGTCTGGGCTTCGCTTGGGACGTTCGCGGCGACGGCAAGACCATCCTGCGCGGCGGCGCTGGCCTGTTCTACGACCAGTATTACATGTATATCACGCGCCGCTTTCTGCTCGAAGGCGTGGATGCGAAGGTGCGTACCTACAAATTCACATACGGGAGCACGCAGACGACGGGCGCGCCCGTCTTTCCCAACTCTCTCATCGCTCCTCCCGCCGGAGCAGCCGAGGCCATACGCGATTATATTTATCTTCCTTCATCGAAACTTCTCAACCCGTACAGCAAGCAGTTCTCGCTCGGCTTGCAACGCACGCTCTTCGATAACTGGATATTGATAGCCGACGTGATTCACTCGCGCACGTTGAAGCAGCAGCGCGTCAACGACATCAACGCTCCGCTCCCCTTCATTCGCAACGCGCCGGGGCAGATGCTCAGCGCGGCGGCGGCAGACGCGACGCGCCCCTTCGGCACGACTTATCAGGGAGTCAGGACCAGAAAAGTCGCCGTTATAGAAAACTCTGCTTCGAGCAACTACGACGCGTTTGACCTGGGACTCCTGCGCCGTTTCTCTAACCGCTATCAACTCGAAGCTCACTACGTCTACTCGTCCGCGCTCAACGATTCCATGTTCTTCGGGGAAGCGGACACTGGCATCCCTAATCTCTTCGGCGTTGATGCGCGGCTTGAACGCGGTTCGAGTGATTTTCACCAGCGCCATCGTTTCGTCGCCAACGGGCTCGTCGAACTGCCCTCCCGTTCGCAACTCTCTTTCGTCGCTACCATCGCTTCGGGCCTGCCCTTGAATCCTTTGACGGGCGAGGATAACAACGGCGACGGGTACAGGACGGATCGCCCCGTAGGGTTCGCGCGTAATTCATTCCGCACGCCCATGCAGGCCAGCTTCGATTTGTCGCTGGCGAAAAAGTTCAGCCTGCGCGAAGGCTTGCGGCTGGAGTTTCGAGCGGAAGCTTTCAACCTGACCAACCACACGAACTACATCAAACTGAATAACATCTACGGCAACGGCGCGACGCCGCTCCCTACTTTTCTGACGCCCGTCGCGGGCATACAGAATTCCGACCCGGGCCGTCAGTTTCAGTTCGGCGCGCGCCTCATCTTCTAACTTCGCATTTCAATCAGGCCAGCGAGTCGCCCGAAGTCCGTGCGCGTTGCCAGAGGCGGTCTATGCTCCACGGGCCGCCGCCCGCGAATGCCAGGTACAGGAAGATGAAGCAGTAGAGCACGGCTAGTTCGCCCTTGTTGAGCAACGGCCAGAACCCCTGCGTCGCGTGCCCCATGAAATAGCCCACGGCCATCTCTCCGGCCAGTATGAAAGCCACCGGCCTCGTAAAGATTCCGAGCAAGATGAGCAAGCCGCCGAAGAACTCCAAAATGCCGCTCACCCCGAACACAGACATGAGCGGAGGCCCGCCCCCCGGCATGGGAGCCGGAAAGCCGAAGAGTTTCTGCGCGCCGTGCATCATGAAGAGAAAGCTCGTGATGATACGCAGCACGCTCAAGAGGCGCGGGGCCCACCGAGAGCCGAAAGAGTTCATGTTAGCCATGTGTGTGTCTCCTAAAGTGTCTTACAAAAATCGTCTGCCAGCATAATACAGCTTGCGCATTTGCAGAAGACTTCGCCAGCACAGCTTGATGAAATATAAGAACGCTTTCCATTTAAATGGTTTTGGTCCAGAAAATTCTTGACTGGTCCAGTAACGCGGGTTTACTCTACCCGCGTTATTCGTTTTAGTTAACGGGGCTCGCTTCTTTAGAAGTCCCGCTCCTCGTTGCCTTCCCCTTCTTAATAGTTAAAGTTGAAAGCCATGCGATCATTTCAAATGAGCTTTGAAGACAGGGCAACGCCGTGTCCTCACACACCATATTCTTCGACCAACGTTTCCCGACAACCTGGTAGGAGCAGTGTATGGACTATAGAGTTAAAGAGGTCATTCGCCACATCGAAGATGGCTTTGATGTTGAGATTACGCTCGAACAGTTGGCCCAGTCCGTCAATATTTCTCCCTCTCGGCTGCGACATCTGTTCAAGTCGGAGGTCGGCGTGACGCCGATGCAACTCCTCAAGGAGGTCAGATTGCGTAAGGCCAAAGAGCTTGCCGAAGAGTCTTTCATGAACGTCAAACAGATCATGGTCATCGTCGGCTTGAGGGACGAGAGCCACTTCATGCGTGACTTCAAAAAAACATTCGGACTGACGCCCACGCAATGTCGCCATCTCTCTAATCAAGCGAAGCTCAAGAAGGCCCAGAGAGCTTAGCCGTCTTGGCTATTGGACCAGAAACTTCCGGACCGGTAAATTACCGGTCCGGTAGTTTCTGGTCCAATATTGTTTGTGATGTTTTCCACACTGGTCCAGAACGAGAGCAATACATCGTAGCCGGAATGGCTAGTAAATAGGCGAAATCGCCAGTAGAAAACACTTGATTATTCTGGACCAGTAAATGTATTGTGCGTGAGTTTTTGCAGGAGGGGTCTTTCGCCGGTTGAAAAATCGGTCTCACAGTTATATTCCTCTCGGTTAATCGCCCAGAACCAATTTTACCGAACTCCTTAATAACGGAAATTTAAGTTATGCGTACCAGTGTGCTCGTTTCACGCGTTCAAATACCACACTCAGAGCACGATTTGCTGTTCCACACGCTCAGAGGATCAGTTGATATAGTGCCGAGGGAAGTCGGGCTGGCCCTGGGCCAATGCGACGACTCCGGCGCGGACTCCTCATCCTCCTTGAGCCAGGACGAAGTTGACATCTTGAAGGGGCGCGGCTATCTGACGGAGAGAGAACCGGCGCAGGAATTGGACCAGGTGCGAACCGTCCTCAACATCGCCGCGAAAAATCTGAAGCGTCATCTTGAACTCACCTTGCGCTTTCCCTCACAGGATGAAAGCCTCTCGAAGGATGCGAGGGACCGTCATTTTCTAGATGAGGTGTTCGCGCTGGCGGCGAAGGCTGCGGGCGAAGATGGGCAGATAGTCGTCAACCTGGAAATCTCTTCGACGCAAGTGGATGTTGCCCTGATGGACGCGCTATTGGAGACCGCGCTGGCTTCCGATTACCCTATATTGCCGCAGGCCGCGCCGCAGAGCCTGGATGCCTTGAGTCCCTGGGTTAAGAGCGAGAACTTCAGCCAACTCAGCGTCCTGATTGACAGTTCAACTGGTCCAATCGAACTGGAATCCCTGCCGGAAAAAATAATCGGCTTCTTTGAACATCAGGTTCCGGTCGCTCTGCTCTGCAAGGTTGACGGCATGACTACGGAGCAGTTGAAGGCAGTGCAGTCGGTCCGCGAACGTGTGCGGCAAAAGTATTCAAGATTCCTGGTCTCTTTGCTCTCGGACAAATGCTTGGGGACGGATGAGGCGGGCGAGTTGACTCTGGATGAGAACAGCTTGCCCTTCATCAGCGCGGAGAATGAAACTGTGTTGGGCATGCTCATGCGTTTTACGCTGATGCCGCAGGTCATCAACTACAAGCCGTTCTTCCAGCCTGGTCCAGAGCAACTGCGGGCCGACCTCTCCACGGGCCAACTCACTTACAGCAGCGCTTCCGATGATTCCGTTAAGGGAAATCCGGACCAGATTAGAGCCGCGCTGGAAGCCAGGCACGCGCCGCAGAATTCGACGCCCGCGTGGGAGATGGACGGGCAAAGTTCAGCTTGTCTCTCATGCAAATATGCGTTGGTCTGTGGGCGAGATTGGATGGGAACGGGCGGCTTCACCGACGCGGAACAATGCGCGAGTTCGTTTGAACGGCGCATGGCCCAGACGCTGCCACTGCTGCTCTTTAACCTGCGAAATGAACGACGGTCTTCACAAAATGCGAGCGCCTAAATGGGAGATGAACTAGAAGTATGATTGCGGAAGAATCCCTTGCACGCCCTTTCGTCCTGCCCCAACTCAGGCTTGACCGGCTGGAAACATCCCTCAACGAACCACGTTATATGGTGACGCTGGTCGGGCAGGGCCGCCGATTAATCATCGCGCCGAAACTGGCGGACTTAATCGAGCAGTTACAGCAGGGCAAATCGCTGGAAGAAGCGGCCAGCGCGCTGTCGCTCCTCTGGAATCAGGAGGTCAGCGCGGAGAGCTTGCGCGTCATCATCGAGCGACAGATGTTCACGCAGGGACTCGCTTACCCGGAAGGGCACAAGCTGCCGCAAACGATGACGGCGGCGGAGGCTCAGAAGGTCACACAGCAACCGCTCACGGAGCGTTTGTTGACGGGCCAGTTTGCATGGAGGTTGTTGAAAGGGCGGCACGTGGGAAAAATTTGTGGACCACTCACGGCCCTTTACTCTCCCCTCTCCGTGCTGCTGGCCCTCGCCTTTATCTTGAGCACTAGATGGTTGCTATACAGCACTATAGACAGAAGTTTTCTTTACCAGTTGGTCATGCAGTTCAACCCTGCGGAGTATCTGGTGAACCTCTGTCTGTTGATAGTGGTGATAATGATTCACGAGTTCGGGCACGCATCGGCGCAGATGCGTTTCGGGCTCCCGGCGGGCGGCATAGGTTTTCAACTCTATCACTACATCCCCGCGTTCTTCACGAACGTGAGCGCGAGTTGGCGTTTGAAGCCGCGCCAGAGAGTGGTCGTTGACCTCGGCGGCATCTACTTCCAGAGCCTGGCCTCGTCCATCCTCTACCTGCTCTACCTGGAAACGCACTACCTGCCGTTTATGCTGGCCGTGCTGGTTTCGGATGTGTTGTGTCTGGTCTCCATCAATCCCTTCCTGCGCTTCGACGGTTACTGGTTGCTCACGGACGCGCTGGCGGTCCCGAATCTGCAAAAGATTTCGACCAGAGTGCTGGGCCACTGCTGGGGAAAACTGATAGGCAGAGAGACGCAGGCGCTGCCGCCGCAGTTGAGCCGTTGGCGGGCCATCATCGTGGGCGTCTACGCCATCTTGAAAAACTGTTTCTGGGCCTACCTGGTCTTCTTCATCATCAAGCGCGCGCGCATGGTTTACGGCACCGCCGCGACGACTATAGAAAAGTTCCTGGCGGAAAGTCTGACGGGTCTCAGGACCGGCGACGTGCTGCTGTTGACGGCCTCTGTTTTTAGACTGGTGCTCTTCGTCTTGTTGTTGCTGACGGTCAGCCTGCTGGTCCTGAATATGGCGCGCAAACTCTACAGCCTGGCGCGTTCCGGGCTTTTGAAACTGCGCGCTCGGCAAGAGGTCGGCGCGGCTGGCGGAGAGGTGGCTTGAAGCACAAACGGCGGAAGATTGCTGGCGAGAAGTGATATGAAGAGAGCTAACGTTTTTTGGATTTCGATTGACTCTTTGCGGAGAGATTTCCTGCACATCTACAACCCTGCGGGCGTGCGCAGGACTTACCTGGACGACCTCGCGGAGCAGGGCTGCATCTTCGAGAACGCTTTCCCCGGCGGTAATTGGACCATGCCTTCGCACGCCAGCATGCTGACGGGCTTGGACGCGACCTCACACATGATTTGGAGTTGGAAGCACCGCTTCGCGCCGGGCACGCAGACCGCCTTCGACTTTTTTCATCGCGCGGGCTACACCAACGGCTGCTTCGCCATCCCGCAGTTGAGAGAACTCTTCACAGGCTTGCCGATTGACCATATGGGCAACGCGGACGACCCCGCCCTGCTCAAGTGCTTCGAAAGCTCGAAACCGTTCTTCGCCTTCTGGCACACTTACAACGTGCATTATCCTTACGGCATCGCGCTGCCGAAGGATTACAACGACCTCAAGGCCGATTACGATTTGCCTTCGCGCACGCTCAACTACATACGCCATCTCATCACCTCGGATCGTTCCGAGATCATCTACGATTCATATCGTCGTGAGATAGGGCGCGTCGCGCGCTTCATACAGGGCGTCTCGCAAAAGTTGAAGAAGCTCGGCAAGCTGGAAGAGACCTACTTCATCATCACGGCGGACCACGGCGAAGCCTGGGAACCGCAGACCACCTTTCACTGTAACTTTCAGGAAGAGGTCTTGCGCGTGCCCCTCTTCATTTCTGGACCTGGAATCTCGCCCTCTCGTGTGGCTGCGCCCATTAGCCAGATTAACCTGTTGCCAACTGTCTTGCAGTTGTGCGAACTCGCCGCCGACGATTCATACGAAACGTTCGACGGCGAGACGCTTTTAGAGCACATGCGGGACGCATCGTATGGCGGCAACCCTGTCATCATCGCAGGCCCGAACGGGGCGCAGGCTCGCCACCGTTACCTGGCCGTGCGCCAGTCCAACTGGATGCTCATCACGGCCATCAATCACTGGACCGAGAGCCTGCATTACATAGGCGATGATGGCCCCTCTATCAATTTGCTGGATCGCCCGCTCACCCCCGAAGGTCACAAGAACCTGGAAGAGTTTCGCGCCATCGCGGAACGGCATGCCGAAAGGTTCTTGAGCAGGAAGGACCATGTGGTGGAACTGTCGAGCGCGACCGAGAAGAAATTGCGTGCCCTGGGCTACGTGTGAGCGTGGCCCAGGTCCACAAAAAAGTTTGCCTGGACCTGGAATCCCTGCGGCTTTTCCTTGACCCGAAAACCGCAAGCCTTCCCTGTCCAGACAAAAAGCTGGTGGCACTGGCCCCCAGTCAAACCTTAGAACATGGTCGTCTGGAGTTTATACAGACGGCTCAACCCTCATGATAAGGAGACGGAGAAAAAGCCATGACATCCAATCGTGTACTTTCACTCAACGAAGTGTCCTCTGAGTTTTCGGTTGAAGAACTTGAACCCCGCATGGAAATGCAGATGCTCGGTTTGGGTGTTGATCCGAGAATCATCATCGCCTACGCGACGATTATCATCATTATCATCCCGACCGAAACCGGCACCTGGATTATCTAACAAGGGTGTCAATTTCCGGTGGCGCTCCTGCCGTCTGGCAAACGGCGGGAGCGTCACTGCCAAACCTTCACAGGGGCTTCAAAGAGAGAACGGCCTTCTCCTCGTCCGCGAAATCCTATTCCAGTTGGCGCGCGGATGCAAACGGATAGGCTGAACGTCGCTCAAAGATTTTGGTCCAGCCGGACCCCCTCTCGGTGGTAAATTCACATGCAGGTCAATGATACGCTCACGGAACAACTAGCTGCCGACCTTCCATCGGATGCGCTCTCGGAGGGACGCGCCGTCGTCCTCGGTCTGGACGGCGTGCCGCATTCGATGCTCTTGGAGTTGATGGCGAACGGCATCATGCCGAACATGGCGAAGCTGGTCCAGGCTGGCTCGCTGCAACGCATGGAATCAACGCTGCCGTCCGTCTCTTCCGTCGCCTGGACCTCTTTTCGCACGGGCCGCAATCCGGGCCAGCACGGCATCACGGGCTTCACGGACCGCCGCCCGCGCACCTACAAGACATACTTTCCCACGACCGCCAGCATTCTCGTCAGCACCATAGAAGAGTACGCGGAGAGCCGTGGGTTGAAAGCCTTCGTGATGGGCATGCCCGTCAACTATCCTCCGGTCAAGCTGGCGAGCGGAGCATCCATCGGATGCTTTCTCTGCCCTTCGGTGGAGCAGGCCGTCTACCCTCCCGAAATCCTTGATGAACTGAAGGGGATGAACTACAAGCTGGACGTGGAGGCGAAGCTGGCCTTCACGGACCCCAGGCGTTTTATAGAAGAGTTGTTCGCGGTCACGGAAGGTTATCGCGCGGCGATGTTTCGTTTCTGGGACCGGCAGAAGTGGGACTTGATGCTGGTCCATTTTATGTCTACGGACCGCCTGCATCATTTCATGTGGGACCAGTACGGAGACCCTGCGGCCCCTTATCATGCGGAGTTCATCAGGCTCTATGAGCGGATAGATGAAATCATAGGCGAGGTGGCCGCGCGCCTCGAAGAGAACATGCTTTTGATGATGCTCTCGGACCACGGCTTTTGCGGCGTCAAGTGTGAAGTCAACATGAACCTCTGGCTTCAACAGGAAGGCTTCCTGCGCTTTCACACAAGCTCGCCCAGGTCGCTCGAAGATATAGACGGTCGCTCGCAGGCTTACTCTCTCATCCCAGGTCGCTTCTACATCAATCTCAAAGGGCGCGAGCCGCGCGGCTCCGTCGAACCCGGCGGCGAGTATCTAGATGTCAGAGAAAAAATCGCCGCGCGCCTGATGGAATTGCGCGACCCGCAAACGGGCGAGCCTGTCATCGAACGCGTGGAGATGCGCGAAGCCTTATATGGAGAAGAGACGAGCGGCGTTGCGCCGGACATGGTGGCGTTGGCCCACTACGGCTACGACCTCAAGGACCAGGTCAACGGTCGAGAGCTTTTCCAGCCGGGCAAGCTTAAAGGCATGCATACCTTCGATGACGCGTTTCTCTTCGTCAACAGGCCGATGAAGATTCCCGCCGGAATCAAAATTTACGAGGCCACAGACATCGTCGCGGAGCATTGTCGCTGCCGCAGCCCACGCCGCTGAATTCACGCCGGGCTAGAGACGTTGGGCCAATAACTGGTCCAGAGTTTTTGGTCCAACTATTTTTCAATACCTTTGGAAAGCTGATGAGCATTAAAAGCAAGTTAAATCGTCGTGCGTTCATGCAGGCAGGTCTGGGCGCGGGCGCGGGCCTGGCCCTCTGGGAGTTGTATCGCACGAACTGGGGGAGCGCGGCGGCAGACCGTGGCGCGGCCTCGCTCCTGGCCTTCAAGGAGATGGGCCTGGACGATGCGCGGCTCGTCCGGCTTCTGCAAACGGCGTTGGATAAGAGCGGGCAGTATGCCGACGTTTTTCTGGAATACTCTGTCGGCACGTACATGATTTTCGACGGCGACCGCATGCAGACAGCAGGTGTCAACGTCACGAGCGGCGCAGGCATCCGCGTCATCTCTGAGGGCAGTAGCTCTTTCTGCTCGACGGACGACCTCTCATGGGAGAGCCTCGTGCGGACGGCGCAGGAGGCTTCCGCAAACGCGCGCGCGGGAGGCCAGCAACAACAAAGGGTCGCGCCGCTCAAGCCGTTGGTGATTCCGAATCTGTATCAAGTGAACGCGCCCGCCGCCGTCGAACCCGCGCGCGAGAAACAGGCGCAGGTCATGCGTATGATAGAGGCTGCGCAGAAGGCAGACCCGCGCATAGGCATGGTGCGTACCCTCTATCACGACACGTTGCGTTTCATCACGGTCGCCACTTCTGACGGCGTCATCGCGCGCGACACGCAGCCGTTGATGAAAGTCAATCTATCCGTCATCGCCACCGACACCGAGAAGGTGAAGACGGCAATGGGCGTCTTCTCCGGCGGCGGACATTACGGCCTGGAATATTTCAAGGAGCACTCGCCTGAGCACATAGGCCAGCGCGCCGCAGAGATGGCCCGTCATCAACTCGAAGGAGTCGCGCCGCCTTCGGGTGAGATGCCGGTCGTGCTTGGACCAGCTTATAGCGGCGTGCTCTTTCACGAGGCGGTCGGCCACGGCCTCGAAGCCGATTTCAATCTCAAGGGCTACTCGGCTTACGCCAATCGCGTCGGGCAGATGGTCGCCTCGCCCCTTTGCACCGTCTATGATGACGGGCGGCGCGAGAATCTCAACGGCTCCATCAATTTTGATGATGAAGGAATCGCTTCGCGTAGTACTCTCTTGATTGAGAAGGGACGACTCGCTGGCTATCTTCATAGCCGCGAGACGGCGGCCAAGATGGGCGCGCAGCCCACTGGCAACGGTCGTCGCCAGAGCTTCAACTTTCCGCCATTGCCGCGCATGACCAACACCTATCTTCAGGGCGGAGACGCGACCGGCGAAGACATCATTCGCAGCGTGGATAAAGGCATCTACGCGAGGTTTTTCTCTGGCGGTTCGGTCAACACGACGACGGGCGACTTCACCTTCGTTCCGATGGAAGCTTTTCTGATAGAGAAGGGACGCATCACGGCTCCGTTGTCGAACGTGCTGCTCCTGGGCAACGGGCCGGAAGTCTTAAAGCGCGTCAGCATGGTCGGCAACGATATGCAAATCAGCGACAACCTCTGGGAGTGCGGCAAGATGGGCCAGATGATTCCGGTCACGGTGGGCACGCCGACCATCAAGGTTGACAAGATGAACGTCGGCGGCATCGGCAGCAGAAGTTGAAGAGGAGAAGTACCCTGCAATGAAGAGCGAAGAGTTGGCGCAAAGGGCTGTGCAGTTAGCCGGAAGGCGTGGCGCGGACCAGGCCGAGGCCCTCGTGGTCCAACTGCGCGAGAAGGCCATCAACGTTTTCAACCGCGAGACCCAACTGAGCGGCAGCAGCGACGTGTCGCACATCACCGTCCGTCTCTTCAAGCAGAATCGCGGGGCCGTCATGATGTGTCAAGGCTCTTCCGAACGCGCCCTCGAAGATGTCGTGGAGCGCGCGGTTAATGCCACGAGCCAGGCCGCGCCCGACAAATTTCTTGGTCCGGTTGATGAGAAGCATAGCGGCGATGCTCCTGGCGATTTGAAAATCTTCGACCAAAGACTGGCGGACCTCTCCATCCAACGCCTGGAAGAGATAGCTCTCAACGCGGAGTCCAGCGTCGCGGGGAAAGACAACCGCATCTCTTCGCTCATCACTTCATCATTTCAGGTCCAGGACCAGACGGTCTCGCTCTGCAACTCTCTAGGGTTCAAAGACAGCTACAGGGTCACGACGGCGAGCCTCATCACCTCCGCCGTGATGAGCGATTATTACAACGAGACGGGCACGCGCAGCGGCCAGGGCGATGAAGCCAAACTGGCGGGCGGCGCGGCCATCATCACACACACGATGGACGGGCTGGACCTGGAAAAGGCCGCGACGCGCACCATACATCAACTCAACAGTATGGTCGGAGCGCGGCCTTCGCCGTCGGGCTGGTTCCCGATAATCTTCGCGCCCACCGCCGCGCGCCGCATCAACTCCATTCTCTTGCAGACTTGCAGCGGCCCAGTGGCGATGCTGCTCAAGGCTTCCTCGCTCGGTAAAATCGGAGACTCAATCTGCTCGCCTCTCATCACGCTCGTGGATGATGGAAGCAGAGCGGGCGGGATTCGCACCGCGCCCTTTGACCACGAGGGAGTGAGGCCGCGTCGCAAAGTCATCATAGAGGGCGGCGTCTTCAGAGAGTACTTGCTCAACAGCTATTATGCGCGCGCGCTGGAACGCGATTCGACAGGCAACGCCGTCGCCAACGAGGAGGCGCGTTACAGCGTGCGCCCGTCGAACGCTTACATAGAGCCGGGCGCGTCGTCTCCCGACAGCCTCATCGCGGACATCAAGCAAGGCTTCTACGTCACCGCGTTCCTCTCGCCCGCCGCGCAGTTGACGCCCGTCGCCGCGAACTTCGTTCACGCCGTCGCGGGCTTCTGGATTGAGAACGGCAAGCTCACGCATCCCGTCAGGGCCGCGACGATTTCGGCCTCGCTTCCAGATACCTTCAAGAGCATCGTCGCCGTCGGCAACGACCTCGACACGGACGGCGCGGTCGTCAGCCCGACCCTCATGGTCAGCAAGATGAACGTAGAGCCTTTGCTGTGAACGGAACTCAACCGACGAACTTATAGCCGAGCCCGTGAACGGTCAGTATGAATTGCGGGTGGCGCGGGTTCGGTTCGAGTTTTTGCCTGAGCCATGCGACGTGAACATCAACCGTGCGAGTCGAAGGCGTAGAGGCATAGCCCCAGACTTCGTCAAGCAGTTCGTCGCGCGAGATGGTCGCGCCTCTATGTTCTATGAAGTGCCTGAGCAGTTTGAATTCACGCGCGGAGAGGTCCAGTAATTTCTCTTTGCGGTAGACTTCGGCGCGGCGCAGGTCCACGCGAATCTCGCCGAAGCGGTAGGTTTCCGGCGCATCGCTCTTTGAACCATGCGCGCGTCTCATGAGCGCCTCGACGCGCGCCAGCAGTTCCAGCATCTCGAAGGGCTTGGTCAGGTAATCATCCGCGCCGAGCTTGAGTGCAACCACCTTGTCCGTCAGCATGCCGCGCGCGGTGAGCATCATGATGGGCGTGTGAAGGGCGTGCTGGCGCAGTTCGCGGCAGACATCAATTCCGTTTTTGCGCGGCAGCATGACATCCAGGATGATGAGGTCGAAAGATTCTTGAAGAGCAAGGGAAAGGCCGGTCTCGCCGTCCTCGGCGGTCAGGACCGTATAGCCTTCGCTGCCGAGACGGTCCGAGAGCGTCATGATTAATCCCTGCTCATCTTCGACTAGAAGAATTCTCTTGCTCATAATCTCCTGCGCTCAGCGCATGGGTTGAGCGTCGCTTCCATCCTCTTCATCCGCCGCCGGAAGATGGACCGTGA
Organism: Blastocatellia bacterium; assembly: GCA_034665545.1. GTDB lineage: Bacteria > Acidobacteriota > Blastocatellia > Pyrinomonadales > Pyrinomonadaceae > DASYML01. Next base: position 16,204 of record JAXDFO010000359.1, read on the forward strand.
ACGCGCTCCCGCTTTGCGGCGCGCTCTTGACGCTCACGTTTCCGCCGTGGGCTTCGATAATATGCTTGACGAGGCTGAGGCCCAACCCGCTGCCGCGTATCTGCGCGGCCTTCGCCTCACGCCCGCGATAGAACGGCTCGAAGATGTGAGGCAAATCGGCAGGCTCTATGCCTGACCCCCGGTCCTCTACGGTGATGCAGACTTCGCGGCTGTTGCGCTCTCCCTCCGGCGAAGTGGCCTTGATTTTCAGGAGGCGTTGGTCGCCGCTATACTTCATCGCGTTGCTGATCAGATTTTGCAGCGAACGCTTGAGCGCGCTCTGGTCCGCCATCACCTGCGGCAAACCTTGCGCGATGCTCTTTTCAACTTGAAAGCCTTTCTCGCGTATCAACGGTTCGTACTCCGCGAGCGCGCTCTCTATCAATTCGCGCATGCGCGTCGGGCGTAGCTCGTATGTCCTGCGCCCCGATTGCATGCCCGCGAATTCCAAGACCTGTTCGACCATCTCGGTCAGCCTGCGTCCTTCGCTGCGAATCACGGAGCCGTAACGACGCACCTGCTGGCGGTCGTCAATCAAACCGTCGGCCAGGTTTTCGCCCGCCGAATAGATGACGGAGAGCGGCGTGCGAAGTTCATGTGTGACGCCCGCGACGAATTCCATCTGTTGTCTGGCTAGACGCTGAGCGCGTTGCGCGTTGATTAAAATCATGACGACGCTAAAGCCCAGGAGCAGCAGGATACTGAAACTGATGATGAGGTTCTGGCGTCGCAGGTGGGCCACGGCCTCTTCCAGAGAGCCGACGCGATGCGTCAGGATTAATTGCCAGTGGCCATTTTCGCTTCCAAGCGTGGAAGGGTCTGAAGCATGCTCGTCGGGCGAACGCTGGATGCTGATTGCTAAGCTGCTTAAAGGAAGACGGCCAGGGCCACCCGGCAGGCTTTCGTTGCGAAATGAGCGGTCAACGGAGAGGCTCAGAAAGCTGTTGAGTTCGACGCCCAGAATGTTGACCGCCGCATCGCCTTTGGCCGGGGCGGCGCGCGTTGTTTGCGAGTCGGATTGATAGATAATCTGATGCGGTTCCTGGCGGCTGATGATGGTGAGGTTGTAATCGAGTTCTTTGCCATCGCCGGAAAAGTATTGCCTGGCGAGCGACGGGATGAATTGTTGGTTCAAGTAATCCTGGTCCAGCGTAACGACCGTGTAGCCGTAGAGCGAAGCCGCCTCCGGCTTCTGCTGTTTGCTGAGCGCGGGCACATTCGAGACGGGGATAACGAGGGCCGGAATCTCTTCTGCGACAAGCTCCGGCGCGTTGCGTATGATGGATGCGCCGGAGGCTTGATTGGCGCGCAGTTGCTGCTCGAACTGCTGGCGCAGATGAGAGAATTCGGCGGGCCAGTCTTGAGGCTCGAACTCGCTTTGAGCGCGGTTGAATTTGCTCGCGCGGAGTTGGCCCTTCTCATCCTGGTCCACCAGGAAAACAGCCTTGACGAGATGCGGGTGAGGGGCAGTGCTTTCCCAGTAAGCATAGCGCTGGTCGTAAGCCTGCCATGATTTATCGCGCAGCGTCGCCGCGTCCATCTGGAAGCTTAGATAGACTCGCGCCAGTTCGCGGTCGAAGGCTTCTCCGAATTTTGCGGCCTCGACCCGCAAATTCTCGCGCATGCGCTCGCGCTGTCCCTGGCTCACCTGCCCGACGAGGCGATATTGCAGCCAGCCGAGCAGACCCAGCAGCGTTAAGAGCAGAACTATCAGGACCAGCACGGCCGGGATTTTGAAATTTGCGAACATCGGTTAAAATCCTATCACGCCCGGAGATGAGCGCGTGCGCGCGGGCCTTCAGATTTTACATTCTTAACAAACTTTTTTCAGCCACTTAACCACAACGCCTCACGTTTCGCGGATAATGTTTCGGTTCACATTGGACCAGCCCGAAAGTCCAACCATTCGAGAGGGGAACTCACATGCGTAGCAACATCATCATGATTTCACTGGTCGCCGCCATCGTCCTCGTGACCATCGCGCTCGTCTCAGGCAGTTTCAAACAGCCGACAGAGAAGGTCGTCAAAGATGAGCAGAGCGTGGCGACGACGGACGCTGTTCAGTCTACAGAACAACCTGCGCAGACGCAGGCGGCCGGTGAAGTCAAGCAGGCGGATGAAGCCAAAGCGACTACGGAAGCCGCGCCCGCCGCAAAGGACAACGGCGCGAACGCGACGACGAGCAACGCCGCCAATGCGTCCCTGCAACCGATGGCGCGCATAGAACCTCTCAAGATGGCCCACAACGCCGCGCAGCAAGCGGATGGCCAGAAAGTGAACGCGCAGGATTTGGTCGCTCAAGTCCGCACCGCGCTCGGCGGCGAAGAAAAATTGAAAGGCGTGCAGGGCTTTTCCGTCAACGGAGATTTCCGTAGGGCCAATCAAAACCAGAACCAATCCGGCACAGTCTCGCTGGATTTCCTGATGCCCGATAAATTTAAAAGGACGGAGACGATGGCCGTCTTCGCCGGTATCGAATTGACCATCGTCAAAGCCCTCAACGGCGATCAGGTCTGGTCCGATTCAAAATCCGGCGCGAGCAACGCGCAGGTGATGGTCATGCAGACGGGCAAGGATAAGGACCAGTCAACACAACTGCAAGACCTGCGCATGGAGTTCGCGCGCGACATGCTCGCCTTTCTCATGATGCCGCCATCGAGCATGAACATCGAGTTCAGTTACGCGGGCGAAGCGAAAGCGCCGGACGGGACCGCAGACGTGCTCGATGCGAAGGGCGCAAACGGTTTCGCCGCGCGGCTCTACATAGACAAGAGCACGCACAGGCCGTTGATGATGACCTATCGCGGCCTCGTCCCGCGCACGTCCATGACGAGCACGTCGGCTGGCAGTAGCGGCGGCGTCAACAAAGACGAGATTGACAAGCTCGTGAAAGAAGCACAGGCCAAAGCGGGGGCCAGGCAGGAAGGCGAGATTCAACTCGTCTTCGCGGATTACAAGCCCGTCAACGGCATCATGTTTCCGCACAAGCTGACGAAGGCCGTCGCCAACAAAGCTTTTGAAGAATGGGAACTGAGCAAGTTTAAGATTAACCCGCCCGACCTCAAGCCTCAGAAGTTCGAGAAGAAATAAGCCGCCCCTGAAAGGTAAGAGCCGCAATGTGTAGAGGCTACTCGGACGCTCGACCCCAGGCGCGAATCCTGGTCCTCCTGCTCGTCCTTCACATCGCCATTGGACCAATCTTCGCGCCCGCGCAAGCGCAGACCGCGACCAACGGCGGTGTCGAATCCAGCATGCTTGTCAACGTGCTCGACCCGAACGGCGCGGCGCTGGTGTCTGCGCGCGTGCGCCTGAGCGACGGCCATGGTCAAGAGCGCACGCTCGACACGAACAGTCGCGGCGAGGCTCTCTTCAACCGTTTGAAGACCGGGAAATATCGTTTGCAGGTGGAGGCCGCAGGCTTCGAGCCTCTCTCGATGAAAGAGGTCGCGGTTGAAGCGGGCGTCAATCACCTACAAGTCAATCTCGAAGTCAGCAGCATCAAAGAGGAAGTGAAGGTCAGCCAGGAGCGTCGTGAGGAAGCGACGGACCCGCACGGGACGGCCTTTACGACCGTGCTCACAGAAGAGCAGTTGGCCCAACTGCCTGACGACCCGGAGGAGTTCAGCCAGGTCTTGCGCGAGATGGCCGGGCCGGGCGCGATTATTCGCGTCAACGGATTCAGCGGCGGCAAGCTGCCACCGAAATCACAGATTCGAGAGATTCGTTTTCGACTCAATCCATACGCGGCGGAGAATCACGTCGCCAGCAACGTCGCCGTTGACATCTACACCAAGCCCGGCCTGGACAACTGGCACGGGACTTTCAACTTCGGCTTTCGTGATGAGTCGCTCAACGCGCGGCCAGCGTTCGCGCCGCGTCGCGGGCCAGAGCAATATCGTCGCACGGGGGTGTCGCTTGATGGTCCGATCTGGCGCAATCGCACTTCGCTTTTTTTGAACCTTGACGGGCACAGGTCTTTCGACTCGCAGACGATTGTCGCGGCCCTCCCCGAAGGCAATTTCAACAGCCTCGTGCCCGTGCCCTCGAACACGCTCAACCTCTCCGCGCGCATCGAGCACACGCTGACGAAATATCACACGCTAAGGGCCGAGTATCAACGCAACGCGCTGCGCCAGGATAATCTTGGCGTCGGCAATTTCGACTTGCCCGAGCGCGCCTACGGTAGAAACCAAGCCGAGCATCTCTTCCGTCTCTCAGACACCGGCCCGCTTTCGCAAAGGACGGTCAACGAATTTCTCTTACAGGCGCGCTGGCTGCAAGTGGACCAACGCTCGCTTGACGACTCGCCAGCCATTCTCGTCCTCAACGCCTTCAATCGCGGCGGCGCGCAAATCAATAGCACGCGCCACACTCGTGAACTCGAAATCGCGGACAACTTCGACCTCGCCCTCCGCAATCATTCCCTGCGCGCGGGCCTCCTCTTTGAAGCGGACAGCTACAACAGCGATGAACGACGCAACTACGCGGGCACGTTCACCTTCGCCAACCTCGACGCCTTTCGCCGCTCGCGCCCGACCACCTTCACGCAGCGCACGGGCGACCCCTCCGTCAACTTCAATCAATACCAGTTCGGCTGGTACTTGCAAGACGACATACGCCTGCGCAAGAACCTTTCTTTGAACCTGGGAATGCGACAGGAAATCCAGACACAACTCGATGACCGCAACAACATAGCGCCGCGCGCGGGCCTCGCATGGTCGCCCTTTGCCGACGGCAAGACGACGATTCGCGCCGGGACCGGAATCTTTTACCAGTGGTTCGACGCGAACGTTTATGAACAGGCTCTGCGCGTCAACGGCCAGCGCGAGCGCGATATAGTGGTCCAGAATCCAGGCTTCCCGAATCCCTTCGACGGCGGCAGGCAACTGACGCTCGCCCCCAGCCGCATCCAGCAAGACCCGCGCCTGAGTATGCCCTACATCTGGCAAGCCTCGCTCGGTGTGGAAAGACAGTTATCGAAGACGCTGCTTTTAAGGACCAACTATTTTTACCAGCGCGGCCTTCATCAACTGCGTGGCCGCAACATCAACGCGCCCCTCGAAGGCTTGGGCCGCCCGGACCCCTTATCCGGCAACGTCACGGAAATAGAATCTTCGGCCAACTCTTGGCTCCACATGCTCAACCTTAACTTGAGTCCGAGCCATTACCAGTTTGGCAAACGTCTCTTCTGGGTGGTCAACTACTCGCTCGCTCGCTCCATCAGCGAAGCCGACGGCCCCTTGAGTCTCCCCGCAGACAATTTCAACCTGCGCGCAGAGAGAGGCCCGTCGCA